>NZ_AP014545.1:1251666-1564583 GCF_016592435.1 Amphritea japonica ATCC BAA-1530 | reverse complement strand
ACCAATACCTGTGCCCCTGATGCGATTGTTCCGGCATTCAATGTCGACAAGATCAATGCAATCGAGGTGAAGTAATGAATATTCAACATAATACTGCTGACCTAAACACCGACACTGTAACTAATATTCTGGTGGTGGGTGTCGGCGGCCAGGGCGTAATGACGGCTGCCGATGTATTGTCACAGGCGGCACTGGCACTGGGCTACGATGTTAAAAAGACGGAAGTCGCGGGCATGGCACAACGGGGAGGGGTAGTCACTTCCCATGTACGGTTCGGAAAAAAAGTTCTGTCGCCTTCAATCAAGCCTGGTGAAGCCGATATGATGATCGGCTTTGAACCGGCTGAGGCATTACGCTGGCACAGCCATCTTAAACCGGGCTCTGTCGTAATGGTTAATGACTACCCGCTGATCCCCCCTGTGGTCTCTATCGGTCTGTTTGACTACCCTGAAGACCCCCTTGGCCAGCTATCAGACTGCGCTGTTGAATTGCATCGTTTTAATGCCGGAGAAGCCGCGATAGAGCTGGGTGATAGACGACTGGTTAACTCAATCATGCTTGGCGCCATCGCCGACCACCTGCCCTTCCCTCCTGAAACCTTAGAAAGTGCGCTGCTTAAGCGCTTTCAACACAAAGGGGCTGCATTGGTTGAACTTAATCGCCAGGCATTTGCGCTGGGGCGCCAGGCGTTCAATACCACTAAAACTATGGCAACAGCCTGAACTAACCGGCTTCAACCCTGCATCAAGCCTGCCCGTTTTACGCTAAATGGGCAGGGCTTGCCTCACTCCTATTGCTTAATAAAAACTGCGGCCTACAATGGCCTCTCTTTTTCCTGTCTCATGAGGTTCCATTGATGGAAACCCGAAATATCCGTGCAGATCTGACGCTCCTTCTGGTCGCTGCAATATGGGGATTTGCCTTCGTTGCCCAGCGCCTGGGGATGGATCATCTGGGACCATTCGGCTTCAACGGTAGCCGTTTTTTGCTGGGAGCCCTTTCACTGCTCCCCCTGCTGTTAATCTTTCGCCCTAAACCGGGAGCAACCGAGCCTAAAGCGATGCTCCGGGGAAGTCTGACTGCCGGTATCTTTCTCTTTATGGGCGCCTCTCTGCAACAGGCAGGGTTACTTTGGACCTCGGCAGGAAACGCCGGTTTCATTACCGGACTCTACATCATTATCGTGCCTCTGCTAGGCCTTCTGCTGGGCCATGTAACCCGCCTCAATACCTGGCTGGGTGGTCTTCTGGCGGTGGTCGGCCTATATTTCCTGACCGTGAATCAGACCAATGGCGAACGTTTTAACGTGAACACAGGCGACCTGCTGGTATTAGGTAGCGCATTCTTCTGGGCCGCCCACGTGATAGTGATCGGCAAGCTGGCCAGCCAGCTGGATAACTTGCGTCTGGCGATCATCCAGTTTTTTATCTGCGCCCTGCTCAGCTTTATCGTCGCTCTTCTGTTTGAGCAAGATACGCTTTCACTGGCAAATATAGCACTTGCCTGGCAGCCAATTGCCTATGCGGGTCTGCTCTCTGTCGGTGTTGCTTATACGCTGCAAGTAGTAGCTCAGCGTGATGCGCCGGCATCCCACGCAGCGATCATTATGAGTCTGGAAGCGGTATTTGCGGCAATCGGCGGATGGTGGTTACTGAGTGAAGACTTCAGCGACCGGGCGTTAATAGGTTGTGCCCTTATGCTGGCAGGTATGATTCTGTCTCAGTTGAATCTTTTCCGGAGGAAAAAGCCATCAACAGACTCTGTTCAGACCCCTTCTTAAACAATCGTCAGCAAAATATAGCCGCCCAACAGTAACAGGGCGGTAAAGAACAGCCTCCTAAACAGCTGTTCTGATAACCGGCGTCGAATACGCTGCCCGATTAGCATCCCGGCAATCGCTGGAATTAAGCCCAACGCGGACAGTATCATCTGCTGCTCTGATAACAGGGCATTGTCACCTAAACTAATACCCAGCGCTAGTGTCGACAAAGTAAACAGCATCCCCATTGCCTGAATTAACTGAGTACGATTCAAGCCTATCCCTTGCAGATAGATAACCCCGGGGACAACAAAAGAACCAGTCATACCGGTCAGAATGCCATTGACAGCTCCGCAGAGAGGTCCCGCCCAGCGCTGCTTATCGTCACCAATAACAAGCGTCAGCCCAAACAGACTTATAACGGCATAGCTGATCAGAACGACACCCAACAAGAGGGATAGATATGAGGTATCGATGAACGAGAGCGACACGCCACCTAAAGGAATAAGAAGCGTTGCGGGTAATAGAAACGCCCAACACCGTCTGACAATATTACCCATTTCACCGCCTCTGCAGGCTTGCCAGAGATTGGTACAAAATGAAGGGATGAGCAAAAGAACCATCGCCGTAGGCAGGTCTGAAACAACCGTAAGAATAGCCAGGGTCACCGTTGGCAACCCCATGCCGGTAACCCCCTTAACCATTCCAGCCAGCATAAAGGTCAGGCTAATGATTAAGAGCATCAGCGGGTCTGTTACTGGCATCAACCAGTCCCTACAGCAAGATCTGTCATCGATTCAGTATAAAGCCAAAAGCATTTTATTAAAGGCGTCCTGATGCCTTCACTGTAAAGTATTGATTTATGAGTGCCACCGGGAGCTGCTTTGCCAACAGATCCAGCGTCAGTGCACCCTGATGACGCAACTGCTCATGGTTCTTGTTACGACTTTCCAGATAGTCCTGTACGCCGTGAAAGCGCAAAGCTGAATCCAGATCAGAGACCCTCGCAGCCTGGGTCTGATCGAGGATCTGCTCACGCAGATCAGCAACCACTACAAGATGACGGCGTGACAGTAATCTCACTGCGGTCACCAGATCATCGCTGTCTTCATCCCGGGTATTTGTCACCAGCACAACCAGTGCCCGACGCCGTTGCAGGGGCATCAGCTCACGGGCCGCTTCAAGGTAATCTGCCGCTTCCAGTGTTGCCTCAATATCATAAGTACCAGCAATCATCTGTCGTACCACCGTGCCTCCTTTCACCGGAGGGAACCAACGTTGCACCCCGCCGAAAGTCTGAAAGCCCACCGAATCGCCCTGCTCTGCAGCCACATAGGCGAGCAATAACATCGCATTCAGCGCCTGATCAAGGTGGCCTGTATCCTCTTCCAGATGACGCATCCGCCGACCACAGTCGAGCATAAATAAAATCTGCTGATCCCGCTCATCCTGATACTCACGCGAAATCAACTTGTGATAGCGGGAAGTCGCTTTCCAGTCGATCTGACGCAGCGCATCACCGGCACGGTATTCCCGCAGCTGATGAAAGTCATTACCTTCTCCCCTGCGTAAACGCTGTTTAATACCCAGCTGGCTCAACTGATGATCCGTTGCCAACAAGGTGTACTGACTTACCGCTCTGAAATTAGGATAAACCTTGACCGTCTCAGGCAGCGATACATACTGTTTTCGCTGCCACATACCAAGCGGTGAAACACTAACCAGATCCACCCCGCTGAAATCACCATCACCCCGTCGGTTCGGGCGCAATCGATAAGTAACCCGGGCACTACGATCAGCAGGAACCGTTACCTGAGCAGATAAGCCTTCAACGGCGTAATCCGACGGGTGGTGATCATGCAGGGTCAGCCACTGAGGCCGGCTGCTGGTATTAGTCACCTGCAGCTTCACCTCACTCCAAACCCCCACAGGGATACTGCCCCGCAGTTCCCGTTTGATACCGGGTACTGGCTCACGGCGTTGCAGCAACAGATCCAGTATGGCAGCGCCCAACACGATCGCCGCACTCAGGTCGCGTAACAGCGCCAATGAGGCCCAGAACTGCGTCAGTAAAGCCAGCAATAGAATCATTGTGGCTAATAACACCGTTCGGCGCGACGGGGTCATACCCGGGGTGCCTCCACATTGCTGAGAATATCTTTCAGCACATCATCCGGTTGATAACCTTCGATCTCAAGATCAGCACTCAGCTTAATCCGATGACGCAGCACCGCCGGTGCCACCGCCTTAACATCATCCGGAGTCACAAAACGACGCCCCGATAAAACAGCATTCGCCCGCCCCGCTCTTAACAGAGAGATACTTCCCCGCGGTCCACTACCTGATTCGATACCACTCCAGTCACGGGTCGCTCTGACGATTTTTACCGCGTAGGCAACAATCTGCTCGTCAACTTCTAATTTAGAGGTATACCTTTGCAAGCTAAGAATCTCTTCTGGTTGCAATACCTCTTTAACGGATGAGACATCCAGTTTATCGGCCACCGCATCACAAGTGATCTGTTTCACCATCTGCAGCTCTTCCTCTATGTCTGGATAATCAATAAATACTTTCAGCAGAAAACGATCCAGCTGCGCCTGTGGCAAGGGGTAGGTTCCTTCCTGCTCGATAGGGTTTTGGGTCGCCAGCACTAAAAAGGGCAGATCCAGCTCAAATGACTGTCCCTCAATAGTGACCTGCTGTTCCTGCATGACTTCTAACAATGCAGACTGCGTTTTAGCCGGTGCCCGGTTAATCTCATCCGCCAGTAAAAAGTTACAAAACACCGGACCTTTGCGTACCCTGAAAGAATCAGACTTTCGGTCGAACATGATGTGCCCACTGATATCACTGGGCATCAGATCCGGGGTGAACTGAACCCGGTTAAACACACCACCGACGGCAGCGGCCAGGCTTCGCACCAACAAGGTTTTCCCTAAGCCCGGTACACCTTCAACCAATACATGACCACCCGCCAACAGAGCGATGGTCGCATCCCGGACCACTTGTCGCTGACCGATAACGGCACGACCAATCTCCTGCTCCAGCTGCCCAAGTTTACGCAGCACCTTCTCTGATAGCTGATCCTGTCCCTGCGAATCGTTCATCTTAACTCCCGCTGTTTTAAGCCACTGGCCAGCTGCTGCAGTACCAGAGATGCTTTAATAAAATCCTGATCTTTATCGATCGCATGATAAAGGCTACGCGCAACTGCCTGCCCAGCCATGCCGGTTTTTTCACCAATCCATTCAGCCCGCTGACTATTGTCCATCGAATTCAGACCTGGATGACGTTTACGCCAGGCCAGCTCAAGAGCCCGACGGTTACTCTCAAATAAACTGTAACCTTTATCGATTCGCCAGGCGTACTGGGCTGTCGCATCGATATGCTCCAACAGATTACGCCGCTGTTGGTGCATCAAAAAAAGACGAGGCCCCGTGTAGAAAAACAATCGCCATCCCATCAGTAATAAGACGACAACCAGCGCTGAAACCAAAAACGGCATTCGTTGCCATAACAGCTGCGGCAGCGGCAGCATATCAATACTGTACTGAAGCCAGACTTTGCGACTGTCTCCCACGATCCGGCTTAGAAGGTACGCGTGATCCAACTTACCGATTCGATCATTAGTCAGCAGATCCAGGTCACTTAGTACCACCACGGAACCCAGACCTGAATTAAATTTCAGATAGTGATCGCCAATTTCAGAACCGATCCGTTCTGTTGCCCAGTTATCCGTATCGACCAGGTAACGATCACTGCGAACAGTCGCCATTATCAAGTCAGTTTCACCTGCAACCTGCAACGAGATTTGTAGATAACCTGAGTCATCAGATTCTTCTGCAGCAGAGTTATCAGCCACATCACCCGACGCGGAATCCTCTACAGCCGATTTTTCTAATGCTGAAGTGTCTACTTCTGTGTTTTCAATATCAGACGCATACATCTGAACGCCCAGATCAGCCAGGAAGCGCTCCCGGCTATCCTGGCGGCCATTCTTTTCATCGCTTTCATCAGAACGGCTAAAGTACTGAGGTGCGACTATCACCACGCCACCCGCTTCAACCCAGTCATTCAGAGTATAAAGCTGTTCATCGGTAAGGTTAGGTTGTATCTGACGCAGCAGCAGTGCATCACCGGTGGGTGGCAGATTGGAAACAAGATCGCGCGCCTGAAAGCTCTCCGCCTGATATCCCAAAGCCTTCAAATAGTATTCAGCGGCCAGAAAACGATTCCGTTTTGCTTGCGGTGAAACCTCAACCCGCTCTTCGCGTACCTGCCGCTCATAGTTGTTAAAAAACCATACCGTATACCAGGACACACCCGCTATCAGTAACGCCGCCAATACCCAGAGTAAAATACGATTAGCCATCGACATTACTGTATACCTCCGGCCATCGTTCACATAGCGAAAGTACTGGCTCTGCTGCGGGTGTTATATGCCCATACGCCATCTTTAACCAGTGCCCGGTCAGCGAATCAAAATACTCCGCCTCTGCCACAGTACGACTGGCTTTCACCATCTCGAGGCACTCCCCCTCCGTAGCACTATCGGGTATATCCAGTTGCGCCTGCATCACCAGATAAACCAATGCGCCCCGGTAGAGCAAGCTCAGCGCTTCACGAAAAGCACCGTCAGAGGCCAAACGATGGGCTTCAGCAGCGAGATCATCCGGTAACTGCTCGGGACGCAGATCCAGACCAAATAACTCTACCGGCTGCTGTCTGCTAACACGCACCGGCCTGCGCTGAAAACGACTGAACCACTGCGTATTACCAGCCACGCGATAAACCAGATACACCACTAGCAGAATGCCGACAATCCAGATCAGAATCTTGCCAACTTCTGCGGTGCCCTCAAAGAAGCCACCCAGTATTTTGAATAGCCCCTCTAACAGATCGAAAAACCAGCTATTATCAGTCTTTTCATCCGTGTCGGGTTGACCAATATATTGCCAGTAATGGGTCTGCTCCGTCCGGCCAAAAGCGTCATCTTCAAGAACCTGTTCAATGACGGGCTTTGCCTCCTGGCTGCTCACAGGCGCACCCGCTTCAGCTGGCGACCCTGGCAACAGAAAACTCACCAGGCAGATGAGTATCAGACTGGCAGAGCCTTTACGGGCCGTTTTTCTGGCGTATTTACCGACCCCTTTATCAGCCAGCTGGGTACGGCTCATCTTTAAGCGTTCACGGGTTCGACGGAAATTAATCTCGATATCCCAGCCTTCCAGCTCACTACGTCGATTGAGATACAGAGCAAAGCCCGCCGCCACATAAAAGGGTGCGATCAGCGACATGCACAACAAACCACCGGCTAACTGAAGCCACTCACCAATCCGTCCGGGGGCAAAAATAAGATCGTTAAGACTGGTCCAGCGCAGATCTTCCGGGATCAGCATGAACACCACCGCCACAAAGGCCGTCTCAAGAATTGTTTCAAGGTGAATACCGATAACCGTAAGCCAGGTAGCCGCATGCTGATTTTTTCCCAGCACCCGTAAGCGGTCTCGCCGGGGCTTGCCCCGAAGCTGTTCAAGAATAGCCACCGGCAAGGTAAACGACCGGGATGGATTAAACCGACGAAAGGTCAGGTTCAGCAGTAACTGAGGACGAACCACCGTCCACCACTGCCGAAGCACAGATTTAACCGGCAGTTGTTCGCCAAATACCGCCCGGCTCATCCAGAACATCAACGGTGGCTCATAGAGAGGTTTGAACCACCAGACCAGCAGGATCAATAACCAAAGTTGCTCATGCAACAATAGGAATAGCATCACTCCCAGAGGGGCTGCACTCGCCAGCCATAACAACCAGAGAGGCATAAACCAGCGGCGTGCCAGCGCAAAACCAAGATCAATCGCTTCCCAGGAGGTTCGGCGCCGCAGGTTAATTTCGAGTTTATCGAGTTCCACCAGCCCCCCTGCCCGCATAGATAAAATAGAGAATCATCAGAGTCCAAAGGATGGCGGCAGCCACGTACTTAATCAGATTGGGCAGATCACTGGCAGACCAGAACGCCTCGATAAACGCAGCCGCCAACAACATGAGTCCCGCCCCCATCACCAACGGAACGGCTCTGCCCGCCTGCAATCGGATAGCATCCAACCGACCATAACGCCCCGGAGCGATAACGCCCCGACCCAGCATCAGTCCGGACGCACCGCTAATCACAATAGCGGTCAGTTCCAAAGAGGAGTGACCGGAAACAAAAGGCCAGAATGTATCATAGTAACCCAGACTCGAGAGATAGCCTGCCACACCACCGATCACAAGCCCATTATAAAAGAGCGTAAAAACAGTCCCGACACCCGCCAGAATACCCATCGCAAAGGTACGAAAGCCGATACCAATATTGTTAAAGATGTAAAAGCCAAACATCGCAAAATCAGATTCCGCGGTACGTTCAAGCGTACGCCCAGGACGGGCATTATCCGGCTCATACATCTCAGCCATCTTGCTGACTTCGGCATCACTCATCAGGCTGTAAATCAGACTGCTATCAATCAGGCAGAAGCCACCGACTAACAGCGCAGGTAGCAGAAACAGCGCTAATGCGATCCAGAAGTAACCAATATTCAGTCTCAGGCTGACAGGAAAATCTACAGCAACAAACGCAAAAAAACGCCACAGCCAGGCACCACGACGGGTATAAAGCTGCTGGTGACCGCGTAAGACCAGTCGGTGTAGCAACTCAACCAGTTGCGGACTATAACGTCTGGCTCGCGCCAATGCGTAGTGATTACAGGCTTGTCGATAAAGCCCCGGCAAATCTGCTGGCAGTTCATCTGATGAACGTCTAAAACGAAATTTTTCTAATCCGCTCAGATGACTTTCTAAACGGTCCCAGACAGACTGATAGCGTTGTTCAAACTGATCCTGCCTCATCGATGGCCTCGCGTCAGCCAGGTGGCATAGCACAATATTTCATGCACCCCGGCTTCACCCCGTTTTCCGGTAACAGGGTATAACTGTGCGGCCAGTTCAATCTGACGATCAAGCGACAACTGTGCACTACGTTCCGCAAAACTGATCAGATCACGCTGTTCTTCTACACTCAGCTCTAGCGGCGGGCGCCGGCCCTCCACATCTGGAAGCTTAACTCTTTGCAGTTCCTTATCCCGGTATACCACCAGGGTGCCAGCAGCCAGATCACCAAGCCGCTGGAAATTTCGATTCATCAACATCGAAAGTAACCCTGCGGCATACAGAAATGGCAGAAAATCCGCAGCCCGTAACAGGTTCCGAATGAACGAAGAGGAAAAAGAGATCGGCGTACCATTATCATGAATAACCACCAGCCCCATCGCCTTTTTTCCCGGTGAAGCGCCGTTATAGAGTTCGAATAACACCGGATAAAACCATTCAATCAGGAAAAACATGATCAGCATTACCGCCGTCCCCACCCCACCAAAGAATGAGAAAACGGTGACAATCAGACCATAGAGAATCGTCCTGATCAGCATATCGATGCTCCAGGCACAGGCACGCACGATCGGCCCTGCCAATCGGAGTTCCAGGCGAATACCTTCAGGCGTTTCATGCGCCCGGACAGTATCCGTCAACGGGCTCATTTCAGTGTGCACTGACATCCTCTACAGCCTAGCTGTAAAAAATATCGCGGTACGAGGTATACATTGAGGCGACGATCATCGGTATAACCACCAACAATCCTAAGCCAAAGGGAATTGAGCCAATAATAAATAACAGCATCATGAACAAGCCGTAAAGGAAAAACGGCAGCATATTTTTCAGGCAGGCACTGAAGCTCATCTTCATGGCAGCAATCGCCGAGATATCATTCAGTGCAACCAGCGCTGGCGCAAACCAATAAGCCATCACCACCGGGATAATAAACAAAGTACCAATCAGAATCGGTACCAGCATCGCCGAAGCCATATCCGGCCCCATGCTGTTAAGACCATCACCCAGCAAAAAAGCTGCGCCGCCAGCGAACATAGCGATAACCACAATCACCACGATCATTGATACCAGATAGAGTAGCCCTACCAATACCAGCTGTCCGACATTGCTGCTAAAGCCACTGAACAGATGAGCAACGCGGAAATCTCCGCCCTCCTCTTGCTCACGGCATCCCAGCATAAAGCCCGCCGAGATAACCGGTGACAACAGTGTTACCGCCAAAGAACCAATAACAGGAATAAAACTAAGTACCGAGGTAAGGATTACCCAGACGATCATTGTAACAATCCAGGCAACCGGGTTTTGCTTAAAATGACCAAAGCCTTCGGTCAACCATCCCCAGCCCCGTAAAGCCGATACCGATACGGGCCCGGTCATATCCCCTTCTTCATACTCGGGGGTCAGATCTGCTTCAGGTGCCTGATAAGGGTTTGATGAGGAATCCGCCGGGGCGCTGTAATCTACTGCCGAAGAGGATGATGTATCTGGCGATGACTCTTCAGCTTCTTCAACTTTTTCCGGGGTCGCGGCCGGTGCCGTAAACGCATGGCCGCTTTCCTGTATGGCAAGATACTTCGAAATAACGATTTTACAGTCCAGACAGCGGTCATCGGCAACTTGTTTTGAACCGCACTTAGGGCAGGCAGAAACACTGGTATCAGAAACAGAATCGTCATCATCAGCGGAAGGAGAGTCTCCCTCTATCTCAAATGCAAATGCAGGCTTAGCTGCTGGCTGCGGGGCGACCAGTTCGACTTCCAGCCCCATCGCGACAAGAACCGCCTGGTATTTTTCGGCCTTAGCTTTTTCCAGACCACTCTTAATAGGCGTTGCCTTACCGGACATCACCAGAACACGGGCTTTTTCTTCGCTGCATTTAAATGTTCCAGCAAACGCGGTAATGATATCTTCAGGCTCGCGATCCTCTGCAAGCTTACCCGTAAAAACCACTTTGTATTGATCCGACATTTGCAAAATTCCCTGTTGCGCTCAGAAAGGTGTAAAAACTCATTCTAACGATAACAGGATAATTAACAAGGACTCATAAAGATGAAACACAAAAACATGAAATAGCTCATTAAATTAGCAAGTTACTGGTTTAAAAATGCTTGTTTTAAAAAATAAACCCGTGGCGGCCTGACGATAGATAAAGCGATCTTAGAGCAGATATTCAGGCGCGTTTATGTCCGGCTCTCAAGCACTACGAGAGCTCCTGTTATTAATCCGGAAGATTGAGTGTAAATGACGTTCCACCGTACCCATGCACCAGATCCTGGGCGCGAATCGTCACGGACTTCACCCCGGCACCGATGCGGACACCCGAAAGGCTTCGCGTAAAGGGTTGCTCTCTGACGTGGGGATGAACCAAAATCCGGGTTCCCAGAACCTTACCCTGCGGATCAACAACCTCCCACTGATTGGCATAATGATCCCAGCCGCTATCCTCGTGCTGCACCGTCACACTAAAAGAATAAAGACCCGCACCCGTCTTACTGACAGTCGCGTTAACGACATTCGCTTCTCCTGCGTCGGCGCCATTCAACAATGAGCTCAGTAGCAGCAACGCAAAAACACAGGTATTTTTTTTCATAGAGTAACTATAGCCTAATCAGCTCTTCAGGAATTTTCGGGGCATGGCTGATGAATCTCTCTCTCCCGGGTATTCCGGGCAGCATCAGCATCATCGACAGACTCTGTCGAGGTGATGCTGAGGATATACTCATCGGGTAACTCCGCTTCCCTGGCACCGATGACCACATGATTCACATACCAGCTATAGGGCTTCAGAACCTCATCGATCTGCAACGCATAATAGGTGATCGCCTCAACGTTAGTGCCATTCAGATTATAGATCTGAACCATTTTTTCACCATAGCCGACGCCGAGCCCTTCTGCCTTATCTAATTGAATTTTTTCGACCGAATCAATCTCATACAGCACACCGTAGACCCGGCCTTCCCCACCGGTATAGCACACATTGCATTTGGCAGAGCCGTCCTGACCGGACTTATGAAACCGCAGCGAGTGACCATCAAGATAATAGACACCGATAACGCAGGCGCTGGGGACACGTTGCCTTAAGCGGGCAACAGACATATTGGAACCATAGGCAAAATATTTAATCAGCATAATGAGGGCTGTTCACCGTAATATCTCTCTTCATTACCCGGTCTATACTGGCTCATAACACACCGCCTGCAGTTTATTGCCATCCGGGTCTCTTACATAGGCAGCATAGTAGTGATCGCTGTACTCTGTTCGTACGCCGGGAGGGCCTTCACACAACCCACCATGTGCGAGGGCCTGATGATAAAACGCATCGACTTCATCCCGGGTCTCTGCAAGCAAGGCCAGGTGAGTACCGTTTCCCCAGGTTGCGGGCCTTCCATCAAAGGGTTTATACAAATATAAGTGGGGCATTTCACCGTTCTTGGCAAACAATGGAGGCTTACCCGCCGGCTTAGGCACACGGCTAAACCCTAACGGCGCAAGTGCCGCCGTATAAAAGCGGGCGGACCTTTCGTAGTCATTAGACCCCAGCGTAATATGACTCAATGCCGCAGTAGATTTTCCCATGAGTTCCCTCTTAAGCTTATGTGAACCTGTAACTCAAACACCGGAGCACAGCAGCCCCATCGTATAAAAAACGGCGAAAACTATTCAACATTACAGCCTGGTTTTCAGGGGCGTTTCATCTCTACGCAGGTAGAAATTAAGCTGTAGTGATCACCACCCATCTTTCCGACTGACTCGATTAGTTGCTGATTTATAATTCCATCTTCATACAAGTCATCACGGACATAAACAGACTGCACATCTAAAAGCACAACGGTACCGCCCATCGGTAAGTCACTGATAGACACAACTTCTCTCAGAGTACACTCGTAACGCACAGGAGACTCTTTTACAGAAGGAGGTTTCACTTTCTGACTCGGGCAACGTTCAACGTCCGCCAGATCGAACTCACTTTCATCCCTGTTAAGCGTGGTACTGGTCAGACTCATTTTTTCTAATAGCGCAGTATTCACAATATTAACCACGCACTCACCCGTTTCAATAAGGTTGCGCAGCGTATCTTTCTGTACGCCACTTCTCGGGTTTACCTGTGTGTAGAGCAGTACCGGAGGGTTACAGCTGGCCACGGTGAAAAATGAATACGGGGCTAAATTATCAATATTATCATCTGATCGTGTACTCACCCATGCGATCGGTCTGGGCGTAACTCCCCCATTCAAGAGGCGATATTTATCCTGGTTTTCTAATTCTGAAATATCAAAAATCATCTGTTATCCATTTAGTCATGCAGAACGTTGGCCCCGAAACGCCAGGCCGCCTTTACAGTGAACATAGCCAGCAGCAGCCAGGCGGAATCTTATCAAGGGTAAAAGTTCCGCGTCATTCGCTATTGAGTATTCTGTTGTTATATTCCGGGTCAAATGCGGTCACTTTAAGCGAATTAGTGAGTATACAGGTCGCGCCTTCAATATCGTTTTCATCAATATAAACAGTGCTACCGTCTACTAGCTGAACCTGTAGCTTCCGGTTTCGCTTACCTTTAAGCCACGCGATGAAAACCGATACAAGATTTTCAATCAGCGTTTCAGGGGAATCAGTACTGATAATTTCCACCGTTTCGTCCATCGCCACCACAAACTGCCGGGTAACCGGTACCTTCCTAAACGCTATACCGCGTTTATTTAACCCGGCAACAAGCGTATTCTCAGGATCAAAAAGGGTTAACTCAAATAACGTATTTTCATTCATTCAAATGGCTCTGTAGCAATATAGATTTGAACATAACTGTTAGGGTCACACGGAACCAGGTATTCAGTTTGCAACTCAACGCGCATTGGTGAACTTTTAATTATTATGCTTTACCCGTACATAAACCAAAGTCTTCAGCTAGCTGTATCGCAGCGATTATGTAAATTACACAAAAAAATAAAACGGCACGCCACTTTCTACCTTTTACACTTGCAGACCATCTGTCTCTCACAAGCACCAGAATACTGCATACTATTCCAACCAGAGCGACAACAAAGCCAGCTAACAAAAACACTTCATACTGAGCGGAACATGCGCCAAATATAATATTCATAATTCCTTCAAAGCATCCTTCTCCTGATCATTTGTCCGCTGTATAGATGCCCGCATGATACAAAGCAATGCACAGGGTCAGACTATGTCCAGCTTTTCTAATCGACCTGCAGACAGTCAAATCAATAACGACAACTTAACCATCTATCGCTGTAAATATTTTTCATGATAATAGAGGCGCGCTTTTCATGCCTCTCTTTTCTGCAACTCAGGCGCTCCTTTTAAGTTCACCTTGCCGATGACAGAAGATAAATCTGATGATGCATAGCGTCATCTATTTTTATTGTTTGATGGCTATCAAATACATCTATTATTGCGATTGTTAGGCTAGCGTCTCTGAAATATGTTGGAGATGCATCGTGGATTTGATTTGTCCTGCCGGAAGTTATCCTGCCTTAAAAGCAGCCGTTGATAATGGTGCTAGTGCTGTTTACTTTGGCTTTAAAGATGCCACCAATGCCCGCCATTTTGCAGGCCTTAATTTTGACCGCCGCAAGGCTGAAAAAGGCATAGACTATGCCCGCAAGCATGGCGTTAAAGTGCTCTGTGCTGTGAATACCTATCCGCAGCCTTCCGGCTGGAAAGCCTGGCAGGGCGCGGTTGATCTGGCCGCCGATATGGAAGTTGATGCGTTAATCGCTGCGGATATGGGAGTATTAGGCTACGCCTCGGATACACATTCAGCGCTTAACCTGCACCTTTCTGTACAAGGTTCAGCAACCAACTATGAAGCCCTCGCCTACTATCAGCAGCAGTTCGGTATTAAGCGTGCGGTACTGCCCCGTGTGTTATCGCTCGCGCAGGTCGAACACTTAGCTCAGCACAGCCCGATTGAACTGGAGGTATTTGCCTTTGGCAGCCTTTGCATCATGGTCGAGGGCCGTTGTTATCTTTCTTCGTATATTACAGACGAATCGCCTAATACCTGTGGTGCCTGCTCTCCGGCGAAAGCGGTGTGCTGGCAAGAGACCGCAACAGGCCTTGAATCGCGTTTAAATGATGTGCTGATCGACCGCTACAAAACTGATGAAAAAGCAGGCTATCCCACCCTGTGTAAAGGTCGCTTTGATGTGGAAGGCTCGGTTTATCACGCGATGGAAGAACCCACTAGCTTAAATACGTTGAACTTGATTCCTGAGTTAAAACAAATGGGCATTAAGGCATTAAAAATTGAGGGACGCCAGAGAAGCCCTGCCTATGTCGCTAAGGTTGTGCGTATTTGGCGAGAAGCCCTGGATACGGCGGCGCGTAACCCTGATCACTTTGACATAAATCCTGAGTGGAATAACGGCCTGCTGGAACTCTCTGAAGGCTCAACAACGACCATCGGTGCTTATCACCGTAGCTGGCAGTAAAGGGAGATAACATGATGAACCGGGTTGTGAATCAACAAGAACCTCATCCAGAAAATCAGATCATCGAAAAGGCCATGAAGCTGTCATTGGGCCCTATGTTATATTTTTGGCCAAAACAGGATGTTTACAATTTTTATGCAGAAATGGCAGAGCTGCCACTGGATACCATTTATCTGGGCGAAACCGTCTGCTCTAAACGGCGTGAACTCAAACTGTCTGATTGGTTAGAGATAGCGCAGGAGTTAACTCAGTGCGGAAAAAGAGTGGTGCTCTCTACCCTGGCGTTGCTTGAGGCCGAATCAGAACTAAAAATGCTGCGGCGTATCTGCAGCAATGGCGATCTGATGGTCGAGGCCAATGATATGGCCGCCGTGCAGTTACTCAGTCAACAGGGTATCCCCTTCGTGACCGGCCCTTCTATCAACGTTTATAACTTACCGGTTCTGAAACAACTGTATAGCAGCGGCATGCGACGTTGGGTGATGCCTGTAGAATTAGGCGCACAAACCCTTGAAGACTTGTTACAACAAGCCACCGCTGATGGTGGCTTACCAGCGCTAGAAACCGAAGTCTTTGCTTATGGTTGCTTACCCCTGGCTTACGCTGCACGCTGCTTTACCGCTCGCTTTAAGAACCTGCCCAAAGATAACTGCAATTTTTGCTGTATCGAATACCCCGATGGTATTCCGATGAGATCACAGGAAGATGATAATCTTTTCATCATCAATGGTATTCAGACGTTATCGGGAGAGCACTACAACCTCGAAAACGAGTTACAGCGGATGCGTGACATCGGGGTAGACCTGGTGCGCCTCAGCCCACAGCGTGAAGGCATGGCTGACGTGGTGCAACGCTTCGCTAACCGTTTACATGAGTCTTCATCAACGAGTATCCCGCTACTGAATCAGTCCCAATGTAATGGCTACTGGTATGGTGAGCCCGGTATGAAGTGGATCGATTAGGGTGTTTTCTAAGTCGCGAAACTGAATCTCAGTGGCGACCTATGAGGGCTAAGTGATGAGTTTCAACTAACAGGAATAAGATAAGAGAGGGTCGTCATCTTATTCCTGTTCAAGTTACCGAGTCCAACTAAGTAGTTGAACGTTGGGCTAACTGAATACTACGCTGGAACACCGCCGGCATTTCACTCCAGTCCACGCTATCCATTAGATTCTTAATAGCTAAACCGAGTTCTGTATTACCCTCGATAACCAGCTTACGTTGAAAGAATAACGTGTCGGGGTCAACGTCCTGAGACGCCATTTTGATGAAGTCGGCTGAATCGCCTCGAATCCAGGCATCCGGTTGTTGGGCTGGCAGCACCACGAGCTTTTCGAACTCGCAGGTAAACGCCACCTGTATGCCTAAATCCCTGACCTCCAAACCTAACTGCTGCCCTTCGAGAAAATAAAACTCATCATCCTGAAGCTGTTCTTTGAACAGATAATTTAACAGCTGCTCCGCCATTTTTTTCCTAAAAGCAAACGGCAGCTTCGGCTCTGTAAACTGAATAAATTTAGAGAAACTCGGTATCGGTAGAGATTGCAGCAGCCGGGATGGCGCCAAGTCAGGCAGCGTGAACGAGGTCATGGGAGACTCCTTAATCGATGCCTGATAGTAGAGGAAAATGCGCTTTTAGCCTTTGATGGCAGTCAATTTTTTAAGGTCAGCAGCTAGACCGCCGCTTCGCGGCTAGCTAGTGGTTAGACGCGACTTCGTCGCTTGCTAGAAAAAGCTTTGGTTCTGTGGGTTGTGAAGAGAGAGGGGACAACGAATAAATTTGCCCTTTTTTCTCTTCTTTTTCTTTGTTAGAACAATTACTCACTGACATAAATAGCCCTACCGGTAACTGTTTGTTCAGAGACAGGTATAACGTAGGTGACTCCATTTGAGTAAGTCCAAACAATAGCCGAAGCATTCTCTCCGGTAGTAGAGAGTAAAACACCATTAGCACCCAATTTTGCTGCCTGCTTTTTTAGCTCTTGAATAGCATAATCTTGGCTGCGCTGCTCTGTCCAACCTGCATCACTAGATGCTTTAACAATACCTACTGATTCGTAATTTTTAGGAGCGTCTAGGTAAAGTTTAACTTGATTAAAGTCTATTGGTGCTCTGACTTTACCAGTGACAATCGATGAACCTGAAGCGCAAGCAGTGAGGAATACTACAAGGACAACAAGGGTATATATTTTGAATTTATCGATATACATGTACTCTCCCGTTACTTTTAACGCCCAAAACAGCGAGCGAGGAACGAGTCCGCTGCTTTTTCTTGTTATATTTTGGTTACTCATCATCCCAAAAATCTGGCTGTAGATCCCCGAACTCAACGCTGTTAGGACTAGATAGAAATTCAATTCCAACTAGCTCAACAGCATCCATTCCTTGGTCAAACTCACCCGCCAAGGTCATTAGTACATCGGTTTTGTACTCAAAATCAGTTGAAGCTGATGAACTATCTAGAAACACGTAGTCTTTATCAATGGAATCATGCACTGAAAGAGAGAAGCTACAGCTTGCCTCAGCCTTAATAATTACTTTTGCTTCAATGACAATGCTTTCTTCTTCTACTTCGACTAAGCGTAAAACTGGTTGATTGTTACCATCTTCTACAAACTCAAAACTCTCATAGTTGACTTCCACTGAATCCGTAGCTTCCCAGAAGAAACCAGAGGTTGCTTCTGCATAAAGGTATAAATCATTTGTATAGTCGCATGCCGCTTGCTCAATATCTGCAATGACAGCTTGATCATCGCCACTTGATATAGCTTTGGCAAGTACATCGCAGAAGTGATATGGAGCAGTTTTAGGTTGAAAAGTAGAAATGGCCTCAGCTAAGTCTCCTTTGATAAATAACCAATCTGATACCTCACAAAACTTCACCCAATCCTTATCTGTTGATACGGCCAAAACTTTTATTTCATTTTCTTCCGCCCATTTTTCAAGAGATAAAAGGGCTATAGCATCAGGAAACTCATTTTTCTTTTGACCAGACTCGCTAAATGGGGCTTTGTGAGAAAAATAGCTATTTATCAGTTCATCAACATTGAGGTATTTAGAAGACTCAACGGTTGTGAACCCATTGCTTTCTTGAAAGTCCTTTAGACGTTCATCTGTGATTTCTTCAGGGGACTTTTCTGGAATTAAAATGCTTTTTCCATCGTTGATTTTGGATGAATCAAAGCAAAGGTGGGTTTCGGTATCCTTGATGCTCTTCTCAAGTTTATTTTTTATTTCAGAAACTTTTGACTTTAAATGGTTGCGAACTTCATTTAAAACAATATCTGAAATAGCAAGTTCAACATCTGTAGGTTTGAACTGATCAAGTTTTCTCAATAGACCTGATTCCAGCCTAATTCCATGATTATCAAAAATGGAGGTATCTACAGTTAACCCACCGAAGTCATGGTCTTCTTCGCCCATTGTTACTCCTTAACTTTGTGCAAAATATAACGCTTGCAGCATGGGCGGCCACGCAGTGGATGTCCAATGCCTGCACTTGTTAAGCGGCTGCTACAGAGTGCCATTAAAGAACCCTCCGGCCGCGGTTATAAGAAACAAACCGAAAAATACTAGTAGGTTCTTACCGGCCTTAGCTCGGTATTTGATGCCTTCTTCGTTTAATGCTCCTGGGACAAACAGAGCATTAAAAGTATTGAAACGAGTGAATCGGTTTTCTTTGGTAATGTTCACGTTGTGATTGCCTACGGCTTTGATCGTGAAGTACATGCCTTTGATTAAGCTCGGCAGGCCTACAATCAACATAATCGAAAGCCATACCAATGAAATTATAATTTCTACGATTTCCATCTAGTTACGCTTAACGCCTAGCTTAGTGGTGAGGAGCGCAGCGACGATCCACTACAGCTACTTGTTAAATGTTTAGTCACAGCTACCATCTCCACCAAAACCTCCATCATTACCATGATAACCAACCCCTCCATCATCTCTTCTTCCAAAGCCTGCTTTCAAAACGAGCCAAATACCTAATGAGATTAGAAAAATGAATACACCTAATGGAGCGAGAACACTATAAAGGCTGCTATCAGAGGATAAGTCCGTGAAATGCCATGATGCAAATAATCCAATTATGATTATAAGTAGTGATTTCATCTGAGATCCATTTTAGACATTTAACATTTTAATACTAGGCCGGCGCATATGCATGCCGAGCTAAAGTCACAAAAGGGGTGATAACTATCTGATCTTAGAAGGGAATTACTGAACATCGTGATCTCCTTTAAGACAAAAACGAGAATGCGCATATGCATTCTTTACCTGGCGCAGTATCTCACCAGCGTTTTATACCTATCCCTTTGTATTTCTTCAGTTTTGCAAAACTTATAAGCAGCAAAACGAGCCTTTGTCTAACGATAAAACGAGCATAACTACTGCTATATGCAAAATAAACTGTTTATACATACAAGCTATGCACTAACTATAACAGTACTGGAGAATTGATACTTTTGACAATTACTTTTTCGAACAACGAGCAAGTCACGCTTTTTGTGACGTTCGAACAATGAGCTACGGCTTTTAAAGACTAAATCGATTAGAGCCCTTTAACTAATCAAGCTTCATTTGCCAGATTTGCTACACTAGCGTTCCTACAACATTGTCCTTACATCGCCAGGCCAGAGTATGACAGACACCGCCCACCCTAACAGCAGCACCAGTACAGATCAGAGCAGCTACTATATCCTCAATCGTGAATACTTCATTGAGTGCTTTGACGAATCTGCGAATACTACTCTCAGCCTCAAAACATACCGTCAGGTGATAATACTGGTCATTCTCGCCGGTGTGTTTTTTGCCCAAGAGTCTGACCCCTATATTGCATGGTTTCTACTCGCCCTCTGCGCTGTTGAACTGCTATCTATTCGCTATAAACGCGGTTGGTGGGTAACCCGTCAAATGCTTAGTCGCAGGGCCGGTAGCCGGGTCAATATTCGGATTGATGATCAGGGTATCTATAGCGACAGCGCTCACCACCAGCAAAGTATCCTCTGGAACGATATTGATGAATTAAAGACCACTGAGAAAGGTTTTATAGTCATCCATAAGGGCGGTACTAACTACCTTTCAAGAAAAGGCCTGGATAAGGGTTATTTGGATTTATTAGCCGAAAAATCAAGCGCAGATAACAAAGCACCGACCTAAATGCCTATCATGTCGCTTAGCGACATTCGAACAACGAGCTACGGCTTTTAATCTTTCCCTAGCAGTCACGTAGCGACGTTCTAGCAAGTGGCGTAGCCACGTCTAACCACTGGCTTCTGCTCCAAATCTTCGCACGCAACTCATGTTGAACGATTAAGCGTGGCCCAATAATCGAAAATTCCAGTTTTCAACTTCACCTGTGTCTATACGCTGGACAACTTTTTGCATCCAGCTATCAGACAATCTCGTTTGCTGTTTTAGTTTACACAAGCCCTCTTGATCGAGTGGGTTGCCGAAGTAGATATCACATACCTGACGAACGGTTAGCGCGTCAGGGACCCGCTCAATCAGCCGAAGCGGCTTATCAACATTGACTATTCCGGGCTCGATCACTCGATACAACCACCCGCATCGACTGATCTCCTGCATATGGATAGAAAAGTCTTCTATACCCCACCGTGTATTGAGTTTATAGCAGGGAGAGCGAGGCTGGCTTATCTCAATAACCGCATCACCCCAGCTAAAACGATCGCCGATGCAAACGTTCTGCTCTGTCATACCCGTAGAGCTAAGATTCTCTCCCATGCCCGGCGCATGCCATTGAAACCCTGTCCCATATCGCTTGCACCAATATTTGTAGTGTTCAGATGGATACTGATGAAGGGCACGCTCTAAGCCACCATGGTGATTTTTATCCGCACAGGCGTCACCTTCCAGGCCTTCAATAGATAGGTAAATATCCCCTTCCACAGGCGATTTCTCCATCCCTGTCTCTAGCCCAAAGCTTTGCTTTACCTTTCCTTGGAACAGGTTATTGAGAACGTTGTGCTTGATCATTCTGACTTAATATCCCATGTGAATGTGACGATCGAACAACGCGCTACGGCTTTTAGTCTTTCCCTAGCAGTCGCATTGCGACGTTCTAGCAAGTGGCGAAGCCACGTCTAACCACTAGCTACTGCTCTTATTTGAGGCCTGATGAAGCTCTATGACGTTATCGTCCGGGTCTCTGATAAAGAAGAATTTTGCACCATTAATCTCTACCCGTTCAGTGATTGTTATTCCCAGCTCTTCAATTTTCTTAGACACGACCTCTGCGTCAGTTATCTCCAACGCGATATGTGTATAGCCAGGATATTTTATATCCTGTTTCATTAGAATATTATCTTCCGGAGCATCATCAGATGCGTTGAGAATGAAATTGATATTGATACCTGATGGGTGCTCAACGATAGCCGCAGGCTCTGGACCAACCGGACCTGCAATGAATTTAAATCCGAGTTGCTCGTAGAATTTTCTAGCGGTATCTAAATCTCTAACCCGAAGCCCTACATGATTAATTCGTGTGATCTCTTTCATTGAGTCCTGCCTTTATTTACAGTTTACGGCTTTTAATCTTTTCCTAGCGAGTCGCGTAGCGACGTTCTGGCAAGTAGCGAAGCTACGTCTAACCACTAGCGATTGCTTCATCACTAGCTACAGCTTTATTTATCGTCAGAAAATGAATAATACGTTGTTCTAAATAGTAGCGTGGTTTTAGTGGAGAACCACCGTCAATAAAGCCGACATGACCACCCTGTTGATGCAGTTCATAGGTTACATCTGCGGAGCACTGGTTAGCTGATGGGATTACGTCTGCATTCATGAACGGATCATCAGCGGCATGTATGACTAACGTTGGTCGGTCAATCTTCGCCAAATAACTAAATCCACTGGCTTTAGCATAGTAATCATCAACACCCTCGAAGCCATGCAGTGGCGCAGTCACCCGGTGATCAAATTGATAAAACGTTTTCAGTGTACTGACTTGCTTCGGCGTCACCGATGCTTGATCGACAATGGTTCGATGATTAAATTTATCGGTGAGTTTATCTCGAAGCTGCTTAATCAGATGCCATTGGTAAAGAGTCGAAAACCCCTTTTCTAATCGCTTGGCACAGGCTGATAACTGCAGTGGGGCCGAGACAACAACCGCACGGTCTATGGTGCTATCACTCTGCATCTCGCCCAGATATTTAGTCAACACATTCCCCCCTAAGCTATAACCCACAGCGCACAGTTTTGCTTGAGGGAAATGCTCTTTAAGGTACGCCAAGGTGTCACTAATATCTTGCGTATCGCCACTATGATAACTGCGGGCTAAACGGTTCGGCTCACCCGAACAGCCCCGATGGTGATGCACAACCGCGCATAAACCATGGCGATTACAATCTTGCAGTAAGCGTCGTATATAGTGGGAATCAGAGCTACCTTCCAGCCCATGCATAATAACAACAATGCTACCGGCGTTATGGGGGTCACCTAACCAATCAAGATCGATAAAATCACCATCACCTAATTCCAGGCGTTGGCGGGAAAGTGCCGGGGATTCAACCTTAGTGAGCACAGGTAAAATCGTCTGCACATGTGGGTTCTTTGCCCACCAGGGGGGTAAAAAAGATCGTCTCATCATAGATTGGCTGTTATTTGAGGGAAGCGCATAGGATAACAGATCATCCAGCCGCTACTTCAGAGCTTTTACCACCGAGGACACAGAGAGCACAGAGAAAAGCGGATAGAGGCTAGTTAACGGTCCTTCTCCGTGCTCTCGGTGTTCTCTGTGGTGATATTTTTAGGTGTTAAAGTTGGTTTTTGAGGGCTTTTTCGAGCGACGAGCAAGTCACGTTTTTTTGTGACGTTCGAACAACGCCCCAGGGTTTTACTTCTACCTCTTAACACTAACCTTCACCAGTCGATTGGTATTGCGATCAGCCAGATCCTGAAACGACTTCGTGGCATCGATTCGCTCCATACCGTAAGCGGTGAAGTGCTTATCGCAGAAGTTTTCCTTTGCCAGTAAAGGATTCGTATATATCTGTGTCAGCGCATCGTAGGCCACCATGGCGGTCTGTAGCTCGCCTGTCAGCGTGCTGCCTCCATCTTCTGCAAACAACCCTACGGTGAGTTCCAGATTATCAATGTCGCTATAGAGTCTTTTAAGGCTTGCGTTGAGATTAGTATCGTCAGTCACCTGATCGAACGAGTCTAATCGGGACAGACCAAACTGAACGCGATAATCATTAAAAGACCGTAACCGCCAGTCCCGGCCTTTGTTGATCATCGCCTGCTCTGCGGGCATTAAAAATCCGGGGACATTGTCCAGTGATATTTTACCGGCCACCTGCAATGTTGCCGCTTCTAACAGACTGCTCAGGCCTTCCCTGATCAGCAGATCAAAGTTTTTAACGAGGCTCTCATCTCTGCCCGCAACCTTTAGCGCATCAGGTACTAAGCCGTGCCAGCGATAAAGCAGATTGAATTCTGCCGCTATCCAGGGAGTACGGTACCACTGCTGTTTCTCAACGAATGAATTATCCATCACCAGAACATCCAGACCGGCGATATGGTTAACGTAATCTTCGATAATGAGTTTCATCAGGATGACAGTATTGATGATGCGCGCGGTGTGAAATAACCGATCATCGTCCCAACCGGGATTTCGGCTAGCCAGCTGATCACAGATACCGTTGTGCTCCCTTAGAAACAAGGTACTCATCACCATATGCCCAACAATTGAGTTCCCCCTCTCCAGCCCTGTCGCGAATAGCTTGTCTTTCTGCGAGTCAGTTAACCCACCAAAAATAGACTCCATCCACTCTTTATCAGCGATGTAAGGTAGGTTTTTATAACGATCTTTTACCTGCCAGACACCGTTTTCATCCAGTTCGCCAAGAGAATCCGGATACTCTTCACCCCCTATCATCTGGCTACGCAACTTGCCGCCCTCCCCTGAGCGGAGCATCAGTGCTACCGCTTCGTTAGAACCATATATCTGGGCAAGGTCGATGTTATGGTTGGAGGTGGTCTGTCTGAAATCGATATGACTGGAACGGAAAAAACCGTCGGTGAACCATTGAGCAACAAACATAAAAAAGACCGATGAACGGTCTTCCTTCATTCCACCTTTTCGCTCAAACAAGGCGGTAACCTCACCGAAAGGGAATTCAGTCGTCCCCTCATTTGATGGTAAGGCATTCATAAAACGATCATCAGCCGGGGCAAGATGACGATCGAAGTAGTTTTTATCGGTGACCGTATGCCAGGTCAGATATTCACTGGGCGAGGCATCAACTTTATCGAGGGGCGACCACAAACTATGGCTATGGGGCCGGGGTGTTGTGGCTGACGCTAACTTATTAGATGCGATTCGATTAGCAAGCTTAGCAACGCCAGGTAATCGTTTGGCGAACCCCAGTAGTTTGTTCAGCGTAGACATATCAAACTCCCTCTATCGTCGTTGATAAACTTAGGGGATTCGTCCGATTAGCGATAAAACTCTTATCCAAGAGCTCGCTATAAGCACTACCCCTTCGCCAAAAACACTTTAGCTGTTACGCATATTGCTCGATGCCGTGCTTTGCCTGAGCAAATTAAAACAACAGTTTGAAATAAGAATAGTCGTTAAGCATTAGAAAACAACTTCATCCAGACCTTACTCATTACTTGTAAATTGCACCAACAGAGTCTAATAAACTCTCATATTTGAGCGAAAAAAAAGAGCGTCTAAGCGCTCTTCATTTTTCCAAGCTAGTTGAGCAACGATTTTCTAATCTCTGAGAAATCCGCTGATTAAAGCTCTTCTGATTAGCCTAAACTATTCAGAAAAAACACATCCCTAAGCATAACTTTTCCTTAGGTATAACGCCTTACACAGCGGCGAGTGCAACGAGTCCGACAGCCACAGGCTGCGAACCGCTGTAACTTGTTATTTTTCTTCAATGTCAGATTCCTTAGCACTAACTATTACCAACCGGACATTGCCTATTTTTTTCCCGATAACTCTATCTAAAGCAACAAAGATAAATGCAGTTGCTATCACTAGGTAAAATATCACTCCGATAGTTTCTGCTACGCCAGTAGTAAGCATCTCCTGTTCAATAAGCGTGTTCATAGAATGATAAAATATTAATCCGAGGAAACCGCCAATAACGACTAACATAAGCATGAAGCGCCACGTAATAGCCCACCATACGGATAACAAGTTTGAACCAGAAGTATCAACTTCAACCGGGATAAACTTGACTGTACCCTCTGTCCACACCTTAGCAGCGCTTCGCTTTAGATCGGTGAGTTTAGTGATATGGTTGGTATGCTCTTCACAAACTACGGCGAATTCGTTACCCCAGTTTATAGTGATTGAACGACCACATACGTCACACTTCATCCTTGGCACCTAGTTTTGGAGAGAAATATCGCCTTGCACTGCGGCGAGCATAGCGAGTCCGCAGCCGTAGGCGGCGAACTACTGCAACTTGTTATACTTTTTCATAGCCGGATATTATAGCTATATGATTTCTTAGCTGAAGATAAAAAAGTGAGTAGAACGCTAGTGTTGCTACAAACATTGCAACCACAGTAATTACCGCACCAACCGAACCTAAACCGCTTATCAATAATGTTGATGTAAAACCCAAAGCTACCCCAGCAACTAAAAAGTACATAAAAAGCTTGAGACCAATTGGTAAACTTAAAGATGCTAATCTCAAGAAAAAATCTTTACCGTCTCCTTTTTCGTTAGCCTGATAAGCTAGCCATAATCCATAGTAAGTAATAACACCTGAAACTATTAGTATTAATAGTGAGGCCAAGCTCTTCCACATACTTATTTCAGACTCAGAAAAAGCAATTTCAACAGGAAACTCAAATGAAAACCGCCCTATCACTGCTGTAACAATCAAATGTTTTAAAGCTCTAACCTCTGAGAACGTCCCTGATTTAAGCTCTTCTGAGAGCCCTCGACTATTAAGAAAATATATATCCTTGAGCATAACTTTCCCTTAGGTATAACGCTTAGCTTAGTAGGAGCGTAGCGACGATCCACTACAGCTACTTGTTAGATTGTTCAATTTGAACCCGCCCTTGTTCCAAATGTTCAATCAAGTGATCCATATTTGTATAATGCTTTATCTCTATGAATTGGCCTGAAGTTGTGAATATTTCGATGGAACCATCAGATTCTAAGCGAGTTATAACTTTCTCAATATCAGAAAATAAAATATCTGCATGCGCATTGGTATAGAGGTATCTAATTCCATCCGTTATTATTTCGATTTTCTGCTTTCTGGATAGAGGTTTGAGGAAAGGGACTAATACCCTATCCAAACCTAATGCACAGATAATACCCATAATTAAATCTAATGTAATTTCAAGAACGTTTGCTAAACCATTCCTATGATTTAAAGAGTCACTTCTTTGGTTCAAATAATCACTCAAATACGGAATGTCTACGTAATCCCTAAAGTAAAAAAAAGGCCTATCAACCCTGCACCGATAATCATCCTTAATATACCTCGATAGTGCTCTATAGAAGGCTTCAAGCTAGGCTTACTCATATTGCGTTCCTTTGCAATCTAACGCCAAGCAAAGCGGCGCAGCTTGCTGTGTCCTTGCTTGTGCGCCTTGTTATGCATTAGACCTTAACTTTTGTGCTGCATTTTCGGCAACGAATTGAAGTAACAATAGGATTGCCAACACGAAATTTATTATGACCACAGCTCGGGCATGATTTTTTAGCGAAGAAAGTTTTAGCGTTACTGATGAAGCAAATGTATATGACAGCAATGGCTGGTAGTACAAAAGCGAATAATCCAAAAAACGCAGCAAAGTACCTGGAAATGTTACCACCAACAAGAAGCATATAACCGTTCCAAATAAGCAAGATCCAAATAAGGTTAACTGAGATTTTGCTGCCTCGAGCTGTTTCCTGAACGGTTAACAGGCCGGATTTATACAGAAAAGGTAAGTAGAGAATACCTGCTAGTATAAAAAGCCAACCTAAAGCGGTTACAGAGGTGGGTCTTTTGGGAATAGTGCCTTCAGATTGGATAGAAAGATCACTAGCAGGTGTTTTATATATTTCGTTCATATTCATTCCTTTGATGATGCATAACGCTTAAAGCAGCCGACGCTTTAGCGGTCGGCTGACTTTACTTGTTATACCTTAGCTTTCGTCCTGTCTTCGATTTCTTTTAAAAGCTCTTTTGCTTTCTCATAACCTAAATCAGCTGACCTCTTTAGAACATAGTGCGCTTTATTAAAATCTTGTTGTACAAAAATTCCTTCTGCATATGCAAAGAAAAGCATATATAACGCATGTACATGGTCCTGTTCAGCTGCTTTGAGATACCACTTCACTGACCCTTCCAGATTTACAGGCGTGCCAAAACCATACTGAAGAAGCTCTGCATAGAGAGTTTGGCCATCACTATCTCCCGATTTAGCAGTTTTTTCACACCACTTAACGGCTTTCTTATAGTCTGCTTCAAAATCATCTCCATACCGATACTGATAACAGAGATAGTGCATAGCAATTACGTTACCTCCGTTTGCAGCCTTAATCGTTTTCTCCAGATCAGGCAAAGAACTCTCAGCACTTACAACGCCTGAAGTTAAAATTAACACAATAGTCAGAATTACTTTCATATCCGTCCTTGAGGTATAACGCCAAAAGCAGCGGACCGAAAAAGCGAAGCTTTTTTGAGTCCGCTGGCTTGCCTTGTTAGCTGTTTTGGCACGATTACATTTTATATATTGCATAGAAAAATATACTCACACCAAAAACCATTATTATTGGGGCCAATATCTTGCGTGATTTTGGGCCTATTTTAATCCGCTGCTCGTGACGTATGACTTCACTTGCCAGCCATAATGCAGGAAAGCTACAAGCTAACCAAGCAGACACACCACGGATATTAAGAATGTCGCTGCGACCGGGAACACTTATTTCACCAGTGAAAGCGCCTGCCACGAAATACACCAGAAAAAGAACTGGGATTAGATATAGCGCTAATGCTTTTTTAGGTGATACAACTTGATCCATGCTCATACTCTATTAAGACAGCTAACGCCGCGCTCAGCCGCTGACAAAAGTGGCGCTTATTTTGCGGCTTTTTGCAAAACGAGTGACACTTTTGGCAGTCGGTTGCAGCGCCTTGTTAAGCCTACCATCTGGTTGCCAGTTTCCCTCGCCGAGAAACGAACCAACAATTTGTGTAAGTGATAAGCCTAGGAATTCCTGTGCTGCCGACTCACCTGCATCTTCGTAATTTGCATGATTACTGAACTTTGCAAAAGCCGAAAAATCCTGGGAGATATTACGCGCAAGAATGTGAGCCAAGTTATAGCTAAGCTCCTGACCTTCATCAATTGCCATAAAGCTTTCGCCTGACCAAAAATCTTGGATAGTATCTTCATTCCAATACCTTTGGTGACGTTCAACCATTTCTTTATCTAGAAAAAGGCGATTACCTGCAAGTACATCTTCCATCAGAACAGCCATGCCTTCATTTAGCCATAATGGTATCGGCAGATGAACCAAGCAAGCATGGGTGAGTTCATGAACGGCAATTGGCTCAGCATAATCTATATCTTGAGATGGAAATACAAAATGACCATAACCTTCATTTATGTACATTCCTGAGCTAAGACCGAACTCCCCTTCATCAGGAAAGAACATGCCAACGTATTCATAATATTGGTCACTATCTTGAAAGATTAATGCTACATGCTTCCCAAATCCTTCGTCGGAAGCAATTCCTTCAAGAGTGCTTAAAATTCGTTTTAATGTTCTTTCTAAGAAGCCTGAAAAAACATGAATATACCGATCGCTTTCATTCGACATAATCGAAAAGTTTAGCGATTCTTCAATTCTATAATCGCTGCCAAATTCACTGGCGATAGATTCTAACCATTTCTTACATTCTTTAGACCATTCAGAATGCAAGTCATCATGACTTTGATCATCTCCAATCCTTAGAGCTATTTCATTCCAATCTGGCTTAATACTCATCGATCTCTCTATTCATTGGCTTAACGCCAAGCAAAGCGGCGTAGCTTGCTGCGTCCTTGCTTATGCGCCTTGTTATGTTTTTGTGGACCATCTAATTATTGGGCTACTGTTGTCGTCATTTCATTAATACGCCCACGCCAATATGTTTCAGCTGCCTCACTTATAGAACCCTGTTCGTTTGACGGCACAGTGCAATAGGAACGAATGGCTTCAATAGACCTTCCAATATCGGGGCCACTAAGACCAATTGAGTGTTTATTTAAAATGCTATTAACAGCTGTCATGTACCCGGTGAGCCATACTTTTAAAACGAACTGAAATTCTTCTTTCTCGATGTTTTCGTTAACTTCAACACATTTAGTTACACCCATTCCGAAAGCATGGTACTTCGTCTCGATTTCGCTTTCACTAGCCAGTAAGGGTGACATAACGAGGGTTGCTACTAGTAGCCCGTAGATAAACTTCATTCCATGATTCCTGGCTAGATCTGTAAAAAAAACATAACGCTCAGCGCACAGGCGAGGAGCGAAGCGACGAGTCCAGCCCGCTCGCGGGCGAGTGTGGCGTGCCTTGTTATGGTGCTTACTCTTCATTCTTTTCTGGCACCAAGCCCATGAACCCAACATTCTTAGGTGGTGGGTTTTCATTTGTGTTGTACCAACGTGAGTCTGGAACCCAACTTCTGGGTTCTAGGCGTTCTTTTGCCACCCATTCCGGCCGATAGTATAGGCGTAACACAATACACACTATGGAATTTACTAACCTAAACCGAGAGGTACCTACCGGGTAATTTCCCTCTTCAGGTAAAGGTGACTGAAGGCTTGTACAAAGCCCTTTTATTTTTTCACTTTCAAATGAAATCCCGTGTTTAGCATGGGCAAATTCATTGCGAATTTTTCTGATTAATCCGATTTCTTGATACTCAAATTTATCTATTAGAGCCAAACTGTAGCAAGCATCGATTCTTGAGGAGAATGTTCCCAGCGGTGCGTTTGGGGAAGAAAGCAATTTCTTTGCAGACTTGCCTTCAACGAAAAATGATTCAAGTGAATTCAGCAATTTTTCATCGATTAATGCTGCACCAACCAGCGGCAAACCTCTATCGGTTTCGTTTTGAAGCTCCTTCACAAAGCTAGCTAGGTCTTCTGCATGCTCTACTAGCACTTAACTCTCCTTGCGCCATAACGCCAAGCTAAGCGGCGCAGCTTGCTGCGTCCTTGCTTGTGCGTCTTGTTATGTATTTTTATGCTTTTTTAATCCCGTATAGCCTTCATAAGATGAATAGCAGGCCAAAAGAAAACAAAATGCAGTAATGGACCAGAACATTTCGGGATCTTCACCTCTATATAAAAAACCACTCTTACTTGGCAAGTACAGGGTTCCTGTAGCAATGGCTACTACAACCAAGCAAAACATAATTATTGAGCCATAGAGCTTCCACCGAAGCATACTTGGAGAATTAGTTTTCTTCTTTTCTAATTCAACTTGCTTTTTATGTTCTGCCTCATTTTCTTTTTGGGATGCTTTTTTAAAAGGCTCTAGTTCACTGGCTCTATCACTATGCTTCTTGCAAAGAACAGTATTCCCTTCACCCCAGTTAATTCCCGTTTTCTCTCCACAGATTTCACACTTCATTGATTACTCCGGAAACTGGTAATACATAACGCAAAGCTAAGCGGCGCAGCTTGCTGCGTCCTTGCTTATGCGATTTGTTATATGTGTTAACGGTGTGAGAGTTTATTACCAATTTCTTTAATTCCTTTTAATAAACTAGATTCACCTGTGATTGCAAAAATCAGGAAATACAGACCAGTGGTTACTCCTGATATCCCTGACAAAGATGTCACCACTTTCTCTGAGAGCATAAAAGTAAAGCCTAAGACGAAAAGCAGACCGACTATACCTCCCAATACTCTCATTAATTTTCTCAAAGTAACCTCATTGGCTAAAACATATAACATTTTAATACTACGCCGGCGCACATGCATGCCAGGAAGAATTGATGAAAAGAAGGATAACTATCAGATAATAAAGAGGAATTATTGAACATCGCGATCTCCTTTAAGACAAAAACGAGAATGCGCATATGCATTCTTAACCCGGCTCACTATCCCGCCAGCGTTTTTAACCTATCCCTTTGTTTTCTTAATGTTTTGCTACACATTGAAGTAACAAAACACGCTTATCAAAAACGACAAACTGAGCATAACTGCTGGACAGAACAAAATAAACTGTATATACATACAGATGCACATAACTTCACAAGGAGGTGTCTTATGTCAAAAAGTCCTTTTCTGGAACAGGTTCGCAAAGAGATTAGATTACGCGGATATAGCATACGCACTGAAAAGACTTATCTTTTGTGGATCAAGCGCTATATCCTTTTTCATCATAAGAAGCACCCCGCGGATATGGGCCCTGTACAGGTTAAAGAATTTTTATCCTGGATGGCAAACCAACAACATGTCGCCATTAATACTCAAAAAACAGCACTGAACGCCTTAGCTTTTTTGTACCACAAAATACTTAAAATTGAGCTAGGTGAACTGGGTTTTAAGCAAGCAAAACGCCCAAGGAGACTTCCCGTAGTCTTAACTCCAGCAGAAGTTAATGCGGTACTGAGCCAATTGAAAGGCCGTCACAGACTCATAATTTCGCTGCTATACGGCAGCGGCCTTCGAATTACTGAATGTCTGCGCTTACGCCTTCAGGATATCTGTTTTGAACGATGTGCTTTATTAGTACGCGACGGCAAAGGAAATAAAGACCGACAAACAATTTTAAGTCGAAGTCTGTTTCCAGCCATTGAGGCGCAAATGTCTAAAGCGATAAAGCTCCAACAAGAAGACAACAGCCAGGGTCTTGGCCCTTCTTTGCCCTTTGCTCTTGGTAGAAAATACCCAAACGCTTTTCGCCAACCCGGCTGGATGTATCTTTTCCCGTCAAACACGCTGAGCCCGCATCCATTGTCTGGGCAGTTATGCCGGCATCATTTACATAATTCGGCGCCACGAAAAGCACTTAAACAGGCGTTCACTAAAACTGAGATCCGATTCAAACGGGTGAGCTGCCACACCTTCCGACACTCTTTTGCAACGCATTTGCTTGAGGCCGGTAGGGATATAAGAACCGTACAGGAACTACTAGGTCACAGTGATGTAAAAACCACTCAAATCTACACTCATGTAATAGGCGAACATTATGCGGGAACGTCCAGCCCGTTAGACTTACTATAAAAAAACGCGCCCTCAGGCGCGTTTCTATGATTCAGACTCGAATCAGGATTTTTTAACAAATTTGGTCAGAATCACAAGTCGTGTACCGTTAACCCGGCCTTCGATATGCTCCTGGTTATCCTGTACCAGTGAGATACCCCGCACCGCTGTACCGCGCTTGGCGGTGAAACCGACACCTTTTACATCCAGATCTTTGGTCAGCACGACATTGTCACCGGCTTCAAGGATAGTGCCATTACTATCCCGGTGAATGACTTTTTCAGAATCGTCCAGATGCTCGCCAGTCGCCTGTGCCCAGAGAGAGGTTTCATCATCCAGGTAAAGCATGTCCAGCAGATCCTGAGGCCAGCCTTCGCTACGCAGTCGATTCAACATACGCCAGGCGATTACCTGAACCGCTGGCACCTGACTCCACATGCTGTCATTCAGGCAGCGCCAGTGGTTTGCATCGGTGGTAGCAGGGTTCTCGATCTGGCCTTTGCAGGTATCACAGACCAGCACAGAGTCATCCACACCGCCTTTCGAACTTGGCGGTACTTCATACACGCTCAGGTTAGCGGTAGCGCTACACAGTTCACATTTAGATTCGCTGCGGTCACGTAAGGCTTGCTCTGTACTCATGATTACTCCGATAGTGTGTCAGGACGCCGCTGTGTGAGAGTTGAATACAACTGTCGATACAGGCAGGTGGTGATTCAAAGTCGCGCATTGTATCAGAAGAGAGGAAAGCTGCGAACCAGCCCTTCACTGGGATCAGAATCAGCTAAGCAGACCACGATAAAACGCCAGCTCCGCTTCGAGGCTATGGATCTGATTCTCAGCCTGACGGAAACCGTGCTGCTCGTCTGGATATAGATGATATTCAACCGGAATGTTCTGCCTCTTAAGCGCGTTAACCATAACGTCGGTTTGTTGTGGCACCACCACCCGGTCTTTCCCCCCCTGAAAGAAAACCATTGGGCAATGAATCTGGTCGGCATGCGCCAGTGGACTGCGTTGTTGATATCGCGCCGCATCCGCTTGTGGATCACCGATGAGCCAGTCCAGATAATGACTTTCAAATTTATGCGTATCCCGGGTTAACGCGACAGGGTCACTCACCCCGTAATAACTGGCGCCCCCCTTAAAATGTTCGCTGTAAGCCAGGGCGCAGAGAGTCGTGTAGCCCCCGGCACTGCCGCCGCGAATAAAGACATTGTTGGGATCAATCAGCGCTCGCCCCGCCAGATAATCAACAACTGCCACCGCGTCTTGCCAATCAGTCTCGCCCCAGCTACCGGCTAATCTCAACCGGTAATCCCGCCCATAACCGGTGCTACCACGGTAGTTCAGATCAACCACCGCAAAGCCGCGGCTGACCCAGAACTGAATCTTTGGGTTAAACACCGGATAGGTCGCCCCCGTTGGCCCTCCATGCGTGAAGACTACCAGGGGCGGCTGGCTTTCCTGTTCCTGTACGCCAACTTCCGTGGGCTTAGGTTGCTGAGGACGATAGAGAAACCCGTATGCCGACTCATCAGCCACCGGGTAGTGAAGTGGTTCCGGCTCGCTCACCTGAATACCGGGTAATTGCCCTCCCGCAATCACTTTAACCGCCTCACTCCCGGACTTAGCCGGTGCGATCTCGATGACGGCAGAGCCCTGCGCTTTTGATGATGCAATACAGTACACATGGCCACGAAAGCAGCACACATGGCGAAATAAGCTGTATGTTTCAGCCAGCCGCTGCTCAGGCATAGAAACAGACCCGATTACCAGTCGGCCTTCACCCTGTTCCATATAGCAGGCGACCCAAGGATGCTCAAAGAACTGATTAGAAAGTGACTGATTATCTTCCCTCTGAGGGTCGGTCAGTTCATCCCAGGTATACACCCCCAACTGCCATTGCGGAATGCCAAAATCGTTATTGCGGGGCCACAGGGCTTCGGCCTCAATCGACAGACCGCCTGGTTCTCGTTCCTCTATGCCACCGGTCAGCTCCTGCGATGTCTCAACAAAACCATCCTTATATAGATAACGGTATAAATTCCACCAGCCCGTTTTATCACTTATCGCCACCAGACTGTTATCACGCATAAATCGGGGCTGTTGAATCGCTTCTTCCGTGGTGCCTCCCGCTAGTACCCGGTGAGCACTCAGTTCGCCTTCGGCATTAATACGAGCGCTGTTCAGCCGGGTGCTTACCCAGGGCATATGCGGGTGGTCCCAGCTTAGCCAGGCAAATAGCCGCCCATCAGCGCTGAGGGTCGGCGCAGCATAAAAATCATCGCCACTGACCCATTCGGTGACGATTCCACTCTCTATTGAGATAGCGACTAATGAATGACGAGGCTGAGTCGAGTCCGCCGTTGTTTGTTCTTGCACGGCGATAATACGTCGCTGCGTGGCATCATACAGCAGGTCGCCATAGCGACAATCGCTATTATGAGTCAGCTGCCAGGGCTCTGTTTCAGGCCTCGTTTGAGAGTCTGACTGACTAGCGGATGTTGAAGATGGGGGTAATGGGGGTTCATCGGCGCACAGCCAGATCTGCTGATCTGCCGCGTTTACAAAAGCAATCTGCGATGCCAGCTTGCACCAGCTTTTACCACCGTATTCATACACCCCACTACGAACGTTAAAACCGGCGGGCGTCAAACAGGCTTTTCTGCCCTCCCAGCTACGGTAAACCAGAACATTTCGCCCCCCGTCTGCAGGCCGGTACTCAATCCAGTATAGCCCCTGTTCACAGGCCTCTAGCTGACCATATTCCAGCCCTGCCGTTACCGCATCCACGGCCGACAATGTAGAATCGAAAAAACCATATTTGGGCATAGGCAGGATCTGTCCCTTCCGGTTGAAATCAGAGATGGCTGATCATATCAGCCTTTGCAGAACACCTTTGAGTTACGCTCATTGCGGAAGATAGGTTCTTTGTGCGAGGGAAGTTCAGCTTCTTCCCGGGCCTTCACAATCAACTCATGATGAGGTGATTTACTGCACACAGGATCGGCATTATTAGCATCGCCGGTCATCATAAAGGCCTGACAGCGACAACCACCGAAGTCTTTCTCTTTCTCATCACAGGAAGCGCAAGGCTCCTTCATCCATTCGTAACCACGGTAGTGATTAAAGCCGTTCGACTGGTTCCAGATCGCCTCGATGCTCTGCTCCCGCACATTGGGAAATTCAATCGGCAACATACGGGCGCTATGGCAGGGTAACGCTGTACCATCCGGTGTCACGGTCAGAAACACCTGACCCCAACCATTCATACAGCCCTTCGGACGTTCTTCATAGTAATCCGGCGTCACAAAGATAATCTTAATCGGGTTGCCTGCCGCAGCCAGACGGTCACGGTACTCATTGGTAATGCGTTCTGCTCTTTCGAGCTGTGCATGAGTTGGCAGAAGATCATTACGATTTTCATAAGCCCAACCGTAATACTGACAGGTGGCCAGCTCAACATAGTCGGCTTGCAGCTCAACACAGAGTTCAATAATACGATCTATCTGGTCGATATTGTGACGATGGGTGACGAAGTTCAGCACCATCGGGTAACCCTGGGCTTTCACCTCTTTCGCCATCGCCATTTTTTGCGCAAAAGCCTTTTTAGAACCCGCCAACAGGTTATTGACTTCCGGGTCTGCCGCCTGAAAACTGACTTGAATATGATCCAGTCCTGCTTCACGAAAGTCAGCGATTTTACGTTCGTTAAGCCCGACACCGGAGGTAATCAGATTAGAATAGTAACCCAGTTGCCGCGCTTCACGAATAAGCTCAGTCAGATCCTGGCGCACCAGTGGCTCACCACCGGAAAACCCCAGTTGTGCCGCACCCAGTTCACGCGCCTGGGTAAAGACATCGATCCACTCAGCCGTTGTCAGCTCGCCTGTCTTGCTGGCGAAATCTACCGGATTCGCACAGTAAGGACATTGCAACGGACACTTGTAGGTCAATTCAGCCAGCAACCAGAGTGGCTGGCCGTGGGTTGGAACACTACTTAAAGACGGCGCCGATGAAGGCTGGCCGTTACAGGCTGATCCAGAGTTGCTCACGAGCGTCTCCTAAGAAATCAAGAATATCCCGATCGATCCCTTCGGCATCGGGAAATTTGGTCTGTAGAGCCTGGACAATATCCGCTACAGTACGCTGGCCATCAACTAAAGCCAGTACTTCACCAGCCGGGCCATTAAGCTTCACCATCCCTTCAGGATAGAGCAAAACATAACAATCCTGCGCTTTCTCCCATTGGAAACGAAACATGCTATTAAGAGCTGGCGTCTGAGTCAGGCTAATCTCACTCACTTGCGCCGGGCCACTCATGAAAACAACCCTTTGTGATAGACCTTCTCGTCGGTCACGGTATGGTACGGTGGGCGCGCCATTTCATAGGCCATGGTCATGGCGTCAAGCATGCTCCAGAGAACGTCCAGCTTAAACTGCAGAATATTCAGCATCCTTTCCTGCTGTTCACGGGTCGTATAGTGTTCCAGAGTAATTTCAAGTCCATGAACCACATCACGACGGGCCTCGGTCAGACGATTACGGAAATACTGATAGCCCTCTTCTTTAATCCAGGGATAATGTCCCGGCCAGCTATCCAGACGATTTTGATGGATAGTTGGTGCAAATAGCTCGGTCAGTGAGGAGCTGGCGGCTTCCTGCCAGGTCGCCCGACGGGCAAAATTCACATAAGCATCCACGGCGAAACGCACACCCGGTAGTACATGTTCCTGAGAGAGAATCTCTTCACGGGTCAAGCCGACCGCTTCACCCAGTTGCAACCAGGCTTCAATACCCCCGACAGCACCATCATAACCATCGTGATCCAGCACACGCTGTACCCAGTGACGGCGTACATCCCGGTCGGGGCAATTGGCCATAATCGCCGCATCTTTTACCGGTATTGAGATCTGATAGTAAAACCGGTTAGCCACCCAGCCCTGAATCTGCTCTTTCGTACAGCTGCCGTTATACATGGCGACATGATAGGGGTGCTGGGTATGATAGAAAGCACTTTTAGCCCGCAGTGCCTGTTCGAATTCATCCCGGCTCATCGGTGGCAGGGCTTCGTTAACCTGTGCGTTCATAGTCAACCTCTTACAGTTCTATGCTCATTCCGTCATGAGAGATTTCGATACCGTGGGCGAACACTTCAGCCCTCTCTGGCGAATCTTCATCTAAAATCGGATTGGTATTGTTTATGTGGATCAGAACTTTCCGGGGCTTTTCCAGCGTATCCAGAAATTCAATCATGCCACCTTCGCCCGACTGAGCCAGATGACCCATCGTGACACCCAGCTTATCGCCAACACCGGTGGTGAGTAGCTCATCATCACGCCAGATAGTGCCGTCAACCAGCAAGCAATCCGCATCTTTCATAATCGGTTTCAGGTGGGGTTCGATCTGACCAAGGCCAGGTGCATAGAACAGTTTTTTACCGCTGCGGGTATCTTCTATCAGGATACCTATGTTGTCCCCTGGATGGGGATCGTTACGATGCGGCGAATAAGGGGGAGCACTACTGAGCAGTGCAACCGCTGTCAGTTTAAATTCGGGAACCTGGGGAATAACAAAGCTATTGTTTCCCTCTTCTACCGGAATAGCATTACGCTTAATGCCGCCGTTCCAGTGTTCCAGCATATTGAAAACAGGGAAACCGGTGGTCAGATCCTGATAGACCATATCAGTACACCAGACCTCATGAGGGCAACCTTCCCGCAGCATCAGCAGGCCGGTGGTATGGTCGATCTGACTGTCCATGTAAACAATTGCCGCAATACCCGTATCACGTATCTGACGATTCGGTTGCATGGGTGAAAAGTCTGCCAGCTGCTGGCGTATATCAGGCGACGTATTAAATAGAATCCAGTCTTCACCGTTTGCACTTATCGCGATGGATGACTGAGTACGAGCCTTTGCATTGAGGGTTCCGGCACGATAGCCGGCACAGTTACGGCAGTTACAGTTCCACTGAGGGAACCCGCCACCGGCTGCGGAACCTAGAATCTGAATTTTCATTGTTATTATCTTGTCAGCAATTCTGAAGGGGCAAAAACTAAAAAGCTCCACCCTGGGGCGGAGCTTGATAGATTGCTTAGCGGTTTGCGAAGTACATTGTTACTTCAAAACCAATACGCAGATCTGTGTAAGCTGGTTTAGTCCACATATGCATTACCTCTGTTGTTATTAGATTTTCCAGTCTTGAGACTGTTATTAATAATATGAAGTAGTTCGCGGATCACATATGGTACTTTGGAACTAAAAACGCTCCTGTTTTAGTCTATAAAAAAACAAACTCTACTACGTTTTATATATGAATCAATAAGTTAGAAAATACAGCTTTTAGCAAACTCTTTGGCTTCATTGCCCGACCAGTCTCCCTTCGGCTTCTCTTTCATTTCTGCACACCACTCTTTGCTGCCTACTTCAGGGGAGCAGCCCTGTAAAGACACTATGGCCAGCCCCATCACTGTCACTAACCCCAGTCGCTTAATCAGTTTCATCTATCTATTTCCTTCTTTTTAAAAATTAGTCGGTAACCCGTCCCCGCATTACCTTTACCTGGCCCCGCTTAGTCTTACTGTCCATCCGTTTTCGTTTGGCTGAACGACTAGGCTTGGTGGCTTTTCGGGTTTTCTGCACAACGGTAACGGTTTTAATCAGTAACAAAAGGCGTTGCAGTGCATCATCCCGGTTCTTTTCCTGCGTTCGAAACTGCTGCGCCTTGATGACAATAATCCCCTCTTTGGTGATACGAGAGTCTTTCAGCTGTAGCAATCGTTCTTTGTAGACAACAGGTAACGAAGAAGCATGGATATCAAAACGCAGGTGTATCGCAGACGAGACTTTATTAACATTCTGCCCACCGCTTCCCTGAGCCCTAATCGCAGTTAGTTCAATTTCATCATCCGGTATAGATATAGCATTGGAAATTTTCAGCACAACTGGGCCCGTTTTAGTCGAGGAAATCCATTATAACAGCATCTCTTCTTTCAGCTCAGATCCTGCGGGTGCTTTCGTAGAAATACCGCCATTTTGCCATCTGTCTTAATCAGGTGATCTAAAATCCATTCACGTGCCAGACTAATAATTTCATTATTCAACTTAGCACTAATCTCTTCTGGCGCGGTCTTCGCTGCATTCGACCCCACCACCTGTTGAACCTCAAGATAGAGCTTCTCCAGATGCTCAACAATCTGCTGATGCTCGATTTTATGTTCAGCATAGTGAGGATAACGAATCTTTAGCTGGATGGTTTCTTCCCGGTCAAAGTGCTCCCGGGTGTAATCCACCAGTTGACGAAAAAAAACAGGTAAGAACTTTAGATTTTCCGGCTTACTTATAGCCAGTTCAACCGAGTTAAATAAAGCGATCAGGTATTTATGGTCCTGATCTATCTGATCATTCCCAGTAGAAATTTTTGGCATCCAGACAACGGGCATTAGGCAAAATCCTTAACTATAAATTATAAAATTGAGTATTGTAATTTAACGCTATTAAACATAATCAGTCTTCTGCTGCCCTTTCGCAGCCATCCAGAGTTCGAAAAACTTATAGTTATTACGCCCCTGCTCCTTCGCCTGATAAAGTGCTAAATCAGCATATTCGAGTAGTTGAATATCATCCCGGCTATCCGATGGTGCCACAGAAATGCCAAGACTGGCCGTTAGTGAAAAACTTTCTCCGGCAATCATAATGGGTTCTGAGACAACCTGGATAATACGTTCCGCCAGTTTGATCGCTGTTTGCTGCATATCACCAGGCTGGTTGCCCAGCAGAATCACAAACTCATCTCCCCCTACCCGGCTAACCATATCAATACTACGGACTGTCTCGTTCAACCGACGGGCCGTTGTAATAAGTACCTGATCGCCTACCCCATGACCGTAGGTATCATTGATCGGCTTAAAGTGATCCAGATCCATAAAGATGATACCCAGTTGTCGGCCAGGGTTACGACCGATAATAGCCAGTTCATGCTGCAACCGGGCGGTTAACGTTCGACGATTGGGCAGATCCGTCAAAGAATCACTTTGCGCCAGGTGTTCTAGTTTTTCCTCAAACGCCTTACGCTGACTAATATCGGTAAAGGTGCCAATATAATTTTCTGCCTCCCCCCGACTATTCCGATAACAGGTGATTGATAATGCCTGAGGGTAAAGAGACCCATTCTTACGCCGGTTCCAGACCTCCCCGTGCCACTCGCCCTCTTTAGTCAGCGTCTCCCAGAGCCTTCGATAGAAACCACTTTCCTGACGGGAGGATTGTAAGAACTTGGGATTTCTACCTAAAACCTCATCGCGCTCATAACCGGTAATTCGGGTAAATGATTCATTGATACTCACAATTCGATTATCCGCATCGGTCACCATAATGCCTTCATGCGCGGCCTGAACGATACGAGCACTAATCTCTAACGACAGAGCATTCTCTGAAAGTTCTTTTTGCTGCTGATCAATATCCGTTTGGTAGTTTCTGAAGACATGTTCAAATCCACGAGTAAAATACCTCATCGCTACCAGGGCGATGAACAATATCAGACCCAACAGGAGCATCAGCTGCAGATGGTCAATACGTTCCTTCTGATTAATCACTTGTCGTTGTTGCGCCAACAGCTGTATACCCGGATCCGTATCAGCCCCGCCCACCAGGGACCAACCCCAGATAGGCAGTGGTTTAATATAAATCAACTGATCATCTATCGGCGTACCATCTGCCTGATACCAATCGCTTCGGTGAAACCCTTCCGTTCCTAGTTTATAAGACAGCGCCGTAAGCCGTTTCTGATCATCTGCCGATTCGTACAGAGATAAATGTTTTTCAATAAACTGACTAACCCCTTTACCGGCAATAATATGTCCTCTGCTATCAAAAACAGCGATATAGCCATCTTCACCAAACTGAATATTTTCGAGGTGCTGGATAATTTCCTGCTGCAGATCATTCTGAATTCTATAGACATAATCACCCGCACCAATCATCCAGTTGAAGGGTTCAAAACGTGCGATATAGGTGATTTTATCCTGCATATTCTGCTCGTCACCCGGCGGATACCAGCGATAACGCACATACCCCCGCCCATCCTCTGAAGCGATCACCTGGGTAAAGCGACGGACAAAATAATTCCCCCGGTCATCTTTCAGATCAATAAGCGAGGTTCCCTCTAATTCAGGCTGCGGGGGTAATAACAAGCTTTTGCCAAATGAATCACCGACGAAATAATATCCGCGACCATTAAAGAACCGCACTTCACGCAAGGATTCCAACATGACTTGTTTCAACTGATCGTCTGAAAGCTTGTCTTTATTCTCCTGGTAGATTCCCTTCAACACCGCTATCGCTTGCAGTACTTCATCCTGCGCGCGAGTCATCAGCACTTGTTCAGCCCTCTGATACCGGGCTTCTGCATAGCCACTTGCGGTATCCACTTCATCCTGTAAGCGCCGATTAACCTGCGCTTCAACTGACAGCTGCAATGCATTAAGCCGTGCTTCGCTATGTTGATGGCTGATCATAGAAAAATAAGCCAGCACTCCCACCAGCAAAAAGACAATAAGTAACATCGCCGACCAGAGGGTGCGCATGTGTTTTTGATAGAGGCTTTTCGTCAATTCCATTCCTGCTCCGGCAAGAAAACAGATCGTTCCTAAAAAGAAGCTGTGTACCAGCTTAGTTGGTGTAGAAGAGCCGTTACAAGGAGGTTCGGGAGCGGACTACTCAAGATGACAGGTAATCAAACAAAAAGGGCGGTCAAAGACCGCCAAAGAACACCGACAAATCCCGGTACAAAGTGCGATACCAGTTGCGGATTGTAACCCGCCCATGAATAGCGGGTTACGGTGCGAGTCTCCAAAACGACGAATGGAGATATGCAAACGGGGCAGCATGGCTACCCCGGGGATTGCGTCAGCTATATTGCTATAGCATCAACAGATCGGCTTAGAAAAAGCCCAGTGGATTAATATCGTAGCTAACCAACAGGTTCTTGGTCTGCTGATAATGATCCAACATCATTTTATGAGTCTCACGGCCTACACCAGACTTCTTGTAGCCACCGAACGCTGCGTGAGCAGGATACAGGTGGTAACAGTTTGTCCAAACACGACCAGATTCGATACCACGACCCATACGGTAAGAAAGGTTCATATCGCGGGTCCAGACACCGGCCCCAAGACCAAACTCAGTATCATTTGCGATTTCAAGCGCTTCCGCTTCATCTTTAAAGGTCGTTACAGCGACAACAGGACCGAAGATCTCTTCCTGGAATACGCGCATTTTGTTATGACCTTTCATCAGCGTAGGCTGAACGTAGTAGCCAGAACCAAACTCACCATCATTCTCATGAGCATCGCCACCGATCAGGAATTCAGCGCCCTCTTCTCTACCGATATCCATGTAAGACATGATCTTGTCGAATTGCTGCTCAGACGCCTGAGCACCTACCATCGTATCAGTATCCAGCGGGTTGCCACGCTTAATCTGATTGGCACGCTCAACTACCTTAGCGATGAACTCATCATACATGCTTTCCTGAATCAGCAAGCGAGAGGGACAGGTACATACTTCGCCCTGGTTAAAGAATGCCAGTACAGCACCTTCGACCGCTTTACTCACAAACTCATCTTCCTGATCCATTACATCGGCAAAGAAGATGTTTGGTGACTTACCACCCAGCTCTACGGTAGACGGAATAATATTTTCAGCAGCACACTTAAGAATGTGCGAACCAACAGGCGTAGAACCAGTGAATGCAATCTTAGCGATACGGGTGCTGGTTGCCAGCGCTTCGCCCGCTTCTTTACCAAAGCCGTTAACCACGTTCAGAACACCCGGTGGTATCAGGTCACCAATCACTTCCATCAGTTTCAGGATAGATACCGGCGTCTGCTCCGCAGGCTTCAGTACGATACAGTTACCTGTCACCAGTGCAGGTGCCAGCTTCCAGGCAGCCATCAGCAATGGGAAGTTCCATGGAATGATCTGACCCACCACACCCAGAGGCTCGTGGAACTGGTAAGAAACTGTATTCTGATCGATTTCACCGATTGAACCTTCCTGAGCACGGATACAACCGGCATAGTAACGGAAATGATCAACACAGAGAGGCACGTCAGCGGCCATCGTTTCACGAACTGCTTTACCGTTATCCCATGTTTCTGCAACGGCCAGAAGCTCAAGATTTTGTTCGATGCGATCTGCAATTTTAAGCAGTAGATTAGAGCGCTCAGTTACTGAGGTAGCGCCCCAGGCAGCTTTGGCTGCATGCGCTGCATCCAGCGCCAGATTAATATCTTCCTCAGAAGAACGTGGAATTTCACAAAACGTTTCACCGGTAACGGGTGTAGTATTCTGGAAGTACTGACCTTTAACAGGCGCAACCCACTCACCACCAATATAGTTAGCGTAACGGTCTTTAAAAGAAACAACTGAACCTTCGGTTCCTGGCTGTGCGTAAATCATTTTCCTAAGCCTCTTTTTTGTTATACAGCGCACTTCGCGGGCTGTTTTGAGTACCTGTTCATAGTAGTCAGTAGGGCCGACCCTCAACCATGCTCCCTTGGCACTGAAAAATTAGTCATTTAGTAGTAATTCCTGAGCTGAAGTACATAACCTGCCCCCCAAACTGAGCACCATTTCAAAAGCAATAACAGACAAACAACGCTATATTCATATTATCCACCTAAGGCCCGTCAGGCTTGAGATCGCGGCCTGATACTGCCAGTAATAATCTGAACCTGAAACGATTCAGTAAGAGGTTTCAATGTCTACAAATCAGCAACAGAGAGAACAACTTGTCCAGGATGGCTGTCGCCTCATTTCCACGACCTCTCTAACCGGCTGTATCACCTATGCCAATAAATACTTCTGTGAGGTTGCCGGCTACACGGCAGACGAGCTGATGGGGCAGAATCATAATATTGTCAGACATCCGGATATGCCGGCAGCAGCCTTCGCCGATCTGTGGAAACACTTAAAAGCTGACGAATCGTGGCTGGGCGCGGTGAAAAACCGCTGCAAGAACGGTGACTACTACTGGGTGCTGGCTTATGTCACCCCGCAATACAATGAAGCGGGAAAAAAAGTTGGCTACCAGTCGGTCCGGACAAAGCTGCCTGACGACATTAAAGAGACCGCCCAACGGCTCTACGATCAACTCAATAGCCATCCAACACGGGTTTCGTTTTCTCGAAAACAACTCAGTCATCGAGTCGTTGCGTCAGCCTTTTGCGGTTTACTCGGGGTTACTTTGGTTAATCTGGCGCCGTTAGATCTCTATTTAAAGATTGCCCTATCCAGCGTATTGACCCTGTCATTTACCGGACTAACCCATTGGCTTCTCTCACCTTTGCACGATAGATCCAGACACTCACTTGAAATTTATAACAACCCCGTCTCCCAGAAAGCACTGACCGGACGGATGGATGAGATAGGCGCTTTCCAGCTATCCAACTTGTTTCTTGAGGCGCGATTAGGCACCGTTACCGGCCGGGTTGAGGATGCCATTGCGACCGTTAAAAACGTGATGGGGGTTACCCACGAGAGCCTGGATCAAACCACTGACGGTATTGAACAGCAAAACCTGGAAAGCGACATGCTAGCCTCCGCCAGTACAGAGATGGCTTCGTCATCGCATCAGGTTGCAGAAAACACCTCACGCACATCAGAGGTGACGCTTCAGGCCGCTCAAGATGCGCAGAACGGTCGCACGAGTGTTAACGATATGCTGAATACTATTGAGCAGCTCGTCATTGAAGTCGCACAGGCCTCGAAACTATCAGATCAGTTGCATAGCCAGACTGAAGAGATCGGCAACATTACCACCATGATCAACGACATTGCAGATCAAACCAACCTATTGGCGCTCAATGCTGCGATCGAAGCGGCCCGGGCAGGTGATAATGGCCGGGGGTTTGCGGTGGTCGCCGATGAGGTACGCACCCTTGCAACCCGAACTCAGGAAGCCACCAATCAGATTAAAGCCAGTATTGATGCTATCCAGAATCAGGTAGAACAAACTACTAACAGTATGAGTAAAACCCATCTTCAGGCGAAAGAGAGTATTACCCGAGCCGAAACCGCCGGTAAGTCTTTTGACCAGCTGAGCCAGTCACTCGATCTGATATCGCAACAGAGTCAGCAGATTGCTGTATCTGCTGAAGAACAGAGCGGTACCGCTGAAAGCCTTAGCCGCAGCGTCATTTCGATTCGCGACATTTCCGACAATAATAAAGATTCCATTGCCCGGACCAATGACGCAACCGATAAATTGGCGATGCTGGTGACCGACCTGTCTCAAATTGTAAATCGAACACTGAAACGCTGAGCAAGAACGCTTGCCGGATTATCGATCAGCGCTATACCAGATTATCGCTGAGCAACAATCCGGCAAGGGTCCACATCATAATACACACCAACCCATCTAATACCCGCCAACTAAGCGGGTTGCGGAAAAGTGGTGCCAGCCAGCGCGCACCTAGACTTAAAGAGAAAAACCAGACGAAGGAAAACAGAGCGGCACCGGCGCCAAACCAGTAGCGATCACCTTCAGGATAACGCCCCCCTATTCCACCCAACAAAACCAGTGTATCCAGATACACATGAGGGTTCAGTAAACTCAGTGCAAGCGTCGTCAGCAAGGCTGATTGCAGACCGGAAAACTGACTCTCAGAAAGATCAAGGGCTTCACTGCGTAGCGCCGATCTCAGCGCATTCGCGCCGTACCAGAAGAGAAATAGAGCTCCTCCCCAGGTAATTATTTGCAGTATCACCTCAGATTGCCCGATGAGTACGCCCATGCCCGCAATACCCAGCACAATAAGCACCGCATCAATAAAGCTGCACAGTCCTGCTATCGGCCAGTGATATTCACGCCTGACTCCCTGACTCAGGACGAAAGCGTTTTGGGCGCCTATCGCAATGATAAGGCCTGCGCTGGTCGCTAATCCGGTAAAAAAAGGTGTCGGTAGAGATAACGAGAGAAGCATTCTTATTCCAACGCTGTTATTGAGTAATAACAGAGTAAAGAGTCGACTATAATTAGTAAAACTAATAATATTTATATTTCATTAGCAAAATTAATAATGGTGTACCTTGCTTGATTTTCGCCAACTACAGGCCTTAGCGACAGTGATTGAAGAGCAAAGCTTTGACCGCGCCGCTAAACGGCTCTTCCTGACACAATCAGCCATTTCTCAACGTATTAAACAGCTGGAAGAATCAACGGGGCAACTCCTGTTAATTCGTAGCCAACCCTTAAAACTCACCCCTGCAGGACAGCAACTCCAGCGACATTATCATCAGGTTAGCCTGCTCCAAAGTGAGTTATTGCATAGCCTGTCTAACACACAGGAAGAAGGCTTTACCCGTTTGACCATCGGCCTCAATGCCGACAGTCTGGCCACCTGGTTTATGGCAGCGATGCAGCCATTATTAGAACAAAGCCCGGTACTACTCGACCTTAGAGTCGATGATCAGGAACAGACTCATCAGCTATTAAAACAGGGGGATGTTCTGGGCTGCATCAGTGCCAGCAGCAAGCCATTACAAGGAGGTAACGCCGTACCACTCGGCATCAGCCGGTACCTTGCACTGGCCAGCCCTGAGTATATCGAGCGTTATTTTCCTCAGGGTGTTTCTAGTGAAGCTTTAACCAATGCACCGGCTGTTGAATATAACGAAAAAGATGATTTGCAGGATAATTTCATCTCTGCATTTTTTCCCGGAGTTGAGCGTTATCCACGTCACAGGGTTCCCTCATCAGAAGCCTTTACCGAACTGATAAGGCGGGGACTTGCCTGGGGAATGGTACCTGACCTTCAGATGAACGCTCAGATAAACAGTGGAGAAGTAAAAGAGATTGCTGCCGGCATGAGTTTAGAAGTTCCACTTTACTGGCACAGCTGGAACCTGGTATCAAATTTCAGCCAGCAGCTTACCCATCAGTTAGTGAACTATTGTCATATTCACCTGGAGCAACCTGAAATATAGCGACCTTAATAGCGTTAAGCGCCCATGCTTACCTGATTTCGGCCATTACCTTTCGCCTCGTAAAGACGCTGATCGGCAAGACGGAGTATATCTGTAGACAGTGTCATGGCAGAAGCATACTCGGCGACTCCGATTGAGGTCGTAAGTGTTACCTGCTCTCCTGTTCTGAGCTCCACACTAAGCCGCTCTACCTTACCCCTCAACCGCTCGGAAAACTCCGCCGCCTGACTCAGTGTTGTATCCGGTAATAACAGCGCAAACTCTTCACCGCCAATACGACCCGCTATATCGCTTTCTCGCAGTTCTTCCACAAGGCAGTCTGAGACCGCCTTAAGCACCTGATCCCCTGCATCATGGCCATATTGGTCGTTAATCTTTTTAAAGTAATCCAGATCTAACATACAGAGGCTGAATGAGCGATCATATCGTTTCGCTCGCACAAACTCTCCTTTAAGGCTTTCTAACAATTTTCGCCGGTTATTCAATCCCGTTAGCCCATCTGTATTTGCCATCTCAAGCAACGTTTCTTCCATCTGAAACTCTTCAATGAGAAGACTGATAAACGCAGCCATACTGGTAATCAGTTCCAGATCTTCATCGCTGGGCAGCGAAGGTTTCTCATGGTAGATAGCAAAGGTGCCTTTAAGCTGGTCTTTTTTACCAAAGATGGGTTCTGACCAGCAGCTACGAAGATTGTGACTTAAGGCTAAATCTTTGAAAAGAGACCAATAAGGGTGTGTTGCGATATCCTCAACAACCACACGTTTACGGCGAAATGCCGCCGTGCCACATGAACCCACGCCATCACCTATCTCTACCCCGTGAATAGCCGTTTTGTACCCTTCCGGTATTGAAGGACCTGCACAGTTAAGTAGATGCTTGCCGGTCTTATCCAGCAGTAAAATAGAACACAGTGCACCAGGATATTGTCTTTCAATACCCGTCAACACCAGATCAAGCACATAACTCAATGACTCCCCGCGCAATGTAGCCTCCATCGCCCTACTGCGCAGTTTATCCTGCAACTCTGCATGCCGCTGTTCAGTAATATCGCTACCCGAACACAGCACCCCTGCCACCTCTCCCTTTCCATTAAAGCGCCTGTTATTACGCCACGAAATCAGACGCATCAAGCCATTTCGGGTACAGACTTTACTTTCACTCAGGAACAGATTGTCGTCCACCAGAGCACTACTCATTAATACATCAAATCGCTTTTGTTCCTCTCTGCTGTCAACCATAAAGCTATCACTGAACCACTGCTTACTCATCAGCTCTATCGGGTTATACCCCAGTACTTCGCAACCTTTACGGTTGATCATTTTAATGCAACCTTCCCGATCTAATACCAACATAATGGTATCCACGGTATCGAGATAACTTTGCGCTCTATCCCGTTCCAGCTGCACCTGTCTGTGGGCAATCATCAATCGTGACAGTACAACAACTAACATTAGTGTAAACAGGAATCCGAATACCAGTATCAAGCTTGCAGAGCTATGCCCGGAAGTAGCCTCTTCACCTCCAATAATCTGTAACGACCAGTTACGTCCTAACACCATAAACTCTGTCATGTATGACCCACCAGCAAGCTTACTTTGCTGATGATTAGTGACGCCTATTTGCACTCCGCTCCCACTGGTTACATCTTCAAGCTTTATAGCCAGACCTATATCTGCTTTGATTTGCTTATCCAGTAGAATCTGGGGTTTCACCAAAGCAGCAATAAAGCCTTTTAATACCGGTTTTTCCTGGCTCGAAGAAAGATCATACACTGATCGAAAAAACACAACGGACATACTGTCCATCTCATCCTGAACCAGCTGAAAAGGCGCTGTCGATAGAAATTCGGCTGAGCCATTTAATAGCTGATCAATAACCTCTGCATTGAGTCTGCGCGAATAGGCGTCTAAACCTATGACGCTATGATTAAGCGCATAGGGCTCTGAGTATAAAATTGGGTAGTAAACCTCTCGGTCTGATGCTGACACCAAACTATTTAATTGCGTATTAAGAGACGAGATCCCCTTAGTGATACCCTGTGCATTTAGCAGCCGTTCGAATTGATCTCGATTATTGTGACTGACACGTGGAATCCAATGCAGCGCAAAGAGTTCTGCGTGGCGCTTAAATATTGGCTGAGTGAATGATTTAAACGTTTGGCTGCTTATCTTATCGCTGTGAGCAACAAGCTTCGCAATTGAATCAAGGATTTCAACGGTACTATTCACGCTGCTCTGCAACTGCGCACGCTGTTCAGTAGCCGCCTGAGCAACAACTAACTGCTGATGCTCCTGCTCGGTTCCGATGGTGTATTGGTAAGCGACAATGGTGATTAATAAGCCGATAACAGCGGCTGTAATCAGCATCAGTGCATTAGTACTTGAGTGAACTACTTTTCCGTAAGCTAACATAAACCCGCATTTTTACTGTCCGGAGTCAGCACCTTGCCAGACGACTTATCCGTTTACGAACAAGCAATTACACATCCATATATCGCCGAAATTAACAATTCGATTTACTTTGCCACTGCCTCAGTTTTTATACAAGGGATATTGCATACCCTTATTCCAAAGATTAAGCCTCTGACCAAACTCTATAAACGAAGCCAGCATACCTGTATCGCTCATAAATTTTTCGGACATTTTTCTCATATCGGTTAAGTTTAAGGAAGAAAAGCATTACTATTATTGTTTATAAATTTAATACTGTTAAATCAATCTGTTAATAACACCTCTCAGGTGTACCATAAAAATAAGAACAGGAAGCTAACGTGTTGAAGCATTTTTTACAGGACTATTTAATGATGCTTTTTCTGGCGGTTGTGGTCATCGCCAGTGGTAGCGATATAGCGGCAGATATTTCCCATGGTGCCAGCGCCCTCCACCTTTTTCAGGAAGCGATTGTTCTGCTTATCGCACTAATCTTTCTCTGCTGGCTGATCATAGACAGTGTACTCAAACGCGCTCAGATCAGGCGATTGAACTCGGAACTGGAGCAGGTAAAAACCATGCCCATGCCAGACTCCGAAACCGTTCTGGCAGCCCGACATCAACTCAGACAAGCAATAACCGAGCAATTCGATACCTGGCAGCTCACAAACAGTGAAAAAGATGTGGGGCAGATGCTGCTTAAAGGCTACAGCCTGAAAGAGGTCGCGGCCTTACGGGGCACGGCTGAAAAAACAATCCGCCAGCAAGCATCCTCTATCTACCATAAAGCAGGACTGCCTGGCCGGCATGCCTTTTCAGCCTGGTTTATTGAAGATCTGTTATAACCAACTAACTAAAGCCTATTAAAAAGACATTATTTTCAGCAACCCGTAGATTTTTACCGACCACTCTCTTGACCAGATCACAGAATCAAACGATAGTCTGCATCTATTACTACTATCTGACCAGGATTCCGCTTTGCTAAGCTATAGACACTCGTTTCATGCAGGCAACTTTGCCGACGTACTTAAACACATAGTGCTGGTCGAAATTCTTGAGCACCTGACGCAGAAAGATAAGCCCTTTGATTACATAGACACCCACTCGGGTGCAGGTTTATATGACCTCTATTCTGAAACAGCCACCAAACTCGGTGAGCACCAGGGGGGGCATCAGTAAGCTTAAAAACGACAAATGGCCCGAACTTAAAAGCTATTTTGATGCTATCGATGAGTGTAATAAAGATGGGAAATTACGTTTTTATCCAGGTTCTCCACTGATAGCGGCCCAATACTTACGTAAAAAGGATAAAGCCTGGTTATACGAGCTTCATCCAAAAGACTTTAACCTTCTAAAGCAAAATACAGCCCGACATCGCTCTATTAAGGTCATGAATGAAGACAGCCTGAGCAATGTTTTAGGTTTATTACCGCCCGTATCACGCAGGGGTTTAATACTGATTGACCCATCCTATGAATTGAAGACTGATTACGAGGCTGTTTTCAGACTGGTGCAGCAGGCCCACAGCAAGTTCGCTACAGGAACCTATGCACTCTGGTATCCGGTAGTCGATCGTCAAAGAATAAACCAACTGGAAAAACGCTTTATAAAAAGTGGCATTAAAAACATCCAACGATTTGAACTCGGCCTTGAGCCAGACTCGGTAGAACGGGGAATGACCGCCTCTGGAATGATTGTCATCAATCCACCCTGGCAGTTAAAGGATAAGCTAAACCAGCTTCTTCCTCGCATAAGCAAAGCCCTGGACGCGGGTGAAGGTGCTTATTTCACATGCGATCAACTGGTCAATGAGTAATATTGCCTCTTAACAACACAGACTATCTTCAGGGTAATTATTGCCCGGATAAACAGCAGCGAGCCAACGCTATAAACAAAAAAAGGCTGATGCGTGAGCATCAGCCTTTTTTAATGCCTGCCTAAACTTAAGACTTAGGAAGCTTGAACGTCCACACAGAACCACCCTGGTTCAAGTGTTTAACACGCTTAGCAACTTCACCACCCCAAAGCGGTACTGCACCACCCCAGCCGGATACGATTGAAAGGAATTGCTCGCCATCCTGCTTCCAGGTAATAGGTGAACCAACGATACCAGAACCGGTATTGAACTCATATTTCAGCTCACCTGTTTTCGCATCGAAACCTTTCAGGTAACCCTCAGGTGTACCAATAAACACCAGATTACCCGCTGTTGCCAGTACGCCACCCCAGAGCGGAGCGTAGTTCTGGTAGCGCCATACTTCTTTACCCGTTTTCGGATCCATCGCTTTCAGAACACCGATATGGCTATCATTCATCGGTTTGATGGTGAAGCCCGCACCTAAGTAGGCTGCGCCTTTCTTATAGGCTGTTGGTTCGTTCCAGATATCCATCGCCCATTCGTTAGAAGGCACATAGAACAAGCCTGTGTCCTGACTGAAGCCCATAGGCATCCAGTTCTTACCACCCAGGAATGCTGGCACTGCACGTACAGATGATCCTTTCTTACCGTCTTCAGACGCCGTTGGGTTACCCGGACGAATTGATTCGTTATAGATAGGTCGTCCATTATCATCGAGACCTTTCGCCCAGGTGATCTCATCAACGAACGGGAAGCCACGGATGTAATCGCCATTAGTACGATTAAGTACGTACATATAACCGTTACGGTCAGCGGTTGCTGCGGCTTTAACGGTTTTACCACCCTCTTTATAATCAAAAGAGATCAGCTCGTTTACACCATCGTAATCCCAACCGTCATGAGGCGTCGTCTGGAAGTGCCATTTGATTTTACCGGTATCAGGATCGATCGCCAGACGAGATGAAGAGAACAGGTTATCGCCAGGTCGCATATGCGAGTTCCACGGCGCCGGGTTACCCGTTCCGATGAACAAAGACTTAGTATCCGGATCATAGGTTCCACCCAGCCAGGTTGCTGCGCCGCCACTCTTCCACAGATCGCCAGGCCATGTCTCGCCTGCTTTACCACCGGAAATACCGTTTTCAACCTTCTTACCATCTTTCCAGATGTAACCCATATGACCTTCTACAGTCGGTCGGGTCCATAAAATCTTACCGGTAGTCGCATCGTACGCTTCAACTTTACCGACGATACCAAATTCACCACCGGAAACACCGGTTATGATCTTGCCATCTACAACAATAGGCGCGGCTGTGATTGAGTAGCCCTCTTTATAATCGGCTACCTTCTTCTTCCACTTTACCTTACCGGTCTTTGCATCCAGAGCAACTAACTTAGCATCCAGAGTACCAAAGATAACCAGATCACCGTAAAGCGCTACACCCCGGTTGATGACATCACAACAAGGCATAATTCCATCGGGCAGGCGAGCATTGTATTCCCAAAGCTCATCACCGGTTCTAGTATCTACCGCAAATACTCGCGAGTAAGACGCCGTTACGTACATAACGCCATCTTTGACCATTGGCTGGGATTCCTGGCCCCGCTGTTTCTCTCCACCGAAAGAGAAAGCCCACACCGGGCGCATATCCTGAACAGTGTCAGTATTGATCATATCCAGCGGGCTGTAACGTTGCCCCCTTGGGCCCAAACCATTGGATACCACGTCTTCTACAGTCATCTGGTCTTGCATTATATCTTTATCAGTCACACCCGCTTGCGCGATACCTGATACAGACATTGCTGTTACCAATGCTGTTACAGCAAAACTGCCGCCGAACTTTTTCATTGCAATGCTCCTTAATTAAGGATGTTCTTATTTTCTGACTCTCGACAGGGCTGGATGCAGAGCCCAGACCTGTCCATATTTTCGGAATTAACCAGCATTTCAACAATTAACCGGGGGAATGAGTTTTCTACTTACTTAGTAGTAATACTTGCTCGAGTGGTGGCGGACAATCATCCTGCAGCGCTCATAACAGAGAGATACCCTCGCCGTTCGAACTCATCCAACAGATCCAGAACATCGTCAATAGTCACACTCTCTCGTGTTGGACATGCAACCAATGAACGGGCTATCTGCTGTTCACTGCAATGGCCGTCACAGGCCTGTAGTACGGCCAACGTAAACTGATCTGGAAACATAATCTGCTGCGGCGCTTTAAACACCCATCGGTTGTGCTGACCGTCGAAATAAAGCCTACAGTGCGCACTTAAAGCCGGCACCCGTTCCGGCATCGTTGCAATCATTGCGAATTATCCTTTTCCTGATTACTGAAACATCGCATTTTCATAACGTTCATAAAGATGCGCCACACTGCGAATATACTCTTTTCTGGCAACCGCCAGCCCGGCAAAACGACTATCCAGCGGTAGTTCAATAACCTCATTCATACTCAACCCCTGCTCTGCCGCCTGACTCAGGCGCTTATCCAGCCATGTCAGGTAATCTCGCATCTGTACGATGGCCACCGTCCCTTCAGAGACAGGGCCATGTCCGGGTACCAGCCATTGGAAATTCAGTTGTTCAAGCTGTGTGAGGTCTGCTATCCACTGTTTCAGGTCCGGGGTATGCGGGGTTGTCAGTGCGCGCTGATAAAATACGATATCCGCCGCAAACAGCACGCCTGTGGTTTCATCTAAAACCACCAGATCAGCTCCTGCATGTCCGGTCATACTGAGGAAGCGAAACCGGTGCTCCCCTAAAACTAACCGACTCATCGTTAACGGTTTATCAGGCAGATGCACCTCAGTTGAACGCATCCAGTCCCCGACCATCCGATACATATTTTCAGCAAATGCATTACCCTGTTGAGCAATCAGCTTCCCGGTGTCGGGGAGTGCGTAGATAGAACTGTCCTTAAAAGCCTGATTACCGAGAAAGTGATCGGGGTGGTGGTGGGTATTCAGCACGAAGCGTATTGGCTGATCCGTTACTGAGCCGATAAGCTGTCGTAACTCAGTGCCATAACGTAGAGAGGGACCGGTATCAATAAGCACAACACCATCACCGGTGACCACAAAGGCAGTATTGACAATATTACCGCCATTGGCACGGCTGAAATCCTCCTGTTTTCCCTCAACGACCCAGGTGCCAGAGGCAATCTCCTGCGCAGTGAGGTTATATTCCAGCGGTGCGCTATATACAGAACTGCAAAGCACTAAAAGGAAAACAGCCAGTAATGATTTCATCAGCGTACTCCTACAATGCCTTCTCAAATTCATTACCGTTGTTATCCCGCATCCACAGCTGATAACCACTGGTTTTATCACTAAGACCATCCCTGAGATCAAAACTAATAACCGGATTCTCAGCCACCGGCTGAGACAGTTCTAATCTTGCCAGACCTTCTTCCCGGGCATTACGCAGTATTACCTGCTGGATATAAAACTCAGGTATCGCATCTGCGAGCCCTGTATCCATAGGGTGGATTACTTTGAATTTGAACCTAACACCACCGTCTGAGGCCAATGGAAATACCCGGCTCTGGGTTTCGCCCAGATGATTCTCCCAGTATGGACTGGCATTACCTGTACTAGGGGTAGTACAGCCACCGCCTGCCGCATCAAGATAAGAGAAGCCTACATGCCACACCCCGGATTGCGTCAGTACGGCGGCCCTGACAGCGGTTCCCTGTTGTACTTTAAATCTAAGTGACACTTTTGGGATAACATCAGGGTGAGGAAAATAGGTGAAAATATGTTGAATCGGATTAAGATCAGCCCAGACAACAATGCGTTCAATATCTCCAGCCAAAGCCGTTGCATCTATCTGAAGTGGAACCTGCGTTGGATTTTCTGCAAACGTCGGCAGAGAAACTTTGATACGCTCATCAAATCGATAAGGCGCCGAGCCAATAAACTGCTCACGTGTGTAGTCCCACATAGGAGACTGTAAAGGGTCAGACTCAGCTGCCTGGACAACCGAAGCAGCAGCGAGAAGAATAAGAAATAAAAACCGGACCATTCTCTACTCCTTCCTAAATTTGCTAGCGGTAACCTGCTGTCATTTAAGACTCAATTTTCTTTATTGGGTGACATCCTGATACAGCCCCGGCAGCTCGTATCGCACTCCATACTGAGCATAAATTTTTTCTATTTCACCGCTGCGAATTAAACCATCAACAACTTCTTCTACGGCATGCCCCAGCTGTCGGTAGGTCTGTTTTACCGCCATACCAATATCCCATTGCTGTTTGCCCATCGAAGGAAAACCATTTTCTGCCAACTGGTAGCGTGGGTTGTCTGCCTGAGCAAGCCGCCAATCGACTTCAGCACGCATCCCCATCACGGCATCAACTTTACCCTCCTGCATAGCAAAAAAAGCATCGTGTATCGTCGGATAGTGATGGGTATTATTTCGCATCCTTCCGCCGAAGGCAGAAGTCAGGTAAAAATCGGGCAGACTATCGATTTCAACACCGATAGGGTGATACTGGAATACAGCGACGGTGCCTACACGCTCAAGTTTTTTACTATCAAATGCGACCTGCCAGCGTTCACGCTGGTAAGGGCCAAAGAGCACAACCTGATCATTAATCAGCAGGTCTAAATCACCGCGCTTAAACGCATACTCCCGGTCATAGGGCACGCGCATCATAACGTCAGCAAGGTGCTTCATCGCCAGTGGGTTTTCATCATCCTTGTCGAGATAGTGACCTTTCCAGACATTATTTCGCAGATCATCTTCCAGGTTTTCATCCGGTGTGATCCAGTGAACCTTCATTTTCAGACCAAAGGCATTTGCAATACGTCGTCCAACTTCAATATCGACACCCGCAGGTTTTCCATCCTGCTCAAAAGAGTATGGAGGGAAGTCTTTATAGGCGCCAATATAGATCTCACCACTGGCAATAACGTCATCGTAATAACGCGCATGAGCCGTATTGATCCAGCTCAAAACCAACAAGGTTGTCAGGATAAAAAAACGACTCATTCGCATCACCACTTAGTCTCGTTTATTCGGTGGTTGCTACAGTTTCTAACCAGGCACGAATAGCCCACAAAGCTTCCTGGCTCAGGTACTCAGCCATTTTCGGCATATATACACGCCCGTCGCGTACCGCGCCATTAAGCACTCGGTATTTGTACCACTCATCACCTTCAATACCCGGCTCAAGATAACGCAGATCAGGAGCAATACCGCCGGATATCGCTTCTAAACCATGGCAGCGGGCACAGTTCTGAGTATAAGCAGAGAAGCCTATCTCGACGGCAACATCGTGCTTCTCATACTCGGACGTATATGGATTTTCCTCTAACCATTCATCACCCAGTTGCTGTAGCTCTTGAGTGTCCATTGTCTGAGGCGTCACATCACCATGCGCCAGTACTTGCGCAGAAAACAGCATTGAAAAAGCACCTGCTGTTACAGCACCCAGAGTTTTAGTTGGCATTCTCATTCACTTCACCAGTCTTATTAGAGTTTTAGTAATCTCGGATTTACCCGTTCAGCCCGCGGGGACGAACAGAAATAACGGGGAAATCGCTATAGGTGAAATAATAAAACAATCAGGCAATACCAAAGAATTCTGCTTTGGTGCCGAAAAACCAGTACCTTGGTACTAAGTAAAATTCTAATTACAAAAATAATCAAACAATATCAAATCGTTAGAAAAACAAGCTATTCAAAAGAGGCACGTCATAGAACGATAAACTCTACTACGCGGCTTTAACTAACCTTTCACCCAGAACCAGCATACAAGGCGTTAATAGAAGGGTGAGCAGGGTTGCGAAACTAAGCCCTCCCGCTATGGCAGAGGCCAACTGCGTCCACATCTGCGTCGAAGGAGCTCCTATGTCAATCTGTCGATTAATAAGATCAACATTCAATGCGAAGACCATCGGGACTAATCCCAACACCGTGGTTATCGCCGTTAACAGTACAGGCCTGAAACGCAGTTCTCCCGCTTTTATGGCTGCCTCAGCCACCTTTAATCCCTCTTTACGCAAACTATTAAAGGTATCTATCAACACGATATTATTGTTCACCACGATACCCGCAAGCGCTATAGCACCTATACCGACCATAACGATGCCAAATGGCTGGGCTGTAATCAGTAATCCCAATAAGACACCCGCCGTTGAAAATAAAATAGCACTGAGTATTAGCAAGCTTTGATAAAGGCTGTTGAACTGAGTAACCAATATCAGCAGCATCATGAACAGTGCAATTAGAAAAGCCTTAAGTAAAAACTCACCGGTCTCTTTTTGATCCGCATCTTCCCCCTTGAAAGTTAGCTTAACGCCCTCAGGCAGAGTGATATTGGTCAGTTCCCGCTGTAATTCACGCAGTTTGTCACTGGCTAACAAGCCTTCCTCAACTTCACTGCCCAGTGTAATCACTTTCATCCCATCAACACGGGAGATTGAGCCTGTTTTAGCAGCAGGCTCAAACGCCATAAAGTTACTGATAGGGATCATCCCTTTAGGTGTTTTAATTCGTAGCTGGCCAAGCTGCTCCAGCTGTCGTTCTTCTTTAGGAAAACGAATCAGTATATCCACCTCATCTTCAGTGTAATCTGGCCTGTAATCGGTTAGCTTGATGCCACTGGTCAACATCTGGACCGCACTTCCTAATTGGGAAATATCGGCACCATATCGAGCGGCATCCTCTCTGTTCACTTTCAGCCGCCATTCAATACCTGGTAATGGCCGGTTATCCTCCACATTTTGAAAACCACCCAAGCTATCTATCAAAGACCGTATATGCCCCGTCGCCTGATTAATATCTACGATATTTAGGCCACTTATCTGTAGCTGTATCGGCTTACCTCCTGAAGGCCCTGACTCCTGCTCACGAAACTCCAGCGAAACACCGGGAACAGCCGAAACTGTTTTTAACCGCATTTCATTGATTATTTCCTTTGCGCTGCGCCTCGTAAACCAGTCGGTAAACTGGAATTGAATAACACCGATAACATCCTCACCGCTGCCCTGATTAAACGAGCGGGCGTAAACAGACTTTAGTTCGGGCATTCCCATAATTCGTTCTTCTACCTGTCTGACCATCCGGTCTTTCTCAACCACTGACAGATCGCCACGAGCATGAACATTTACCAGTGCGGTTTCAGGCTCCACTTCAGGAAAGAACTCCACACCTCTGCCAAAAATACTGTAGGTATAGCCGGTAACCATCACCAGAGTTAGCGTAAACAGCAGAGTTTTACCGGGGTGTCCAATCAAGTAACTTAGTAACCTCATATATCCACGCTTAAATAAACCAGCCTCAATCACTATGTCAGGAGCCGGTTTAACCCTATGTCCCCGATACAACAGCCCTCCGATGACCGGTAGAAAGATCAATGCCATCATCAATGATGCAAGCAAGCAGAGCGTCACTGTGATCGGAAGATACTTCATAAACTCTCCGACAATACCGGGCCAGAACGCCAAAGGGACAAATACAGCCAGAGTAGTCGCCGTCGAAGCGATTACCGGCCAGGCCATCTGTCTGGCAGCGAAACCAAAAGCTTCAGCGGCATTCGCTCCCTCTTTCAATCGCCTGTCCGCCAACTCAATAACGACAATAGCTCCATCGACTAACATGCCCACAACCAATATGAGACTGAAGAGAACAACGACATTCAAGGTCATATTCAATAAATAAAGAAACAACAAGCCAGTCAGAAATGACCCAGGAATAGCCAGGCCGATCAGCAACGATGAGCGAAACCCGAGAGCAGCTATAATTATCAGCATCACTAATACAATAGCGCTGACAATATTATTAAGCAGGTCATTCAACATAGAACTTATCTGCTTTGACTGGTCGAGAATATAGGTAAACCTCACAGCTTTTGGGAAACGCAGCTCGGCAACATCAACAATGGCACGCACCTGCTCAATAGTTTCGATAATATTCGCGCCGGAGCGCTTTGATATTTCCAGCGCGATCGCCGGTTGTCCATCTACCCGGGCAAACCCTTCAGGGTCTTTAAAGTTATTCCTGATAGTTGCCACATCAGCAAAAGTTACTACGGTATTACCCTGAATCTTAATAGGAAGATTGAGCACATCATCCAGGTTTTCTATTACGCCAGGCACTTTCAATAACATACGACCGGCACCTGAATCTATGGCACCCGCTGCAACTAACTGATTATTTCTACTGACAATATTGAGTACCGTCTGAAAATCAATGCGATAACTTTCCAGCGCCAAAGGGTCAACCAGAACCTCCATTACCTCTTCGCGATCACCTCCCACATCAACCTTTAAAACGTTTGGTAGCGCTTCGATCTCATCCTTCATTTTACGGGCAAGACTAACCAGCTCACGCTCACCTATACTGCCCGAAAGACTCAGAGTCATCACCGGAAAAAGCGCTATATTTACTTCATTAACCGTTGGTTCGTCGGTGCTGGCTGGCAGTTCTGATTTTGCTATATCAACCTTTTCCCGCACATCCTGAAGCGCCTGCTTCGCGTCAAATCCGGCATCAAATTCCAACGTCACTGACGCATGACCCTCAGCGGCAATAGAGCGTATCTCTTTAATTCCTGCCACATCACGCAGAGCATTCTCCATTGGGCGTACCAACAGTCGCTCTGCATCTTCCGGCGCAATTCCTTCATGACTCATAGACACGTAGATGACTGGAATCGCTACATCGGGGTCCGATTCCTTAGGTATAGCGATAAATGCAAAGGTTCCTGCGATTAACAAGAAGATAAGGATCAATATAACGGTACGACTGCGGTTCAGAGCCGCCTCTATAAAAGATCGCATTACTGATCTCCTGTCGAAGTGAGCACCATCGGACTATTCATAACAGAGGAAACCGGCAGACTATCACCCGGCTGATAAAAACCCTGACCACGGGTTATTACCCTTACCTTATCTGGCAATCCAGTTACCCAGACACCATCCGTTTCGGAACGAACAATACTGACGGGTGTCGTCAGCACTTTACGGTCAGAACTCAATGTTTTAATGGCCAGCCCGCCATCACTGTTAAGACTCAGCAGTGCTGCTGATAACCGATGAGCTTTCAGTTGTTCAACGGAAATATCAAGACTAACGCTCAAACCTATCCAACGTTCACCTTCAGGGTTAGGCACTTCAACCTCAATCCGGTAACTACGGGTTTCATCATCAGCAACAGTCGCTATATAACTCAGGCGGCCATTCAATTTTTTCCCTGATATCAATTCCGCACTCACCTGCTGACCCAGCTGAAGACATCCCAAATTACGCTGAGAAACCTGCGCGACCAGCAATACCTGACTGTCATCGACAATGGTTGCTACCGGGTCTGCCCGATCTACAAAATCGCCTATTTCCAGTTTTCTCTGTTCGAGTATGCCGGCGAAAGGCGCCAGAATACGGGTATTCTTCAGCTCAATTCTAACCTGCTCCAATTCAGCTTCAGCAATAGCCAATTGTGCTTTACTTTGAATCACATGATTCTTTGCTTTCAAACCTTTAGCCATTAACGTTTCATGTGCAGACAGATCACTTTTCCGCTGCCGTAATACTGCTTTAGCCTGCAATAACCGGACTGTACGATCATCCGCTGATAGCTTTAACAGCAACTGGTCGGCAGATACTCTCTCCCCCCGTCGACCTGGCAGTTCGACAACTCTACCCGTTGCTTCAGCGCGTAATGTCGCTTTCCGATAAGGTAATACCTGGCCTTGTAGCACCAATCTCCTATCTATGTTTTCAGCAATCATGGTTTCAACCTGCACCGACACATGAGAACCTTGAGTTTCACTATCCGCTGCAACTGAAGAGTATTCAGCTACAGCTGTTTCTGATGCACTATTATCAGTATCACTCAGTGTACTTCTGATGTCTCCTGTCATCATCCAGATCGCTACCACGGCAAAAATACCTAGCGCCAGTAGATTGGAACCTTTCATTACTTTTCTCCCGCCTTGGTAGAGATACTTTTGCCCTCAAGCACACTCAGCACCTGACCGGAGTTACTGAGGTGCGCCTGCATTAGTTACTGACTGCTAGAAGGTATATGCGAGACCCAAAGTTGCACTCCAGGCATTATCACGATCAACAATTGACGATTGCTCTACTTCATCACCCAGCCATATGTAATTAGCATTGCTCACTAACTGCCAGCTTTCACCCATAGGAACAATCATCTCTACACCCACATAAGGATTGAACGCTGCATCGGCCTTGTAAGCGGCTCGATTGGCGGTCGCTTCAGAGTCACGAACACCAAAATAATAATCAGCATAATCTTCGCTCATATAAACGATACCCGCTGCAGGGGTCAGGTAAGCCTTACCCGCAATTTCAAAGCCATGGCTATAACTAACATCAGCTACAAAGCCATTATGCGTATCGGATACATCATGAAGCAGTGATCCACTCACAGCTCCCTCACCTATCTGGTATGCCGCTGTCACACCTAAATCTACACTCGTGTCACGATCTGACATACCGGAAAAGAACGTAGAATCACCACTATCAAATCCCTCCCCTACCGAAGCAAGGGTGGCGTACAGGCTCAATGGAGAGTTATCATTTCCCATCACTCTATAGCTAATACCATCCAACCCGACACTCAGGTCTTCACCCTGATACTCTACAAATAGCAGTGGCGCGGAATCATCTTTAAAGTCTTTATAAGGGGATTTAAATACAGAACCGCCTGCGCCGATTGTAAATTCGCCTGCCGCAACAGACAGAGCAGAACAAGATAGAATGACAGCAGCGGTGATTGGTAATAATGTATGTTTCATTGGAATGTCTCATCGGTTGTTTGATTTCGATAAGACTATTGTGATGAGAAGAGAGCACTGACAGTATCGTCAGCCTGTATCAGATTGTATGGAAACAGTAAGCTGATTGTATTTTATAATAGTTCCGCGAATTGCTACCGCATATCCTTCAGGGCTGCGGTAGCATTAAAGGCAGATAGACTTCGATTCGAGCGCCTCCCAGAGAAGATTCAGAGATCTGTATATATCCTTCATGCTGCGCAACTATTTCCCGTACAATAGACAGCCCCAGGCCATGGCCACCTGATTCACGGGTTCGTGCATTATCGACCCGCTCAAAAGGCTCGAACACTCTTTCTCTGTCTGCTTCAGGTATACCAACACCATCATCCTCTACACAGATAACAGCAAAGCCGGCTTGTTGATTAATACTAAGTTCTATTCGCTGTTGCGCAAATTTATCGGCATTACGAATCAGATTTGTTAAGGCCCGCAATATCAAACGTTCATCATACTCAATCACAACAGGCTTAGCGGTTTTCAGCATTAACGATTTACGACAGTTTCGCTCCAGTCCTTCATGCCGCTCCAATAACCACTGATTTAATTCGTGGGATTTAAGTACTAAAACGTCGCCTCCCGAGCGCTCCATCCGCGCATAACTCAGTAGTTCATCCACCATCTGATCGAGCTCTGTCAGGTCTTCATCCATACCATTAACAAATCTATTATGCTCGGCAACATCAATACCATGCTCCAAAAGCTCTAGCTGACACCGCAAACGAAATATGGGCGTACGTAATTCATGAGCAACCGCATTTGTCAGTCTTTTATGACTAGCGATCAATTGTTCAACTCGTTCAGCCATCAGATTAAAAGCACGGTTTAAACCGCCAACCCGGTGCTTAAATGTAGTCGGGGCCCGAGCGGAGAAATCACCATCTGCAATACGTATGGCTGATCGCTCAAGCTTCTTCAGTTTATTGTGTAAAAGATAGATCCAGATACCAAGCGCCAGGGCAGTAATAAGAAAAAAACCGCCTAGAAAGGCCAAAGATAACATTTCCGCTACACGCCAGATTTCAGCACTTTGGTCCGGCGTTATTTGATAAACCTTATCGTTAACGTTTAAGCGAAAATAGATGACTTCATCATCATTCGGATCAAGGCTCTCATGAAAAATCCCTGGTTTTGGAAGGTTACGAATTGATTTTGATTCAAGTAACTTTATATCAGTGACTTCAGACAGCAGCTGATTATTGATTTTTGCAGTGCGCTGCATCGCAGCAAACATTGCATCTGATCCTGCTAGTACATGAATCTCCTGAAATAACTCGATGTACCCCCCCAGTGTCTGCTCAACATCTCGCGCCTCTAGATCGTAAGCCATTCGCTTAGCCACAAGATCAATGGTGAAGAACAAAGCAAATATGGCACCGATCATGCCGATATAAAGTGTAAAGAACAGCCTGGCCATGATTCCATCCAGATAATTATTTGAAGACGTAACCAGTTAAAAGTTACGTGTATTGAACATTCTGACAGCTTTAACCTACTATCGTCTCAGTCATTAATGTATGGGTTTGTATGGGAGGGAGGGACAGTCAATCAGCTAAACCCAATTATTTGACACCAGCAGATATCCCTTTCCTCTTACTGTAATTATTCGGTTTGGTAATGAGGGGTTATCATTTAACTTCTTACGCAATAGAACGATTTTATTGTCAATCGTACGATCGACACCGTCATATTCTATTCCCCGAGTCTGTTTTACCAGCTGATCACGGGACAGTACCTGATCCGCGTTAGTGGCCAGATACCAAAGCAAATCAAACTCACCAGGGGTTATATTGACCAATTCTCCATCGAGAAAGCAGCGCTGAGTCAGGTTGTTAAGCTCCAGTCCTCCCAACCTCAACAGTGACACATTCTCATCAGAGACAGGCGCTTTCTCAATAGTCTTTTCAGCTGTCGATGGAGAATCATTACCCTGGCGACGCAGTAACATTCTTATCCTGGCCAATAGAACCCTTGGCTGAAGCGGCTTACAGACAAAGTCATCCGCACCCATCTCCAATGCAGCTACCTGATCCATATCGTCATCACTTGCTGTCAGAATTAAGATTTTACCTTTGAAAAAACTACGAACCTGACGGCAAACACTCAAGCCATCCATACCCGGCAACATTAGATCAAGAATCAATAGGTCAGGTTGAGAGCGTAATAGCATTGGCTCTGCATCTGTCCCCCGATGGCCCACTTCAACGTCAAAACCATTGCGCGTGAGATACAAGCTAAGCAGCTCCGTCAGTTTCTCATCATCTTCGATCAGCAGTATTTTTTCTGACATCCGGATTTATACCTGTTTCCTTTTTACCACGTCACTACGCATCTACATTAACGCTTAACAGTAGCAGCTGATCATCGATCTAAAAAGTACATCTATCACACTATTTTAAAGAGTCTAACACAAAGGAATTTAGCACATAGCCTGGAGAGCAGGCGCAGAGGCACAGATACGACATAACCGTATGATAGCAGGCATATGATTTGAACATTGACGATATATAGACGAACTGACAAAACAACTTTCCTAACAAACGCCATTAGGGTTATTTGGCTGTTTTATCCGTAAGTTTATTCATAGCGGTCTGAAAACCTTGAGCAGCTGATCGTTCCAGCCAATAGAGAGCTTGTTGGCCGTTTTGTGGTTTGCCCACGCCGGTTTGGTACATCACAGAGATGGCATATTGCGCTTCTGCATCGCCCGCTTCTGCAGCCTGCATGAAGAGCTCTGCGGCCCGGGCAAGATCTCGCTCAACCGCCAAACCACTCTCATAAAGCCAGGCCAGTCGAGTGATCGCCCGAATATTCGCAGGCCTCGCTTCGGCCAGTGTTTGCAGCTTATCTAATGCCAGCGATGTTTCTCCGTTAATCAGCAAAGCCTGTACTTCGGACATCGGATCTGAAGAATCATTATTCACTAATCCTGCCAGAAGATTTGCAGCATCATTATCGCCATCCAGCGCAGCGACTGTAAGCCAGTAACGAGCCCGTTCTTCATTTTGAAAACCGGAACTATTCAAGTAAATAATACCTAGCTGATACGCTGACGATCGACTGCCCGCCTCAGCTGATTCTCGGTATAAGCTTACTGCCTGCTTCAGATTTTGCTTAACCCCGACACCCTGCGCATACATGTTAGCAAGATTAAACAACGCTTCAGCTCTACCTGACCCACCAATACTGAGCCACATCTGTTGAGCCAGTTGATGATTGCCCATCTTAAATTCGGCGTAAGCCATGTAGAGCTGTATACGAGGTTGAGCATCGATAAATTCATCTGACAGTTTGCTATCTGAATCAGCAAAACTGTTTACCGCCAGGACAGACAGGAGCGCCGTAAGCAACAATGAAACTGGTACTTTTCTCATCAAGCGCCCTCTTAAGTGGTTGCTTAACCGTTACACATCCCGATAAACCAGCTACTTAACAACAAAGGTCCCAACCATGCCCTTGTTCTGCAATCCGTTCGCATAGAATTCGTAGGTTCCGGGCTTAACAGGAACAAAATAAATTTCAGCACTGCCTTCATCTTCAAACTCTAACTCAGTCAGACCAACCGCTTTAATCTCCATTCCCCCGGCTTCTACTTTTCGCAGAAAAATGGAGGTAAAAAAAGCTGGCGCTTGCAAGGCATACTCTTTTTGCCCGCTTGAAACGATTTCCAGCTTGTAGGCCTGACCGGTTTCCAGTTCATAGGTTTTCTGTGAAAAACTATAATCACTCTCTTCGCTACCCATCACCAGATCAGGCAGGGCCTGAGGTTTACGAGTCAGATCTCCTTTCGCCATTACCGCCCCACTCAGGGTCATTCCCAGGGTAATAATTGTTGCTGCTACACTACTAGAAAACAGACTAGCCATAACTTTTGCCTCTGAATTATTATTTCTTTCAGTTAATGCTAAGCCCTTGCTGTTTTTAAAAAATAGTACTTCAGAACTAATTGATCGGTACTTTCCGCATATTTAATACCTCTTCTGTACACCCTATTCTGAAAGACTACTCTGTAGTGAATAATGATCAGCGAGCTTATATGCACATATTGAAATCTTTTATCTTGATCCTGAGCTTTCAACTACTCAGCATAATTGCGATTGCAGAAGAGCAAGAAACACGAATAGGCTTTCTGGCTTATCACCCTGATCGTGGACCAGTTCTGTCAAATTTACTCCCTGAGCCTCAAGGCAGAGGGCTCAACGGCGCTCAACTGGGATTAAATGACAACAACACTACGGGACGCTTTCTTAAACAGCATTACTCGCTGGCATCTGCACTCGCCGAAACGCCCGAACAGGTTAGCAGTATCGTTACTCAGTGGCTGGACGACGGAATTCGACTACTGATAACAGACCTTCCTAAAAATGAACTCCTGGCCGTCACGAATATCGCTACTGCCTATGGCGCCATCATTTTTAATGCAGGCAGTTACGCCAATGAACTAAGAACAGAGACTTGTTTATCCAATACACTGCACACCCTCCCCAGCCGGGCAATGTTAACCGATGCACTGGGACAATGGAGTACGGCAAGACGACTACAACGCTGGCTACTAATCAAAGGCTCTCAACCAGAAGATATCGCCTACGCCGACTCACTCAAGCGCAGCGCAAAACGTTTTGGCGTAAAGATTGTCGCTGAGAAAACCTGGAGTTTTGATACTGATCTGCGTCGCACTGCCCAACGCGAACTCCCGCTCTTTACTCAAACCGATGAATATGACCTTGTTGTTGTCGCCGATGAACGTGGAGACTTCGGTGAATACGTTATGTACAACACCTGGTATCCAAGGCCAGTTGCGGGGACTCAGGGTCTAACGCCGGTTGCCTGGCATCGGGTCATTGAACAATGGGGAGCCGCACAGCTTCAGAGCCGTTTCGACAAAGAGTTTCAACGCTGGATGAATAGTAAAGATTACGCTGCCTGGGCCGCGGTAAGAACGATAGGTGAAGCGGTGACTCAAACCCGTTCATCAGACCCGGCCACACTCTTTAGCTTTATCAATTCGGATCAGTTTCAGTTAGCCGCCTTTAAGGGGCGTAAACTAAACTACCGCAACTGGAGCGGCCAGTTACGCCAGCCTATTCCGCTGGTGCAACCCCGGTCTCTGGTTTCACAACCTCCTTTAGAGGGCTTTCTACACCCGGTCACAGATTTGGATACTCTGGGCATTGATAAGCCTGAATCCCGTTGCACTGTGTCATTCAATACAGCAATAAAACAACAATAGGATCTGTTTTTATGAAGACCTTAAGATTTCCCCAAAACATCCTGGTGATCTCTATGCTAAGTGGAGCGTTACTTAGCTCCATAGCTATAGCTGAAACCGCTTATGTCTCCAATGAGAAAGATGATACGTTGTCTATTATCGATATGGATACGCTCGAGGTTACGGAGACTATCGATGTCGGTGAACGGCCCCGGGGAATCATTTTTAGTCATGACCGCACTAAGCTGTATATCTGCGCCAGCGATTCCGACACCGTCCAGGTTATGGATCTCAGCGATCACAGCATTATTGCCCAGCTACCCTCTGGCGAAGATCCGGAGCAGTTCGCTTTGCATCCCGATGATCGTCGTCTTTACATCGCCAATGAAGATGATGCTTTGGTCACCGTTGTTGATACCCAAACCCAGGAAGTCTTAGCTCAGATTGATGTCGGCGTAGAACCCGAAGGCATGGCCGTTAGTCCGGATGGTAAATGGGCGCTGAGTACCAGTGAAACAACTAACATGGTTCATTGGATAGACACCGAAACTAATCAACTGATTGATAATACACTGGTTGATCAGCGCCCCCGTCACGTCGAGTTTAATAAAGATGGTAGCATCGTATGGGCCTCTTCAGAGATAGGCGGCACCGTCTCTATCATTGATGTCGCCAGCCGCAAAATCACTCATAAACTCAATTTCAAGATAAGGGGTATTCATCCCGATAAAGTACAGCCGGTGGGCGTAAGGCTCACTGATGATGGTAAATATGCTTTTGTCGCACTTGGGCCAGCAAACCATATCGCTCTGGTGGACGCTAAAACCTACGAAGTACTGGATTACCTGCTGGTAGGTCGTCGGGTATGGCATATGGATTTCAATTCCGATCAGACTCGCCTGCTCACTACCAACGGCATCAGCGGTGATGTATCCGTGATCGATGTAGAAAAAATGAAGGTGATAAAATCGATAAAAGTTGGCCGCTACCCGTGGGGAGTCAGGATCAAGCCCTGATCTGTTAAATAATCATGAGCATTGAGATCCATAACCTCAGTTTCAGCTACGGCTCCCGAACAGCATTGAAGGGAATCAACTTAACGCTGCAAGAAGGATGTTTTAATGCACTGCTGGGGCCGAACGGCGCCGGTAAAAGCACCCTCTATGCATTACTCACTCGCCTCTATGCCCTGCAATCTGGAGAGATCATTATTGCCGGGCGTAGTATTGCTCAGCATCCGGCAGAAGTGATGCGTAAGCTCGGTGTTGTCTTTCAGCAAAGCACTCTGGATCTGGATCTGACTGTTGCGCAGAATCTCTACTACCACGCAGCACTTCATGGCATTCCCAAACGCCTGGCTACCCCCAGAATTACGACAGAACTGGAACGCTTTGGGCTCAGTGAACGTTTACATGACAAAGTACGCAGCCTCAACGGTGGGCACCGACGCCGGGTAGAAATAGCTCGGGCACTACTGCACCAGCCCACTATTTTACTATTAGACGAACCCAGCGTGGGCCTTGACCCCTCTACCCGAACATCACTCAACCACCATATTCGACAACTGTGTCAACAGGAGCAACTAACCGTATTGTGGGCGACACACCTGATTGAGGAAGTAGAAGAAGATGATCCGGTCACTATCCTGCATCAGGGAAAAATTCTGGCCAGCGACAGCGTCAGCCAACTGTGCATGCAACATAATATCGCCAATCTAAGCGATCTGTTTCAGACACTTACCGGCCAAAAAGATACAGGAGAACAACCGTGACCCTCAAAGATGGCCTGGTCTGTTTTAACGGCTTGCTACAGCGAGAGCTTTTACGCTTCGTACAACAGCGCTCGCGCTTTTTCAGCGCCCTGGTGAGGCCTCTGTTATGGCTGGTAGTATTTGCATCAGGTTTCAGGGCAGCACTGGGCATCGCTATTATCGAACCCTATGAAACCTATATCACCTACGAGGTGTATATCGTGCCAGGGCTATGCGCCATGATCATCTTGTTTAATGGCATGCAAAGCTCTCTTTCGATGGTCTATGACCGGGAGATGGGTAGCATGAGGGTACTCTTAGTCAGCCCTCTTCCCAGACCCTTTTTGCTGCTATCAAAGCTCATGTCCACATCACTCATTTCGTTACTGCAGGTCTATGGTTTCCTGCTTATAGCCTGGTTCTGGGGGGTCGAAGCTCCGCTATGGGGTTATCTCACAGCGCTACCCGCTTTTCTCCTGGTGGCAATGATGCTGAGCGCAATCGGGCTGTTTATCTCAGCCAGGATCAAACAGCTAGAAAATTTCGCCGGTGTCATGAACTTCGTGATTTTCCCGATGTTCTTTCTCTCTTCTGCCCTCTATCCTTTATGGAAAATGCGTGAAGCCAGCGAATGGTTGTATTGGGTATGCGCCTGGAACCCCTTTAGTCACGGCGTAGAGTTCATTCGGTTTGCCTTATATCAACAGGGAAACAGCGAAGCGTTAATTATTGTTACTTTAGTGACAGTGGTAGCCTCAATACTGGCCGTCAGAGGTTTTCAGCCTCAGCAGGGGATGGGGAAACGCTAACTTCTTCAGAATAAAACACGACTCTGCCACGACCCCGGCGCTTCGCTTCGTAAAGCGCCTGATCAGCACGCTTCATCAGACTTATGCCATCATCGCCAACACCATCACGTATCGACACACCAACACTGCAACTAAGCTCTATTTCAACACCGGATAACAGAACAGGTTTCACCAATTCGTTCAATAAACGACTACTGAGAGCCTCTAGCTGCTCCAGATCCTCTTTTGCCTGCAGCTGCACAACAGCAACAAATTCATCGCCACCGATCCGGCATGCCAGATCCGAGTCACGCAAGCAACGTTTAAGACAGTTTGCCACTTCAATCAATACAGCATCGCCAATATCATGGCCGTAGGTATCATTAACCGCTTTAAAGTGATCAAGATCGACAAATAGCAACGCCGTATCAGGCGCGCCATATCGATCCGCAGCCGCCAAATCACGATCTAGGCATGCCATCAGTGTACGTCGATTTCCCAGCCCCGTCAGTGGGTCTGTTTCAGCCATAGATCTGAGTTGCTGTTCGACCTCTACCCGTTGGGTAATATCATTAAATATCGCAATATAATTTTGAACTTTACCCGTAAGATCCTTGTATGCTGTGATCGATAAAATTTGAGGATATATCTCACCATTCTTACGTTTATTCCAGATCTCCCCTCGCCAAAAGCCCTGGGCATTCAGCCTCTTCCACATCTGTAGATAGAAACCTTTGTCGTGCCTTCCTGACCCAAGTAGTGCTGGGGTATTACCAACAATCTCAGCTTCCTCGTACCCGGTTATGCGAGTAAAAGCACTGTTAACTTTTAGAATTCTGTTCTGCGGATCACAAACCGCAATTCCTTCGTAGGCTGACTCTACAATAAGGCCACTGAGTTTCAGGGACTCGGCCGTCTGATGAAGCATTGTCTGCTGTTTATCAATATTATCCTGATACCGATGAAAGCGTCTTTTTAGCCAACGACTATAAGACTGCGTGATAACGATAGCGAACAAGCCTATAAGGGTCAGTACAATAACCATGTTCACACTGCTCTGTCTGAGCTCAGTATTGAGACGGTCTCTCTGCTTAGCTATCAACTGATTTAACTCATCCTGAAAAATTCCGGCTATTAAAATCCAATTTCGATCATTTACCGGGCCTACCAAAGATAGTTTCTGACTAGTTTTATCACTGCCAGACCGGAACCATTCATATAAGACATAACCGCCACCGTTGAGGGCAGTTTTCGTCACTTTATCTGCTGCGCTCCTATGCACGCGATTAGAATCAGTAAGAAAATTAAGCCCTTCTTTCTCAGGTGTCACATTACTGACTAACAAGGTGCCCTCCCTTGCCTGAACTGCGACATAACCGGTTTCACCAAAACGGATATTTCTTATATAGTCGAAGACCTTGGGAATGAGATCCTTTTCAACCTGATGAATATAATCTCCGGTACCCACAATCCAGTTATAGGGTTCAAACACCTCCACATAGGCGATCTTTTGTTTCATCTGTCGATCATTCTCAGGGGCATACCAACGATAATAGGAATACCCCGCACGTTGCTCATTTGATACTGCATCGATAAGCCCTCGCATAATAAAGTGGCCAGTATCGTCCTGATTATCGAGAAGAGACTCTCCTTCTACATGAGGTGCTATAGGCAATAAAACAGCGACGCCATCCATCTGATCGATAAAGAAGTAACCCCGCCCATCGAAGAAACGAAGCCCCCTTAACGCCTCAATCAACATCTGTTTCATCTCTTTTTCACTGAGCTGAAGGTGATAACGCTGATAGAGAGAATTCATTAGCGCCAAAGCATGGCGAGTGTGCAGACGAGATTGCTGCTTCAGCAAAACAGCTGCTTCAGCAAACATTCGATCGACCACTTGCTCAGCATCATGCAATTCCGTAGCAAGTCGGCTACGCTGACGCTCGATAAGTGTTTCACGAAGTGAATCTAGCTGTTGCTGGTGGTTAGCTTTAGTATTGATGTAAAAATAGACGCTCTGCGTAAACAGAAGCAAAATGACAATGAAAGAGATCCCCCACAAAAGCTGAGTGGGCAGCCGAGTCGAATCAACCTTTTGCAACATTTATGAAATCCAGTTTTTTTACGACTTAAAAGGTTAAAAAGCTCACATATATCGACGCAAGCAGTATACACCCAAAAATCTTGCGATAAATTGACATATATCAATACATAAAAAGCCCATATATGCAGCGCATAGTAATTATTAACTTCTCACAAAACCAGTACTTAAGTACTGGTTTTTCAGGCTCATAGTAGAATATCCATTTACCGGTTCTATAGGTGTAATAGACTCAGAGGTGGTTTAAGTGAAAAGGAGGAGGAAATCTAAGTTATTCATTGTACTGATGTTGCTGCTTATCAGCTTAAATACACCGGGCTCACCTGATAAGGCAGATCAGCATTGGCTGAGTAATTATCAGGATGATCCTTTCCTGTTTAACTTTGATGGATACCGGATAACCCGATATCGTAGCCCCACACCGGATCATGCAGAGGGCGGACAGTTAATTACTACCGCGGAGCTGAACGCTAAAATCAGCTCTGAAACACCACCGCTACTGATAAATGTACAACCTTTGCAATGGCGTCAGGGAGTTTTTCTACAGCAACAGCCTCAACCGGGCATCCCAGGCAGTCGCTGGCTTCCCAATGTAGGTCAGGGAGAACCGGAGCAAGCCTGGATGGATTATTTTCGAGATAACCTCTATCAGGGAACCGGTGGTAGAAAGAATCTCGCTATAGTCCTGTACTGTACCGCTGATTGCTGGATGTCCTGGAATGCAGTAAAACGCGCATACAGCTGGGGCTATACAGAACTATATTGGTATAAAGAGGGAATCGATGGCTGGCAGGAAGCTGACCTACCAGAAACGACATTGAGTCCGGAGCTATTTCAGGCGAATAAGTAAAAAACGTTATAAACTGTGGTAACTACCCAGTCCCATTACAGAATAATTATAACGGACGATAAACTGCCAGTAACGCAGACGTCCAGCGGGAGATCAAAGTGTATAAAATTTTAATTGCAGACGACCATCCATTGTTTCGCGAAGCGATCAGCAGCGTCATCGCAAATGGTTTTCCCGGTTGCGAGACACTTGAGACCGAAGATCTGGATAGCGCTTTGATCATCGCCCAGGAAGAAGACGATCTCGATCTGATTCTACTGGACCTGAATATGCCTGGCATGAATGGCCTTAATGGCTTGATGAGTCTTCGCAATGACTCTCCTACTATTCCGGTTGTTATTGTCTCAGCAGAACAGGACAAACAGATCGTATTACAAGCAATTACCTACGGCGCTGTCGGGTTTATCACAAAATCATCTCCCCGAGAGCAGATGACAGAAGCACTGCAACAGATTCTTGACGGCAATGTATACCTGCCTTCCGATATCATTCGCTCAGAAAAGCCCTCTGACGGCATGCACCGCCGTCACGATGAAAGTAAAATCCCTCCCGAGATGCTTTCCTCCCTCACCCGCAGACAGTTATTGGTACTCGAGCGAATGTCTGAAGGAGAATCCAATAAACAGATCGCCTATAACCTCAATATCGCAGAAACCACCGTTAAGGCTCATGTTAGCGCCATCCTGCGCAAGCTTGGCGTACACAACCGTATTCAAGCAGTACTGACGGCCGGCAATGTGGATTTCAACCACTACCTCAAGCGCTAAGTCCTGATAGAAAACTCTCATGCAACACTTAGCCTCATGACAGCTCATCACGACAACTTCGGCGGATCTCTCCGCCGAAGAACGAAATTCATACCCTAACGCTGCAGAAAACAGCACCCGCACACACATCTGAACAACTAAGTTGCACTATGCAGGTTCATTACTTCAGTAGATGATTGAGTGTCATTTTAAGCTTCATAGGCCGCACAGGCTTATTAATTAACAAGTATCCCTGTTCACGAATAATATGCTTAAGCTCATTGGTATAGTTTGCTGTGATCATCAGTACGGGGACTGAATTATTGAGTCGCTGATTAAAATTAATCGCCGCATCCAGACCGTTCTTATCATCATCCAGATGATAATCAGCAATCAATAACTGCGGCACTTCCTGCCCCTGTAACAGATCCAGTAACTGAGCCTCGTCCTGAACGGTCTGAACACGACAACCCCAGCCCTCCAGCAGCGTCTGCATCCCTCTACAGATAGCGGGATCATTGTCGATTAACCAGATTAAGGCGCCCTCAAGCTGATTATCTGCCACAGGCTGATACTGCGTTTTCACTTCCAGCGCATACTGGCCTTCATCTGCAAGAGGCACCTCGACTGAGAACATTGAACCTTTGCCCGGTGTTGAACTTACACTTATACAGTGCCCCAACATGCGGGAAATCTTGTCGACAATAGCCAACCCTAACCCCAGACCTTTATCACTCTCGTCACGATTCCCTTGCAAGCGCTTGAACTCAAGAAAAATATCACCCAGCTTCTCTTCAGGAATACCACGACCGGTATCCCACACTTCAATCACCAGACTATGTCGTTTACGCCGACAGCCAAGTAGCACAGAGCCGCTATCGGTATACCGCATAGCATTGGTCAGAAAGTTTCTCAGAATCCGCGCTAATAACTGTGAGTCAGATGAAATCACGGCGCTACTGGCAACATAACGCAGCTTTAACTGCTCACTACCTGCAATTTGCTGGTACTCATTGGCAATATTGTTAAGCAAACTATTTACCGGAAAAACCGTCACATCCGGCTCAATTACGCCAGCATCCAGCTTAGAAATATCCACCAGAGTACTCAGCAGTGATTCCACATCATCTAGTGAAGTCCCCACTGAGTCGATCAGGTGACGCTCACTTTGCACCGCAGACTTTTCCTGTAATGCACTGGTAAACAAGCGTGCTGCGTTTAACGGCTGCAACAGGTCATGACTTACCGCTGCAAGAAACTTTGTTTTTGATAGATTCGCTTGTTCAGCATGCTTACTCGCTTCCAGCAGGCGCCCTTCAACCTGCTTTCGCTCGGTGATTTCCTGCCACAGTTGATCATTCAGTTTCGTCAGTTCTGACGTTCGCTCAATAACCCGCTGCTCCATCGTCTGATAAGACTCTTGTAACGCCTGAGCACCCTTACGCCTTTCAGTAATATCCCGGATCAAAACAAAGAATCCAACCGCCTTACCTTCTGCGTCCAGGTTAGGAACATAGGCTTTGAGCATGTAGCGTGGCTCGCCCTGAGGATCTTTCTCCTCAATTTCAAAGGTGACACTTTCACCGGACAGTGCTTTATCAATATACGGCTTAAGCTTCACAAACTGCTCGCCGCCGTGAATCATGGTAATCGTTTTACCGGTCAACGCTACACGGGACCAGCCATACCAGTCTTCATACACTTTATTAGTAAATTGATAGCGAAGATCATCGCCAACATAAGCGATAAGCGCTGGAACATGATCGGTAATTAAACGTATCCACTGCTCACTTTCTCGTAGAGTCTCAGCATACTGGTGTCGTTCAGTGATATCGGTATAGGTATTAACAAATCCGCCTTCAGGGATGGGGTGCGTACGAATTTCAATAACCTGGCCATTTCGTAAGCTCTGTTCAAGCTCGATAGTCCCATTACTACTATGGTGATTGCTAAATGGCGTTAACAGAATTAACTCACACTGTGCGATAAGATCACCAAAAAGCGGTTGCGTGCTCAATTCCGCTTCAGTAAAGCCCGACAGCTCGAGAAAGCGCTGATTCCATACCTCAAGCCGCCCTTCGGCATTAATCAGTACAACGCCCTGAGAAAGGTTGTCGACCGTATTTTGCAACACTCTGGACTTATCAGCCAACGCGCGTTCCCGACGGGCCGTTTCATTCTGTTTCAATTCGGTAATATCGGTATAGAGGATAACTAAACCGCCATCGAGCGTTCCACGCTCGCTAACCTGAAACCAACGGCCATCATTGAGGCGATAAAAGACTGAATTATCAGTTTCATCACCCCGATATTCCTCTGCAATCAACTTATGCTGATCCGCCAAAAGCCGAATTTCCTGAATACCTAAACCCTGCTTTATAGCAACGCCGATACCCGCCCAAACAGATTCAAATTTGCTGTTATACAAAACAATACGACGATCACTGTCGAATAACACAAATGCGTCAGAAATACTCTCAATACCATCGGTTAACCGCTGATGGGCAACTTCAGCCTGCTGCTTGGCCTGACTCAGTGCAGTATTACTGGTTTTAAGATCACCCAGCGCGACATTCAATGCCGCGGTTCGTTCACGCACCTGCTCAGCTAAAACAACCGAGTGCTCGAACGCAGCATAGGGGTCTGTACGGGTCGTTGCACTGACTTCAACCCGCTCAATCAGAACTCTGTTAATTTTCAGGAGCTTTTTATTTTCCCGTTCTAACGCTTCGATACGATCAGCGGGTTCGGTGGATTGAACCGTCACCTTACCACTCATGTTTTTCTCCCGATCGCGACCGCAGTAAATGTCTGGTTAACATGCATGCCATCAACTTGCTCACCATAAGTATTAAACCCAACCACCCTATGACGCTGCATCAGATTAGAAATCCGCTCACTCTCCCCTCTAAGCTCAGCCTCCAGTCGCCGTAAGAAACAATCACACCCGAGGGTCAACAGGTGCTCTCCCAGAGCGTTCTCCTCTCGGGTTAGCTGCTGATCGAGCAAAGGCGCCATTTCACCTGGTTGCATCAGGGTAAGCACAATGCCGTTTTCAACTGCGCAATAAAAAGTCAGGCTCAGATCATCATTAACACTCTGTATCGAACGAACAAAGTATTCCTCGCCAATCCGCACAGCAATGGGGTTAAGCGCAAACACATGATGGTTTAACTCTTCCAAAGGTAAACCCACCACCCGCGCATATTCCAGCGCTGCAGGCTCAGCATTCAGTTCCAGAACACGTCGCTGATCGCTATCCGCTTCGGTCACCACCAGTTTACTTTCTCTACTGTCCATGTGATGCCCACTGAACACTCTGAATTCGCAATTAGTATTCACAAGAATGATGACGGCTGCATCCGTATGAAAGGCGCCATTGAAGTAAACATGAGTATTAGCAAGGCAGATATCGTCGCCTGCTGAACCACCAAAATGAGGAATACTACCCAGTGCAGAATCCAGGGTAATCAATACTTTCTCTTCCTGAGTCGACAGGCCGTCGAATAATGTCAGAGCAAAACTGTGATCTTTAATAGGTGCTATCTGCTGCGCCATACAGCGTTCAGAGAGCTCTTGCACCACACCCTGTGCATCATTGAAATTAAAATTATCAAGACTTTCAATCAGTACTCCACTAGCGGCGAAAGCGTCACTGGAAAAACCCACTGCTGAAACAGAGCCCTGATCGTAACCTTCCGCCGTAATCTCTCCGGCGGTTGTACAACCCGCAACCAATATATCCGGAAATCGTTTTTGTACCGCATCAGCCAATTTTTCAAGGTTATATTCTGCAGAACAAAAAAACAGAACAAAACCAAGTTCAGGCCAGTTTAATTGTTGATATAGCTGTTCAACCGCTTCTCTTTCATCCCGATCGGACGAAAAAGCAGTGCGCAGCTCTGGTTGAGAAATATTCTGAGATGATCCAATGGTCAAAACTATGACCCCGCAAGTATAAGATGACCTTTGAGTCTAAAAGGGATAGACAATTGAAAATAGTATACTTGAGTACCTACTGGGTAGTAATAGAAACAAGCTATAGACACAGCTTATTGATTTAATTGAATAAAAAAACTTTAGCCACAGTACTAAAGTAGCAAAAAGCACCCAAGCTGACAGAGGAAGGGGGTTGCCAGTTGGGTGCATCCTGTTTAAAAAAACAGGCTAGGCTGTTACCAGCTCAGTGTTGCACCCAGAGCAAAGGTATCCGTTTGAGTAAGATCAACGGTCCCATTGTCAGTTTTATGTACCGTATACTCAGCAACTAAACCCAGGTTGTCATTAACCTTATGGAACAAAGCAATACCTGTCAGATCATCCTGACTTGTGACAGAACTTCCTGCAGCGGTCGCCTCGGTCTGACCATAAGACAGCACCACTCGATTAGCATCAAAAGAGTATGACCCCTGTACCAGGTACCCTTCTGACTCAGCACTATCTGTCAAAGTATTACTGGCAAATACATGGCTAATACCTTCCTGATTAAAACCGGAAGCTGTCAACGCAAAGCCGGCTGCTGCTACGCGTGCACCATACGAAATACCGCTAGCGTCAACACCAGAGGTTACAGAATCACCAATTGCACCACCAACCCAGGCCTTTAATGCAACACCATCATAATCTGCAGTATAAGTCGCTTCAGTTTCAAAGCGGGCCGAGTTAGTATCGCCTGCTGCAGTCGTACTGGTCGTGTTAGGGTCAAGAACACCCACTGCAACCTGCAAACCACTCATAACCGGTGAACGGTAAGTGATCTGAGCCGTTGGGTTAGCATAAGGGTAACCCGTAGTAATGTTACCAAAGGTTGTATTAGAAGATGCAGCAGGAGCAAAACCCACACCCATCAACAATTCATCACCAAAGATATTTGAGCGACCGTAAAGACCAAAATCCTTACCAAACAGAACCTGACCAAAATCACCGTCTACGGTTGCGTAAAACTGACGAACGTCAATCATTGAATCAGTTTTAGTGCCATCACCATCCTGATTACTATCATTGATAGAAACCCAAAAAGATGAACGCCCACCCACTTTCAAATCATCTATCTGCTTTGAAACATTAAAGCCGATATAGTTAGGCAGGAAACCCATACGTACACGTGATGTTTTAACACTGGTATCAGCGACTTTATCTTCGCTGTCCTGATAAGTGTAGAATGCATTGAAGTGCCCATCTACAGAAAAGGTTGTACCATCCTGATCATACAGGCTGATCTCAGCCATCGCACTGTTACTCAGTACAACAGCTAAGGCTAACGGCATGCTGCGCCACAGTTTTTTATTATTCATTATGCCCTCTGATTCTTCATCGAAAGTTATGTTTGTGAGTAAGGGCATTATTGGGGCTAGAGAAAACAGACAACAGGCAACTTTAGCGCCGTTTAACTCCTAAAAACGTAGCTACTACCCAACCTCTCTATAGCCCCACACGTAAAGGAGAAGTTGGCGTAAAGCGAAAGTACCTTATCTATAACTGGCATTATAATTACACCTTTAGTGCTAAGCCCCTTACGACTATCCAGGACAGTATTCGGCTCTGAATTAAGCAACGCATAAAAAAACCCGCATCAAAAGACTGCGGGTTTATCAGATAAAAACACTGACTATGAAGGGTTATGGCAACTCAGTGGTTCCTTTCACTATCAAGCAACAGTTCCGGCTTGAAACCAACTGCAAATCCCCCCCAATGCTTACCATTGACATAGATGGGGAACGTAAGGTCGTTCAATACCTCACCTGTATCACGAACAAAGGTCTGTAAAAGAAATGGCGCAGTGTTGGTTACACGTCGAATTTCAGCACGATTACCAGTAAAGAATCGACGATGACGACTCTTTACATTATCAACATCAAAGTTACCGGTCATCGGCTCAGACACTTTCAGGTGGTGAGCTGGCGCATAGCCATCAAGGCTGACAGCCAAAGCATAGATCAGATCAGGTTTCTCTTTCAGACAATTATCGTACATAGGCCGCAGGAGAGATTCAAAAGCATCGACATAACTAACATCAAACTTTTCAGGCAGCTTTCCATCGTTTGTGCGTCTATAATTTTTATCAAACAGATCAAAGCCCTGACTATTCAGCTTTTCCAGTGCTTCCTGTACCTGACGAGACCACTCTCGTCCCGCTTGTATAATCTCTTCAAAACTTCCATAGCCGATAATAAAGCGTGACAGCAGCTCCTGTGTTTCCTCTGTAGCGCTTTCCAGCTCTCCCGAAAACTCCCGCGAACGCTCCATCTCATCGCGGATATCTCCACTGATGCCCGCAATTCGCTCTACATGGGTATGCGATGCTTTATTGGTATAGGAAAGCTCATCCAGGGTTGAACTAATCGTCGTTAACTGATTATTAACGCCTTCGAAATCTTGTACCAGGCGTGTAAATTGCTCACTGGTAGAGCCGATAAAACCTTCGGTGTTGCGAGTGTACTCAAGAATATTGGCAGAATTAACTTTCGTATCTTTAACCAGTTCTCCCATGACCGAGATATTCTCATCAATTTCAGCAGTCGCTAGCTGTACCTGCTGAGAAAGGTTTCTTACTTCATCGGCCACCACGGCAAAACCTCGTCCAGCCTCACCCGCACGCGCAGCTTCAATAGAAGCATTCAAAGCAAGCAGATTAGTCTGATCTGAAAAACGTTTAACCATCGATAGAATTTCAGTAATTGTTTCAGAGCTGGCACTGAGCTTCTCAACGGTGTCCTGAAACCCCTGGGCCAACTCACTAATATTTCTAACCTGACCTAACACCTTTTCCAGTTCGTCGCTTGAGGTTCTGATCTCATTCAGATTGTTACTGGTGTATTCAGATATTCTAAGGGTATTTCCAGCAACCTCTTCGATCGCTGTAGTAGATTCAAGGCTCGAGACTAATACTTGCTGAGCCTGCTCTTCCTGATCACTGGTAGACTTATGCACTTCTTGCAGCACTTTGCTCAACTGAGTCGCACTCAAAGCGACCCGCACACTATGGTTACGGGTATCAGAGATAATTTTTTTCAGACTGGTAGAAAAACCATTATAGCTCGACGCCATGGTCGATATTTCGTCATGAGTAAAGTCAGGCAATGTCGCTGAGATATCACCATCTTTATCCTTGATTGCACTCAGGACATCAATCATCTTCCCAATCGGTCGCAAGAAAATATGACGCATAAAAAAGATAGTAAAGACCGCTGCTGCGATCGCAAAGCCAAATAAAACCCAGCTCATAAACAGGATGCGATCAAGTGCCGATTGCAACTCAGGCAAGCCTCCTTTTAGCTCAACCATCTGGCCCAGTTGACCAATGCCATACCAGATCAAGCCAGCAAACAGCACTGAAGGCAGAAGTAAAAACAGCACATTACCGATAATTTTACGGGTGAGTGAGTTAAAAAAATTCCGTTCGACCGTATCGTAAAGACTCATACTCGTTCGCTTCTAAGTTATTGTTAATTTTTATTTTTTAGCCACATTCAAATAACTGTTTAAATGAAAAATCCATTTATAAACAGGAAAACACTACCCATTTCTTGGAAATCCACAAGGAATAGAACTAAAGTCTAACAAATCCACATCTGTAACCATTAAAAAGCCCTACTACCCTTTGTCCGGAAAAGGCTGCTCATGCCCGGCTATTTCCTGAACAGGCGGCCATTGTAATGATCCACCATTAAGCTTTAACCACGTCTGCGCCTGGCGGCACTCGGGATAAAATTTATCTACCTCAAGCCAAAATCGAGAAGAGTGATTCATCTCACGCAAGTGGCTAAGCTCATGTACGATGACATAATCAATAATCGTTAGCGGCGCCATCATCAATAACCAGTTAAAACTCACCACACCCCGGCTGTTACAGCAGCCCCACTTACGCCGGTAATAACGAACAACGACCTTAGACGGCGTAGCTCCTGTCTGCTCACTCCAAAAAATCACCCGTTGCTGGAAGAACAGCAAAGCCTGCTCTTTATAACAACGTTCAAGCTGCTCAGAGATCGCCTCAATTCGTGGTTTTCGTATACGTTTTGAGAGCTCCAGACGTATTCCCTCTGGCAGAATAACCATGCGGGTCTGCGCCTCACCATCAGACACTTCAAGACAGTATCGATGCCCCAGCCAGAGTATCTGGCTACCCTGATCAAGCACCGTATCGATTGGCGGAGTCGGCTGCCTCATTTGGAGCTCTCGCTGACGAGCATGAATCCACTGCGCTTTCTCAGCTACAAAGTTATCAATTCGAATTTGATTCACCCGACTCGGAGCCAGCACTTTAATACTGTCCGGCCTGACCTGAATTTCGATAGTTCGACGCCTTGCACTTCGGCGCAGAGTGTATTCCGGAACATTACGGTTACGATTCATCTAATGCCATCAACTCCGATATTATCTCTATTCCTGTTGACCGGTTTCAGTGTTACTTTGCAACAGAGGCGAATAAGCGTGTTAAAGCGTTGCTCCAGATCCGGATCAATGCTTTCGGCATAACAAATAAGCTCGTAACAACGTGCCAACTCTCTGAACTCATGCGCAAGGGGTGGAAAAGAGTTAGATAATCGCATTGCAAACTGAGTGACGGTCTCACCACGAAGACGCTCTAACCCGGCAGGTTCTAATCTTTTATCCAGTCGTTCGAGGGCTTTTAATAAAGGATCTTTACGAGGCCCCTGACGCAAAAGCAAACTTGCCGCCACCAGCAGTAGCACTAGACTGCCAGGTACCAGAATCAATAATAGAATTTTGACCACTGAAATATCACCTAACAACTGTTGCAGTACACCTGACTGTTGCTGATGAAAATTAAGCACCCAGCGATGCCATCCGTAGTTCATCGCTTCATATCGAAGCCTTAGCTGCTTCAACACTGAGCCACTCAAAAAACCATTACGCATCATCAGGGCGTCAGCAAGAAAGGAGGGTTCCGAGCGGAATAACTGCTCCGCCGACTGTTCTAGCCGCATAGGCGCCACCACAGAGGTAGGATCAAGTCTGTGCCAACTTAGATCTTGTATATCCCAATACTCCAGCCAGGCATGAGCCTCATATTGTCGGATAGTGAATGTATCATCCAGGGGATTCAACTCCCCCCCAAGATATCCACCCACTACTCTGGCAGGAATACCCGCAGCACGCAGCATAAACACCGCAGCACTGGAAAAGTGTCCGCAAAAACCACGTCGGGTCTGGAACAAAAACTGATCAACAGGGTCAGCAGTCAATAACTTAGGGGGCTTAAGGGTGTAACGAAAATCGCTGGCAAAGAAAGCCATCAAGCGGTCGGTATAGTTTTTTGTTCCTGCACTCTCCGCTTTCCATTTCAACGCCAGTTGCCGTGCCTGCTCATTACTCTGCGGCGGCAGTTGCAGATACTGAGCGTGACGATCTCCCGTCAATTGCTCACGAACCAGGCCAGACTGAGACACCAATTGGTACTGCGCCCTTTGCATCAACGGTGTATTGCCCACTATAGTCAGATCCGGGATACGACGAATGTTAGCCGGATAATCCGTCGGAATATCCAATCCATAGCGCCAGGGCTGACCTGTCGCCTCCATCACGATCTGATAACGATACGCCTGCCCACTGATAGAGATCTCTGGATCAGGAAGCGTTGTCATTTTTTGATCAGAACGAGTCCAGCGACGACCATCGAAGCGGTCATACGTCAGCCCTCGCCAGTAGCGTTGATTTTCCGAGGGTGATGGCCCCTCAAAGCGGGCCCTGAAAGCGACCTCAGCTGAGCGGGTAAGCTGGCTGACATCCCCCGGTGACATTGAGTCAGACAACCCCGTAAAGCTCTGACCGGTATTCATATCTACCTGCCACAAAGGCCCTATTCTGGGAAAAATCAGAAACAACACCAACATTATCGGCAACGCCTGCATGTAGAGTGTGAAGGCATGCTTTAGAGGGCGCCAAATATCGCTATTCTGCTGGCTGCGATAGACAGTGTTCAGGCAAGCGGTAACCACGATTAAACACAACAATGCATAGAGCGCCATGGGAATCGACTGATGAAACAGAAAACTACAGGCGGTCAACAGGAAAGCTACATATAACACCACTAAAGCATCTCGCCGATGGTACATCTCTGTCAGTTTTAGCAGAAAAGCAGACACAAGCAAGCCCACGGTCACTGCCATCACAGAACCGCTTCGCAACTCAATCAATAGGCCAACCACCACCGCTAATAATAAGCCAAAGCGGACGCTCCAGTGAGGGAAGTTCCAGCGGCCGCTGTGTACCATCAGCCGCCACCCCACCGTCAGAAAAGCTAACAGATACAGCCAACCCGGCAGCACAGAAACAAACGGAATGGTCACCAGTAAAATGCTGATCAGCAACCAAACCATACTGCTACGCGTCAGCTGAAACAAAGGCTTCACGGGTGCTGCTCCGTGCTACCTATATCGGTATCCAGACCGAAACAGGCCAGCGCTTCAAGTACCTGAACCCGGTGCACCTCGCCTCTGTCAGGAGAAATTTCTATACCCGGCAACAGCAAACCATATTTTTCCCCCCGTCGGTGTAACTGTAAAGCCCACCAGGTAAGCCTTGATAAGCGGGCTTCCCGCTCCAGTTCAGGCCAGAACTGCCAGCTTAACCATCGTTGGTTATCACCCAACTCAACAAAGTGTTTTGCATACATTCCCTGACCACGGGCATAATTTTTCCAGGCAACCCGCTTCAGCGACATACCGGGCTGATATTGTTCTAACCCCGCAAACTCTTCACCGCCTGAGTGCTCGGTAGAACGCGTCAGAGCCTGTTCACCTGATCCAGATCCAGTGAGATCAGGCAAAGCCCCTCCTGCCACGGGGCGCGGGTAAACCAAAGCCTGCAGGTCTGCTTGCAACCAGGTCCAGGCTCGGAAAAGACCCAGTGGATAAAAGGTTTCAATCAACATCGGCGACGCCCGCAGAGGACCACGATAATGAGTCGGTTGATACAGGCTAATACTTACCTGTCGCTGTTCAAGCAGATCAACAGCACAACCAGCTCCTTCAGCCAGACGCAGTTGAATACTTTCATATTGACGAGTGCCGTTAGCAGATAAGACTAGATCAAAAGCGATCTGCTCTCCTGTGAAGCAGGCGTGTGCACGAGCAAACTGAATACGGATACCTGAAAGATTTGCGTAGGTGTGTAAAATAGCCACGACAAATACACTCCCAAGCAGGAAAGTCGCTGCAAACATCAGATTATTCTGGTAGTTAATCGCCAGTAACAGCATAACCAGCAACAATAACAGGAACACGAAACCGGCCCGTGAAGGTAAAATGTAGATACGTCGCTGACTTAGCGTAAGCTGCTTTAGTCGAGGACTACGGCGCAGGCTCCAGTCTAAGAACCCTCGCCTCAAGCGTTGCCGAAAAGCCCCCAGCCCCGTTCGTATATCAGTTCTGATCATAAACGGCCCTCAGGCTACCACATCCACCTGACTCAGCATCTGTTGAACCAAAGCGTTCGCACCAAAACCACCAATATCCTCCGCCGCTCGCAACCGGTGCCCGGTAATCGGCCCCAGAAGCTGTTGTAAGTCTTCCGGAATCACATAATCCCGGCCTTCGATATAAGCCCAACTGCGACTGGCACTGAGTAGCGCCAACGCACCACGCGGGGATATACCAAAACTGAATTCAGGCGCCTGACGGCTATGGGCGATAAGACGTTGAAGATAATCAAGAATACTGTCCGATACTTTAACGGCAGCACAGTCAGCAGTAATTCGCTTTAGCTCCAGATCGGAGATAATAGGAGAAAGCTCTCTGAGTCGGTCACGGGGGTCGCCACCTTTCAACAATTCCCGTTCAGCCAGAACGTCTGGATAACCTAATTCGATCCGCATCAGAAAGCGATCTAGCTGAGATTCCGGGAGCGGAAACGTTCCCTGCTGTGTCACCGGGTTCTGTGTCGCGATAACAAAAAAAGGCTGAGGTAACGGATATGTCTGTCCATCAATACTAACCCTGGCCTCTTCCATCGCTTCAAGCAGTGCTGACTGAGTTTTAGGGGTTGTACGATTGACTTCATCGGCCAGTAACAACTGCGTAAAAACAGGGCCTGGATGAAACCGGAAACAATTATTGGATGGTTCAAAGATGCTGACGCCTAAAATATCTGCCGGCAGCATATCGCTGGTAAACTGTAAACGCTGATAATCTAATCCCAGTACTTTAGCTAACGCATGGGCCAATGTCGTTTTACCCATTCCCGGCAGGTCTTCAATCAATAAGTGTCCCTGACTGAAGATACAGGTCAGGGCCAGTTTTACCTGTTCCTGTTTGCCATATAGTACTTTGGATATTTCTGTTATAGCGGATTCAATCGGCTCTCTCATCGGCACTCACTGGAGGATACTGGGTCTATCGCTCAAGTATATATGCAGCGAGATCAAAAATGTTAGTACACAGGACAAACAAAAAAAGGCGCTAAGCGCCTTTTTTATTATACAAAATCAACTAATCAATGATGGTGGCCACCGGCACCATGCGCATGACCATGCTCCAGTTCCTCTTCAGAAGCATCACGTACTTCAACCACCTCAACATCAAACTTTAAAGTCTGATCGGCCAGTGGATGATTACCATCAACAATAACACTCTCTTCCGTTACTGCGGTGACAACGACTGGCTGCTGTCCCCAGGCGGTCTGTGCCATAAAGCGCATGCCTACTTCAATGGCTTCAACACCTTCAAACGCCGCACGATCCACTTCTTGTATTAGCTCTTCGTTTAACTCGCCGTAGCCCTCTTCAGGAGAAACCTCAACATTAACCTTGTCCCCAGCTTGCTTACCCAGCAACTCTTTTTCCAGACCTGGAACGATATTTCCTTTACCGTGAAGGTATGCCAGTGGCTCGCCACCGTCAGATGAGTCCATTACTTCGTCATCGAGATTAGTCAGGGTGTAGTGAATCAGGACAATTTTATTGTCAGCAATTTGCATGGTTCAGACCTCAGTAGGATAAGACGTTAACAGCACTGCTGACAGAGGCCTAAATTAGTGAATTATTTCTAATCTGGGGGTGAGTCACAATATATCAACCCCTGTTTAGAATTTATCCCTGCTCCAGACCTTCAAATAAGCTACTTATCAACGAAGCCGCTGAAACTGATCGGCAACCGGTGCGATTTTGACCGCTCCAGAGAGGAGAGAAATCGCCAACGCCCTGCTGTTCAGCGATTGTCCGCAATGGAGCAATAGCACTGGTAGCCAAAGGGAATGGCGGCGGGGCCTCTGCCATCGCCCCTAAGTCCGCCATCACTCTGTTTACAACTCCCCGGGCGGGCCCGCCTGAGAATAGATTTGTCAGTGCTGTCGGGCTTTCAACATCTTGTAATGCCTGACGATGGACTTTGCTGATACGAGACTCGTCACACAACAGGAATGCCGTACCTAACTGCACGCCAGCGGCACCCATCGACAGCGCAGCCTTTATCCCCGCTCTATCCGCAATCCCACCCGCAGCGATAACAGGCAGGTCCGTAGCAGCAATAATCTGTGGTACCAGCGCCATCGTTCCTAACTGAGTATTCAGGTCCGCGTTCAGGAAAAAACCCCGGTGACCGCCGGCTTCCAACCCCTGGGCGATGATGCCATCCACCCCCTGCTGTTCCAGCCAACGGGCTTCGGCGACAGTGGTTGCGCTAGATAGGATTTTACAACCACAGTCGCGCACACGCTGAAGCAAATCAGATTTCGGCAACCCGAAATGAAAACTCACTACAGCCGGACGATGTTCCTCCAGTACCTCAGCCATCCTATAGTCAAAGGGGATTCGAGTTGCACCTGAGGTAATCTTCTCAGGATCAATACCATATTGCTGATAATAGGGCTGCAGACATGCCCGCCATTGCTGTTCCAGGTGTGTATCAGAAGCAGGCATCGTATGAGAAAAGAAATTAAGATTTACAGGGTTATTTGTAATCGCACGAATGTTCTCTAATTCTGCTCTGAGCTGATCCGGCGTAAGCATGGCACAAGGTAAAGACCCCAACCCACCCGCTTCAGACACCGCAATCGCCAACGCGGCATCCTGAGCACCCGCCATCGGCGCCTGAATCAACGGCAAGTTGATGCCAAAAAGTTCTTCAATCTGCACTTGCCTACTCCTCTGCTTCTAGTTTTCAGCCAGGGCCAGCCGTGCACCCAGATAAACCAGTACTCCTCCACAAACCCCATTAATGCCTCGGCTGACAAATGGTCGCTGAAGCCACTGGCGCGCCCGGTTAACCGCCAACGCCAGCGTACATTGCCACAACATTGCGATGCAAAAATGAACTGCTGCTAACCCTAACGATTGAATAAGAGCAGAACCGGTGGGATCGATAAACTGAGGTAAAAAGGCCATATAAAACAAGGCCGTTTTAGGGTTCAGAGCATTCGAAAGAAACCCTTCCCGAAACGAGCGCTTAAGCAGAAACCCACTTTCTTTGGCCTCTGGTAGGGTGAAGATCCCTTGTCCTTTGAATAATGCACGCAAGCTGCTCAATCCCAGCCAGACCAGGTATCCCGCACCGATCAGCTTCAGAATTTGAAAAGCATAAGCTGATTGCAGCAAGATAACCGATATCCCCAACGCTGAAACAGCCGCATGAAGAAACAAACCGCTACAGATCCCAGTGCTGGTAGCAAAACCATCTTTCCAGCCGCCCCGGGCACTATTACGAATAGTCACCATCGTATCGACTCCTGGTGTCAGGGTCAGTAACGATATCGCTATCAAAAAGGTCAGAAACAGCTGTGTATCCATAATCAAATTCCAATTTAACTAAAATGTACCCGCTCGCGTAGTTCGCATTATAAGTACGCAAAAAGACATAATCATACCTGATTTACTCGACGCTGAAGCAGATAATAACGACCTGTAACCACCAGCAATATCCCCCCCAGCACTAATAAAGAAGCGATCATCAACCGGATAGAGATAACTTCATCGGTAAACACTACTCCGCCAAACCCGGCAATTACAGGTACCAGAAGTTGTAGCACTGCAGCCTGTATTGCAGATAACCCACCCAGGGCTTGATACCAGACGGCATAACCAACTCCCGAAGCTAAAGCCCCGGACAAAATAGCCAACAGAACCCCCTTAGTTGTCAGGTTAATATCGCCGGCAAGCAGAATTAAAACCAGTGTAACCGCAACAAAGGGCAAGGTTCTGAAAAAATTAAAATGAGTATCAGACAGTGGGTTTTCAGACCCACGCCCCATTAAGGTATACCCTCCCCAGGCGATACCTGCCGCGGTCATCAATATAGAACCCCACAATCCGGGGGTGCTGATCACCGGCGCTAATAAATAAACAAAGCCACTGAACGCCAGAAGCAACCCCAGCCATTCAATCCACAGTAGCCGGTTTCCCTTAAACAGACTAACCAGAATCATGGTTATCTGCACTGCGCCAAATAAGATCAATGCACCTGTACCGGTATCCAGACTGAGATAGGCATATGAAAAGGCCAGAGCATATATAAACAACATAACAGCAGCCCGCCAACTACCCCGCCCATCAGAGCATTTCGCCTTATGCGACTGCTGCAAAAGCCACAGCAGCGATAACACCACAATACCTGAGAGTAAACGGATAACGGTAAAGCTACCTGCATCAATACTTTGCTCCCCCAGAGCCAGACGACAAAGGACAGAGTTACCCGCAAAGGCCAGCAGAGCAAAGACCGTAAACAAAACCGTAGATAACACTGTACGCTGACTCATCAACGACTCTCTCTTTTATCGCCATCGTTACTTTTTACCTGATAAACCCGCCCCAGCTGCCAAAGCATCAATGCTGCGCCACAGCCACCTGAACCCAACACCATAGCCATAATCATGATCTGATAACGCACAGCAACCAGTGGCGATACTCCGGATAGTATCTGCCCAGTCATCATTCCCGGCAAAGAGACTAAGCCTACGGCCAGCAGGCTGTTAATCTGAGGAATCATCGACGCCTGAAAGGCCTTAAGCCTGGCTTCAGGCTCCGATTTCCCTTCCTCAAGCTCTGCCTGGTAACGTTCAGTTGCCAGACTAATAGCATTCATTGTGTTGGCAAAATACATACCGGCCAACGGAATAACGATACGTGGCTCATACCAGGATTCCACACCGATCACTAACACCAGAGAGATGAACAGATGTAATCCGGCAGAACTGGCCAGTGCTATTATTGCTGGCTTAAAATAGCTGCGTTGATGTCCCACCGGACGAAGCGCAATCCAACTGGCAATACAAACCATCATTACCAACACCACAGCTGTAATCCAGGGAGATGGATTTTCAAACAGAGCTACCAGTACGTAACCCACTGCAATCAACTGTAGCGTCATCCGGGCAGCAGATAGCAACACTTCAGAGGCTTTACCAGACCAGCGAGCATAGACGATGGCAATCAACACCACGGGAACCACGCACCAGGCGAGTGATAGCCATGAAATAACGTGCATTCAAATACTCCTCTTTTCTCCGAAAGCCATTCATAGCAGAGTTGTATGTCATTCAGGTTTAAGTATCCATTCCAATAAAACCACCCGATTGGTGTGCCCAAAGGTGAGCATAGATCCCACCCTGTCTGATCAGTTCATGGTGAGAGCCTTGCTCTACAATCTGCCCCTTATCCATCACAATTAGTCGGTCCATTGCCGCGATGGTCGAGAGCCGGTGTGCAATAGCGATAACGGTTTTTCCGGGCATCAAATTAGACAGTCCCCGCTGAATATCGGCTTCAACTTCTGAATCCAGTGCCGATGTAGCCTCATCCAGAATCAAAATCGGTGCGTCCTTTAGAATAACCCGGGCAATAGCGATCCGCTGGCGCTGTCCACCGGAAAGCTTAACACCCCGTTCTCCCACCTGGGCGTCATAACCGGTCCTTCCTTCCGGATCACTCAGGCCGAGTATAAATTCATGGGCCTCTGCTCTGCTGGCAGCGGCCAGCATCTCATCCTCTGACGCGTCCGGATGGCCATAAAGGATATTGTCTCTCACACTACGATGCAGCAGCGAAGTATCCTGGGTCACCATTCCAATCTGGCTACGTAAACTCTCTTGCTGGACCTGCCTGATATCTTGCTCATCAATTGTAATGCGGCCATCCGCGAGATCATGGAAACGCAGTAACAGGTTCACCAGCGTCGACTTACCCGCTCCCGAACGTCCCACAACCCCGACCTTTTCACCGGGTTTTATATGCAGGTTGAGATGTTCCATTACGCCTTCCGTCTTGCCGTAATGAAACGAAACATCTTCAAACCGAATCGCGCCACTCTTAACAACCAACGGTCTTGCTTCGTCCCCATCGGTCACCTCAAGCGGCTGGGAAAGTGTATTCATGCCGTCATTGACTGTGCCAATATTCTCAAACAGCATACTCACTTCCCACATCACCCACTGAGACATACCGTTCAGACGAAGCGCCAGGCTAATCGCAATAGCGATCGCGCCAACACTCACCAGACTAAAACTCCAAAGATAGATTGAAACACCGGTAATGATAAATACAAGCAGATAGTTCAGGCATTGAACCATCACATTCAGGCCCGTAGCTAAACGCATCTGGCGATACACCGTATGAAGAAAACCATCCATACTTTCGCGGGCATAATCAGATTCCCGCTGGCTGTGAGAAAACAGTTTCACGGTGGAAATATTAGTATAACTATCAACGACTCTTCCGGTCATTAATGATCGAGCATCCGCCTGAGCCGCTGAGATATCGCGTAGCCGGGGAACGAAATACCACATAAGCAGCACATAGCCCGTTAGCCACCCCAGCAATGGCAACATCAACCTGATATCCGATTGCGCTACCAGTACCAACATCGACAAAAAATAGACCGCTATATACACCAGTACATCAAGCAACTTCATCACCGCCTCACGTACAGCCAATGATGTTTGCATCACTTTAGTCGCTATCCGGCCAGCAAAGTCATTCTGATAGAATGAAAGGCTTTGTCGTAACAGATAACGGTGGGCCAGCCAGCGGATCGACATGGGAAAGTTACCCAGAAGGACCTGATGGACAACCAGCGAATGAAGCATAACTAAGGCAGGCAGTCCCAATAGTAAAATGATCCCCACCAATGTAAGTGTATCCCCCTCCTCCTGCCAGAAAGTTTCAGGCTGCTTAGTACTGAGCCAATCCACCAATTGCCCAAGGAAACCAAACAGAGCAACTTCCAGCATAGCTAATACCGCTGAAAGCAGTGCCATTAGGAGAAGAGGCCACTCCATTCCCCGCATATAGTAACGACAAAAAGCATAAATACCGGAAGGCGGTTGTCCCGGCTCAGGTTCTGGATAGGGATTGGTTAAACGTTCAAAAAATTGCAGCATGATTAGATCCGAAAGCGGCACGCGATGTACTAAGAGTGGGAGCTGAGGGAAAATAATACCCTAAACTGAAGCAGTTAAATACGCACTGAGTCAGCGATTGAATCAGCTCTCCCTTAAGGTAACACAAAGATTTTCCATCACCATTTTGACCAGTAAACCCCATAAACTTAACCTATCTGGGCTAAGCTGCGATAAAATATCAATTGAATATTTGGGTTTCTATAGTCTGTCGTGTGAGGCAATTGTACTCGCCACCACCTACAGACCTCATGGATATGCATGAATGGCTTTATTTCGTTTTTTACCGACATCACTGCATAACCGGGTCTTAATACTGACGCTGGCGGGTTTTCTTATCTCAGCCATCGCGATCACCACGCTAATTTTTCGTTATATCCAACACGACTCCATCCACTTATTAGTTGAACAACAACAAACGATGGTGGATATGGTCTCGCGACAGATGGATTCAGCTCTGCGAAAACGCGTACTCGAACTGGAAAAATTTGCCGACACACTCCATTCAAGAACCCGACTGCACTCCAATGGGATAATTCAGGAAACACTCAAGCGGGACACCCAGCTCCAGTCGATGTTTAATGGTGGCATAGTGGTTCTTAACCGTCAGGGAATTTCTGTTGTTGATTACCCGATGGTACCGAACCGTACAGGCATAAACTTTTCCGACCGCCAGCATCTGAAAAAAGCCCGTAGTAGAAAAGCCACTGTTATTTCCAAACCCCTCATCGGGAAAGGCCTAAACACACCTCTGTTTGCCATCAATTCCCCGATATTATCTGGTACAGATGAAGTACTCGGCTATATTTTTGGGGTAAATGTACTAGCCGATGACAATCTGCTTAAAGAGATTTCCCGACAATCCTTCAGTGATGGCGGTCGCATGATGATTATCGACCCCAATCTGAAAATTTTTGTCACTGATACCCAGGCTGGCAGGCCACTGGAAAACTATCTAAAAGACAAACATTGCCGCTGTATAGAAGCGGTATTGGCTGGCAACCCATCGGGCATTAGCCAGGACCTTCTGGGGAACAGCGTCTTATACGCTTCGGCTAAAATAGATAAAATGGGCTGGATTGTCATCCGGACCTACCCGCTGCAAAAAGCGATGGCCACGATTAATCAACTCACCAATAAAATTGTTCTGGTTAGCATCATAACCATTCTGGTAATGGGCTCTTTAATCGCCTTCTTTTTAAGGCGGCTACTAACACCGTTAACCCAGGCCTCTCGCGAAATTCGGATGATGGCGGACGGACAACTTTCAGAACACACCCTGACGGTTCGTAGCCACGATGAGGTGGGGCAATTACTCCAGGCGTTCAACCAGTTACACCGCACCCGCTACCGTTACGAACACGCCCTTAAGGAGTCTGAGGAACGTTACCGGCTAACCATGGAAGCGACCGAGACAGGCTTATGGAGCTGGGATCTAACCGATGACTCAATTCATTGGGATAGCCAGTGTTATAAAATGCTCGGCTTTAAAGATCAGGCATTCCAGCTTACCCGAAAATTATTCCGCAAGCTGATGCACCCGGAAGATCAGGTGCGTTTCTATATCAACTTTTTGCCACAAATGCTCAATAACCACACAGCCGAAATTGAGTTCCGGCTTCTTACTAATGACAATAGATGGCTGTGGGTTCAAAGCCGGGGAAAACCTATCCGCTTTGGCCGTAATAACCATCCACTCTGTATCGCCGGTACTCATCTGAATTTTGAGAAGCAGCGGCAGACAGAACAATTGCACATGGCCGCCGCAGCATTTGAAGCCAACGACGCCATTATGATTGTTGACTCTCAAGGTATGATTGCCAAAGTTAATAATGCGTTCAGCCAGATCACTGGTTACTCTTCTGAAGATGCGATAGGCCATTCTCCTGCTATTTTGCGTTCCGGTATTCATAAAAGTCCGTTCTACAAAGAGATGCAAAAAAGTCTTAGCAAAACCGGCAAATGGCAAGGAGAGATCTGGAACCGGCATAAAGAAGGGGATGTTTATATCGCCTGGCTAAACATCAATACGCTATACAACGATGACGGTAGCATCTATCAACGCATCGCTACCTTCTCCGACATTACCGAAAAGAAACGCACCGAAGAGCTGATATGGAAACAAGCAAACTTTGATCCGCTTACCAACCTGCCTAACCGACGCATGTTTATGGATCGTCTGGCTCAGGAGATCCGCCTGGCTTCCCGCTCCGAAACCTCTCTGGCACTTCTTTTCCTCGACCTTGATCGCTTCAAAGAGGTCAATGATTCACTGGGACACAATGTCGGTGACCAATTGCTGGTAGAGGTCGCAAACCGATTCAGAGAACTGGTTCGCAGTAGCGATACCATCGCTCGGCTGGGGGGAGATGAATTTACCATTATACTGCCACAGATTGACAACAGTGCTCAGGTTGATCAGGTGGCCAATAAGATACTCACCTCTCTGGAGCTCCCCTTTGAGATAAACCAGGAATCCCTGCATATCTCGGCAAGTATCGGTGCAACGCTCTATCCTCAGGATGGCGAGCATCCGGAACAACTGATTAAAAATGCTGACCAGGCGATGTATGCGGCCAAAGAAGCGGGACGCAGTAAATTACATTACTTTACCCCCAGCATGCAGACACTCGCACTTAAGCGGGCAAACCTGATCAAAGAGCTTCGTCGGGCAATCGACGAATCTCAATTCCAACTTTATTTCCAGCCGGTTATCGATCTGCATAGTCAAAACGTTATAAAAGCTGAAGCACTGATTCGTTGGAACCACCCTGTTCAAGGACTATTACACCCCTCTCAGTTCATTCCGGAAGCGGAAGATAGCGGTCTGATAGTTGAGTTAGATGACTGGAGTTTCAGAGCTGCTTTACAACAAGCTCTGCTGTGGCGCTCTTCGCTTACTCCGGAACTGCAGCTTTGTGTAAATACATCTGCCACTCATTTCGAAAACAACGTCGGCAGCTCCATACCCGAGCGCTGGATTCAACTCATCCGGGAGTCCGGTTGTGATAACACACTCCCAGAGAGTACCTCTGCTCCCTGCTCTTGCATCGGTATCGAAATAAAAGAGCATCTGTTGACCGATTCATCCGCGGAAACAAAGCAACGAATATTGCAACTCAGAGAAGCAAACATACAAGTGACGCTAGACAATTTTGGCACCGGTTTCTCTTTGTTAACTCACCTGAATCAACTGGACATCGACTTTTTGAAGATAGACCGGGACTTTATTCGCACAATACAATCAGATACTAATAATATGGTGCTCTGTAATGCCATCATCGTCATGGCACATACACTTGGATTGAAAGTCATCGCAGAGGGTGTTGAAACACTTGAACAGCAAGAGCTGCTGCGCCAGGCCAATTGTGACTACGTGCAAGGGTTCTATTACGCGAAAGCGATGACTGCCGACGAATTTGAACACTGGTATCTTGAATTCAGCGAACAGAAAACAGCACTGGCGAACTGATGCATTAAAAGACAGAAGGTTGAAGTGCTGCAGCTTTAATTTCTTCATAATTAGCCAAAAACAGATCAACCACCTGCGGGTCGAAATGAATGCCCGCCTGCTCCTGCAGATAAAACAGTACCTGATCCTCAGGCCAGGGCTCTTTATAAACCCGCTTCTCCAACAGCGCATCCCAGACATCAATAATGGCAAACAATCTGGCAGCAATAGGAATCGCATCTCCTTGCAGACCTTCAGGGTAACCACTGCCATTCCAACGTTCATGATGACTGTAGGGAATATCAATTGACGGCTTAAGAAACTCTATATCCTGCATCATGTCACGGGCAATCACAGGGTGCTGTTTCATAAGCTCCCACTCATCTTCATTCAGAGGACCCGGTTTAATCAAAATACTATCAGGAATACCCACCTTACCCGCATCATGCATCATCGCGCCACGGCCGATGTAAGTCAGTTTTTCCCCCTCTATACCCATCAAACTTGCAAGTTTAACGGTCATCCGGGTGACCCGCAGGCTATGTTCACGGGTTTCTTTATGACGGATATCCATCACCTGAACCCAACCCTCAAGAGTCTGGTCATAGCTTTTTCGCAACTGTTTATTAACATCATTAATGCGATTAAAGTCCGAGCGAATCAGAAAGAAAAGCAGTAAAGAAGTACAAACGACAAACCCCAGACCTTTAAAATTCTGGGCCTGGGTAATCCCCTCCGGGGTATGAAACAGGCTGGCTACGACCGCATCTGAAAAATAGATCCACAAAGAAGCGAAGACTAAGTAGACCAAAACGGTACGATAATAGGATGTTGTCATCAGATTCCCCGGTAAGGACACTCAGGATAAATAGGCTGATTGCAGAATATCAGTTAAAGCGGCCCTCCGGCTTATATAAACCACAAACTGGGTACAACAGTTCTGACGTTTCAGACAAAACTTTCCCACAGCTTAAAGCTTACCGAGTTTTGTCAATATGCGATCAATCAATGACTCTTTTGAGTCTTCAGGGAGGACACTAGCTTTCTGAGGCTGTTCTGAAAAGGCTTCAGTCACGTAAGGGTTACTATTGCCCTGCACTTCACTGATCATTTGATTGCGATCCAACTCCCAACGATCAACCGGATCCTGTTTATGCCAGGCTGCAAATAACTTTTCCTGCTTTGAGCTGATCTTCAAACCATACTGATCACGCATATAGAAATAGGTTCGGGCGATATCACCCTGCCGTCCTAATGGAGGTTCAACCTTACGACGTTTGAAATCGACCTCCATATCACAGCGACCATAGACCCGAGGCTCACCTTCTAACATCGAAAAGCTATAGTTTGACCGGTCACCATTTACCTCGCCAATCGCCGGTACCAGATTGTGTAAATCGGCTTCCATGCGACGAAAATCCGCTTCTTTTTTACAGGCTTTACGCCCACCATTCTGCCAGCATTGTAACTGATGACCAAAGGCCCAGGCTGGGACAACATGCTCCCATTCTATTCTGCCTGCCCGGTTAGCATTTTTGCGCGGACTATACCCACAGCTATCCCATTGGGGGACGAGCTTCCTTCCTTTCGCCTGATAATCACAACCGCAATAAAAACTCACAGGGTTCGTTTGATACAACCCGGTCAGAATACGTTTAGACTTACTAAAAGATGAGGGTGGTTCAGCAGCGGCTGACATTGAAAACAACGAAGTACATAGAACAACCAGAAACGGCTTGAACATTGAGATTCCTTAAAAAGAACAATAGGAATCCCTCCCTATGACTCATCATCCATGATGACGGTTTATAGATCATTAAAATGGTTTATTTGATACTAAATGGGCGATAGAGGTCTTACTTGCGATTTCCGATACGATAGTTTCCCGTCTGATGAAACTGCACCACCTGCTTACGCTTACGGCCAATCAACAGGGGACCATCATCGAAGAACAGGAAATTCTTCCAGTTGCGGCGAAATACATCCCAGGTGGTTTCTATCACATGTTCGCTTTCATAACAGAACCAGATAACGGTAGACTCATCCCATTGCAGGTGCTCTGCCAGCATTTCCGGTAAAGCCGGGTCATCAGACTCCCAGAGCTTTTGCCAGTTATCGGTTTCCAGCCAGGTCTGTTTCTTGTTCGCCCAGTCACCTTCACCAAAAAGCTCCGGATGGCTGTTCTCTTTACTAATCTGTTGTGACCACACCTGTTCAGCTCGCGCTTCAGTCAAAGGTTTAATCTCAGCCAGATCCTCATCACTGACAGGCATATCTTTATGCTTAAAAATCCAGATCTTTTTATATTGTTCTATTGGCTGATAATTCATTAAAAAATAGCTCATTACTGCTGGGAGGTTTCAGGGCATTCACAATGCCGCCACACTATACCAGAAAGAACTTAAGCAGAAAGCGCTTCTGCTGAAAGTGTAACCATCAAATGGACTTAAAGATCTGGTCGCCGAGCCTGCCAAAAATGTTCAACCCAATAAGGATTATCCAATTCAGAGATCATCACCCCCCGACTGGTAGAAGCGTGCAGAAACTGACCTTCGCCCAGATAAATACCGACATGGCGAACTTTAATGCTGCTGCGATAGAACAATAAGTCTCCCGGCTTTATTAACGCCAGCGAAACTTGCTTCCCTTGTTTCACCTGATCCACAGTGGTGCGGGGCAGCTCTACACCTAACTGTTCACGGAAAGTTAACTGAGTAAAGGCAGAACAATCCACTCCCCGCTTGTCAGTACCGCCCAACCGATAAGGTACACCCTGCCACTCTTGATACTGAACCAGCAAGCGCTGCCTTACTTCGGCGCCTTCAGCAGACATTACCTCAGGTTGAGCAATACGCTGCGGCTGAGCAGCACAACCGCTCAGGCAGAGTATCAACATCAGAATAATAGTTTTTGTCATAGTCGCTACTGTATCGGCAATTTTGAATATTTTTTGACAGGAGAATCATCGCCGATACACTACACCCCATTCAGTCTGCTGATTAAAGGAAATACCGATGCTTCATATTCTGCCGGAAACAGCCGGAGATATCATAGTGCTTCAAGCCACAGGCACGCTAACATCAGAGGATTATCAAGAGACTTTCATCCCTCTGATCGAAGAAAAAACAGCAGCCCATCAAAAAGTTCGCTGCCTTATCTATCTTGATCCTGATTTCAAGGGCTGGCAAGCCGGGGCTATGTGGGAAGATGCCAAACTGGGAACTCGCCATGGCAATGACTTTATCCGGCTTGCCGTCGTGGGCGGCGGTAACTGGCTGGACTGGGCCGTTAAGATCAGTGCTGCTTTTATCACTGGTGAGGCAAAGCATTTTTCGGAAAGCCAGTTTTTACAAGCCCTTCACTGGATTGATGAAGCCTAAACGCCCCTTTTAAAAAAGTTATGACCCCGATCAGTATTCTTTCCTGAAATCCAGCGCGTTCTAAAAGGCGCTCAACAAACTGATCTGGGTTAGCGTTTTTTACCTCTTTAGTCGCTATTCTTATTCTGTGTTGTCTACAGTAAGGAATGCATCAATGGACACTCTCGACACTCTCGACACTCTCGACACTCTCGATACTCTCGATACTCAAACATCTATTCAAACACCGACAGACTGGCACAGCTATAGCCCCGAACAGGTAACTGGAAAGCTAGATACTTCAGATCAGGGCCTGAGTGAAGAACAGGCTGCTGCGCGTTTGAAGAAGTTTGGGGAGAACCGTTTACCCGCCCCGCCCCGCCGTAGTGGATTAACCCGGCTTCTGTCACAGTTTCATAACGTTCTTATCTATGTACTTTTAGTTGCAGCCATAGTGACAGCACTACTTGGGCACAGCGTCGATTCCGGCGTTATTATCGCCGTCGTTATTATCAACGCTTTAGTGGGTTTCATCCAGGAAGGTAAAGCTGAAAAAGCCATTGATGCCGTACGTCATATGCTGTCTCAACAAGCCGTTGTAATTCGCCATGGACAACGCAAACAGATTCCAGCGGAAGAACTGGTACCTGGCGATGTGGTTTTTATCCAGTCAGGCGACAGGGTTCCGGCAGATCTTCAGCTCTTTAAGCTAAAAGAGCTGAATATTGAGGAAGCACTGCTTACCGGAGAGTCCGTACCGGTTTTAAAACAAACTAACCCGGTAGCCTCTGATGCTGATTTAGGCGATAGAACGAACCTGGCTTTTTCCGGTACGCTGGTTACCCATGGACAAGGTATGGGTACTGTCATTGCTACCGGTGCAGCAACTGAGATCGGTCGCATCAGCACCCTTCTGGCAGAGGTTCACACACTCACCACCCCCTTAACTCGACAGCTGGATAGTTTTGCCCGCTGGCTGACCGGAGCTATATTGCTGATCGCTCTGGCCACCATGGCATTTGGCTATCTTGTCAGAGATTACGCCTTGGGGGATATGTTCCTCGCAGCAGTCGGTCTTGCAGTTGCAGCGATACCTGAGGGCTTACCGGCGGTCATAACGATCGCTCTGGCAATCGGGGTTCAGCGTATGGCTAATCGCCGTGCGATCATCCGCCGTCTCCCCGCCGTTGAAACATTAGGCTCAGTCTCTGTTATCTGCTCCGATAAAACCGGCACACTGACCCGCAACGAGATGACTGTTACTACGGTTACCTCAGCCCGCTGCAGTGCCGATATCAGTGGCGTGGGTTATAACCCTCATGGCACCTTCAGTTGCGAGAATAAGGATCTGAATCTTAAAGAGTTTGATGAATTTCAACAACTCTGTCGGGCCGCCGTCCTGTGTAATGACGCACAGTTAACACAAAGAGATGAAGACTGGACTATTGAAGGCGATCCGACTGAAGGCGCTTTGCTGGTGATGGGGGCCAAATCTGGTATTAATCTGCAAGAATTGCATTTGACCATGCCCAGAGATGACCTCATTCCATTTGAGTCTGAGCACCGCTTTATGGCGACTCTGCACCATGACCACCTGGGTAACGGGATAATCTATGTAAAAGGCGCAATCGAAGCCATTTTACCCCGTTGTCACTGGCAAAAAGTGGGTGAGGATAATGTGAATTTAGATGCAGATTACTGGAACCTTCAGCAAGAATTGATTGCCCGTCAGGGGAAAAGAACCTTAGCTTTGGCGCAGCTAGAGGTCACGGAAGCACATAGAATTCTGCACTTCAACGATATCAGTAATAACCTGACCCTACTGGGTGTCGTTGGCATTATTGATCCTCCACGGGAAGAAGCGATAAAAGCGGTGGCAGAGTGTCACCAGGCCGGTGTACAGGTCAAAATGATTACCGGTGACCATGTTACCACTGCCACGGCTATCGCCTTACAGATGGGAATTACTGAATCTCCACACACGCTGACAGGCAGCCAGATAGAACAGATGACAGACGAAGAGCTCCAGGACAAAGTCGAAAGTGTCCAGGTTTTTGCACGGGCCAGTCCCGAGCACAAACTGCGCATTGTCAGTGCTCTTCAGGCTCGCCATCATGTGGTTGCAATGACCGGGGATGGGGTAAACGATGCACCCTCTCTTAAACGCGCCGATGTCGGTACGGCCATGGGTGTTAAAGGCACCGAAGCGGCCAAAGAGGCCTCCGAAATGGTCCTGGCAGATGATAACTTTGCCTCTATCACTCACGCGGTAGAAGAGGGACGCACGGTATTCGATAACATCAGCAAATCTATTCTGTTTATCTTACCCACTAACGGCGGTGAAGCACTGACAGTGATGGCGGCCATCGCACTGGGAACACTGCTGCCAGTAACACCAGCACAAATCCTCTGGGTCAATATGATCACCGCCGTTACGCTGGCGTTGTCGCTAACCTTCGAGCCAACTGAACCCGGCGTTATGCAACGCCCACCCCGCAATACCCGTAGCCCGATCCTCTCCCCCTTCATGGTTTGGCGTATTGTGTTTGTATCTCTGCTCATGGTGGCCGGGACCTTTGGTCTCTTCCTATGGGAGCGGAGCAACGGAACCGATATTAATACGGCGCGTACTATCGCCGTTAATACCTTAGTCATTCTAGAGATTTTCTATCTTTTGAATTCACGTTTCCTCACCCGATCAGTATTAACACGGGATGGAATACTGGGTAATCCGTACGCCCTTTACGCGATAGCGCTGGTAATCTTTTTCCAGCTACTCTTTACTTATTTACCCATTATGCAGCTTTTCTTCCATACCGTTAGCATTGACGCTGCCGCCTGGGGAAGAATATTACTCGTCGGCTTCATACTCTTTCTGGCCGTGGAACTGGAGAAGAAACTCATTCATGGACCACAGAATAAAAAATAAAGCGAGGCTAAACACAAAATGCGAATGATATTTACCAAAAGCTCTCTAAAATAGGGCATAATTGATCGTTTGTTATACAACACTGGGATATCGGATATGATCAAGCGTCAAACTAAAGCAGAACTGCGAAGACAATTACAGCAGGAAACCCAAGCCTTTCTGAGTAAAGGCGGAGCGGTTGCTGAGGTTGAAACCGGCGCCACTGGCTTAGTAAACGGTTCATATCGAAACGCCGGTTTTATTCTAAACCCTCAACGTCAGGAACGTACTCCTTTGAATGGCGTACTGGCTCAGATTGATGCCCGCAAATCCGAACGTACTCAACGAGCAACGGCGGTACAGAAAAGTACTCGCCAACGTAAAAAAGTAATCTATGATGATTTCGGTGAGCCTCTGCGTGTCGTAATGGAGTAAAGCCCACTAACACGCTCTATCGCTTCATATTTCTTTTCAGCGGCCTCCGATATCCCGCTGAATAGGAAATATCTTATTTCAATCGCCATTTAACTCCAGCTCGCAGTACCACTAAACTTCCCGATACAAGCCCTGCAGCATTAACCTGGCAATCCCCTCCCTCATTTTTCCTCTTCACCTATCAAAAACCAGCTCTCAATGAACATAATTTTTGTTCGCAGGCCTAAATAAACTCTCGCATCTCTTTTTTTATGATTAAACTGAAAGGGTAGCCACCTGCCGGAGTACAGTTATGTCGGATACCCAATGGATACTGACCGCGCAATGCCCTAGCCGCCTCGGTACGATCGATGCCGTCACCGGGCTGTTATATCAAAACCAGCTTTATATCACCGAGCTACATTCATTCGATGACTGTAACAGCCAGCGCTTCTTTATCAGGGCAAACTTTCGCTCTGATGATCGCTTCGATGATAAAACCTTCCGTAATGAATTTCTGGAACGCGCCAACCGATTTGAGATGCAATGGGAACTTCGTCCAACTAATTACCGCCCTAAGGTTGTTATCATGGTTTCGAAATTTGATCACTGCCTGAATGACTTGTTGTACCAACACAAAATAGGCGCTCTGAACATTGAGATACCCGCTATTATCTCAAACCACCCTGATCTGGAAGACCTGGCTCGCTGGTATAACATTCCCTATCACCGCCTCCCTATTACAGCCGACACTAAAGCTCAACAGGAAGCACAAGTGTGGCAAATAATTCAGGACAGCAATGCTGAACTGGTCGTACTTGCCCGCTACATGCAGGTTTTATCATCCGATATGTGCCAAAAACTCGAAGGCTGGGCGATCAACATTCACCACTCCCTGTTACCAGGATTTAAAGGCGCTAAACCCTACCATCAGGCATGGGAGAAAGGCGTTAAAACGGTCGGAGCGACCGCCCACTACATCAATGATGATCTGGATGAAGGCCCCATTATTACTCAAGAGATAGAACCCGTAGACCACAGCTATTACCCCGAGGATCTGATCGCTAAAGGTCGTGATATCGAGCGAATGACTCTCACCCGCGCCGTGCGCTACCACGTTGAACAACGGGTATTTTTGAACGGGAATCGCACCGTTGTCTTTGCAGATTGAACAGCTAACACAAGTAACACACCCCTTTGAAAAAGGTCCTGAGAGAGTCGGCATATTCTGACAGGCAGTTGAGTAAAAGGGCTCCACAGGAGTCAAATTTAAGTCAGGTATTTCACTGAAACAAGCCCCAATACAGATTGATTGCCCATTACAGTCATAAGTGTTTGCAAGTGATATATTCGACCAGTTTTAGAAGAGTAGTTCTTGATAAATTCAATATTTTCAATCGAAGAAGAAATCAGATATCTAGTTTCTTTGGCCCTACAAGCTTGGCTAATTTGGCACGTCGGGTCGCATCAATAGAAAAGATAATGAAGCCTGCCCATACCAGAAGAAATGTTGTCAAACGCTCCATGTCCATCGCTTCTCCAAACACAAAAACGGCCAGCAAAAAATACAGTGTAGGTTCGATGTATTGCAGTACAGCGATGGTAGACAAATTATTAATCCGCGCTACACCAAAAGCGAACAGGCCCAGCGGTACAATCGTCATCGGGGCTGTCATGACTAAGAAAATCCGTACGTTATCTACGTCAGATTCCCAATGGGTCTGCCCCACCATACTCACCAGATAAAACAAAGCGAAAGGAACCATCAACAGCGTTTCAGCGGTTAGTCCATTGAGAGTATCGATTCGCACCTGCTTCTTAATTACTCCATAACAACCAAAAGCGCATGCTATACCGATGGTTATCCATGGAAAACTTTCTAAGCTCATACAAGCGTATAAAAAGCCACACGCGCAGAGCAGTAATGCCAGCCACTGGAGTGAATTTAGCCGCTCACGCAGATAAATCACACCTATCAAGATACTGATAAGCGGCGTGAGAAAGTACGCCAGACTGACCATTAATACCTGACCGTTAGTGGCTCCCCAGGTGTTTAGGTACCAACTGATAGAGATACAAGCGGTAGAAAGAAACAACCAAAAAAACGTTCTCGGTACCATCAACATTTTAAGAACACGAAACGGAGTAGCTGTTACCCAAAGTAATACCAGCATAAGGGGTACAGAACAAAGCACGCGTAAGGCAAAGATTTCCATTGCCTCCACACCACGTAAATGCTGATAGAAAAGCGGCGTTAGTCCCCAAACAATATAGGCAGAAGTGGTCCATAACAGACCATTTTGTGGGAGATTAAATCGTCGCATATTTAGGTTACAACTATGTATTATCAGATTAATAAAAAAGCTAAACAGACAATGAATAGATGCAATGAGCAGGATTTATTCAAGATTCTTGAATAACCAATTAGCCCCACAAATTTTTCATTGATAATGAAATAAAAGGCATCATGCCAATAGAAAGAGATAAAAATGCTGACTGGCGTTCAGTCCAAGTCAGCAATAATAGTGCGAGTAACCGCTTAATCAGGTTATGAAGAACCTGCTTCAAGCGATCTGACGATTCACCGTCGCCGCTACCATTCGGGTGAGGCTACTCAAGTCAAAGATAGGTAAACCGAACCGCTCTTGCAGTATCGGAGCAAAGTGCGATAGATCCGTACATTCTAGAACGATTGCCCCCACTTCCGGACTTTCATCCAACATGCCCTGTATCACCGAACTCAATTCTTGCTCAAACAGATCCATATCCAGATCATCTGTATTACCACACAGAATAACTTCGGAAAACTGCTTTTGATGCTGCATACCGGCAACCATAATAAGCTCGTCTGCAATACCGACTCCTTTCAGGTGATCATCGCTCAGAGCGTCACTGTTGGCGACAACCACACCTACTTTTTGATCGCTCTTCAATAAACGAGAGACCAACGGCACCTGAATCAGGCTTGACATAAATACTGGAACATTGACTGCATCAGCGATCTCTTTCTGATACAGCGCGAGGAAACCGCAACTACCAGTGATCGCTTTGACGCCTTCACGCTCCAGCTCTTGTGCCGCCTCGATAAATGGTTTCAGTAACTCAGGATCCCGCTCTCGAATCAAACGATCGATAGTCGCTCCTTTGACCGTATTGTAAAGAATCGGAAAATCAAAGCTGGCCGGATTTTTAATATGCCCATCTGGCTTCGGAAAATATGATTCCAAAGAGATGACTCCAAGGGTCAACCCATAATAGTTATTGCCGCCTTTCAGTATCATTTTTTCACCTTATCAACTAAATCGTGAAGCAGAGAACGGTTTCAGATCAACCGACGATGCCTCACCCTGAATACATTCTGTAATCAATTTACCGGTTATCGCGGCAAAGGTTAGCCCAAGGTGGCCATGCCCAAAGGCTACTTTTACGCGGGGGAACTTCTCCAATGGGCCGATGACTGGCAGTGTATCCGGTGTCGATGGTCGACTCCCTACCCAAGTCGATTTGATAGTCGGGTTATTACCCAGCATGACCTTCGCATGCTCTAACATCCCTTCGGTACGCTGTGGATTTAGCGGAGCATCAGCAAATGCAAACTCAGCTGTACCCGCTAATCGTATCCCGTCTTCCATCGGAGTAAGAAATACCGATTTATCCAGCCAACCTACTGGGCGACTCAACGATTTAGCGCCAATATCAAGTGTCAGGTGATAGCCCCGTTCGCTGACCATTGGCATCTTTACACCGAGTTGCGTCAAAATCTCTTTGGATGCCACTCCAGTGCATACGACAACCTGATCGTAAGTAGCAACACTGTTGCTCAAGCGAACCGATACCTCATCATCATTAGGTAATACAGCCTTCACCTCATCCAGCAGAATCACTCCGCCGTTGTTTTCAAAGTGAAGCGCGTAACGCCGACTCAGCTCAACCGGGCTTACTGTGAAACGAGTATCAGGATAAAAAACACCACCAACGTGAAAATCAGCTATATCCGGTTCCAGCTCACGCACCTGAGCCGCATTTAAGAACTCAAGGTTTACACCTTGTTCTCGACGCTCCTTAAGATCACCACCTTGTGCTTTAGCAAAACCATCTTCTGTCGAAAAAAGTCCCAAACAACCTTCAGATTTGATTAGATCCTGTGCATTAGTAATACGCAGCAGCTGTTGATCAGCCTGTCGACTATGCTCTTGCAAAGACTTCATCGCCGCCTTACCTTGCCGGTACTTAGCCGGAAAACAGGCTTTGAAGAACTCAAGTCCATAAGGTACAAGCGTGGGCAAATAGCGCCCCTGCATAGACAACGGGCTGGTTTTATCCAGCAACATCCCTGGCATCTTGCACATCATCGAAAACCGGGGGAACGGTAACCTGGCATAATCAGCAAACAAACCAGCGTTGCCAAAAGAGGCTCCCATACCTGGAGCCTCCTTATCGATTAAGGTCACCTTATAACCCGCAGCTTGCAGAGTCAGCGCTGTGGCAAGGCCAACAACACCTCCTCCTATAATTCCAATATGTGAACTTTTCATAGGTTCTACCTGGCGGGATCACCACGCCTAAAAACTTAAGGTTTAACTGCGACTACCTGAATCTCAACTAACAATTCAGGGCGTGCCAGACGGGATTCCACACAGGCTCTCACGGGGGGATTTTCGCTATCCACCCAGGCGTCCCAGACTTCATTCATCTGAGCGAACTGACGGATATCGGAGAGCCAAATATTAGCGCTGATCAGGTTACTCTTATCGGTACCAGCATCTGCAAGCAGCGCATCTATCTGAGCCAAAATTTGGCGGGTCTGCCCAGCCATACCCTCAGAGGGGTCTTTAGCTACCTGGCCAGCTGTCCAGATCAGATTTGCAAAGCTCACCAGCTGACTCATACGCTGATTGGAATGTTGGCGTTGGATCATGAGTTACTCTCTTATTATCAATTGTTCTTTCGCTTGTTATCTAAAACAATTTAGATACAGGCCTTAGTGCAATTATTATTAGCGCCAACAAACATAATTCCAAATCGGAAATATTTAGTATTTCATCAGGTTTTCTTATAGAAGGTAATATTATCGCCGTACTCTGAAATCACATTAAGACCTACAATCGACAAAGCAATCTCTTAAGCCAAGGTAGCCCGGCAGAAGAATGGTCACCCTCCCCCCCTAAGTTATTTGCTTCTGACTTGTCTCTCTAAACTAAAACCTGTCGTTTTATATCTTATTTACTACAGAGCTCTGATTCTTTTTCTGTAACAAGTTGTATAGGGCCGTTTGAATACCAGAACAGCCTTAGCAACTATGTTTACACCTTCAGCCCCTCTCTGATGAAAGGTGTACAACACACAAAAAAACATAAGAATAACTTATATAATCAAATATTTTTTAGAATATTTTTCTATTATTAATTTGATTACACTGAATTCATTAGTGACCTTATGCATAGAAAGTTTGGCTACCAAAACAGCATAAACTCCATATACAGCAGCTATTCAATGGTTAACTAAGGTCAATAAAAATAATAACCATTTAGGTAAAACAATGGACAGAAGAAAAATAGATATTGTCATTTCGACGATTTTAATCATCTTTTCACTGATCATCCTCACAAATGACAACCTTGCAGAAGGTGGCGCCGAAAGTGATCTGGGTATTATGTTCCTACCTCGTGTCGTGGCAGGCTTTATGATCATCTTCGCTGCAACTATCGCTATCCAGTCGTTCAACAAGCTTTCTAAAGGCACTGAACCTGAAGGGCCGGAGCTGATAATCACTAACGGCTATTCCGGTATCTTCATCTATATAGGCATCTTTGTAGCCTACTGGCTCGCCGTACCTCATCTCGGCTTTATAGTGACTACACCCTTTATCATGCTCGGCGTTGCAGTATTACTGGGAGGTCGAAACTGGCCCCCCCTCATCGCAATGTCTGTAATCACCCCAGTACTAATCTATTACGGATCGAAAGAGTTTCTGCGGGTCTATCTGCCAACCTGGACTCTGTAAGGGGAGATATAAAGATGTTAGATAACATTCTTAGTGGTTTTTCGGCAATCCTGGCGGTTGGCCCTATTCTCGGTATTATTGCCGGTGTATTCATCGGTATTATTTTCGGCGCCATCCCCGGTATATCCTGCATCATGGCAATAGCAATTATATTGCCAATGACATTTTATGTTGATCCGATCATCGGGATTACCATGCTGCTTGCTGTATATAAAGCAGGTATCTACGGTGGCTCAATCTCCGCTATCCTGATTAACACGCCCGGTGCGGCAGCGTCATTTCTGACCGCTCAGGACGGACATGCACTAACGAAAGCAGGAAAAGCAGGCAAAGCGCTTGATATATCGCTGTTTTCCTCAGTATCCGGTGAGATGCTGGCAACTTTGGTTCTGATACTGGTAGCCGCGCCTATTTCTGCGATATCACTGCAAGCGGGGCCGATCGAAAAAGTATTCCTGTTACTGTTTGCCTTTACTGTTATCGGCTCCATGGCAGGCGAATCCATTCCCCGTGGTTTACTCTCCTGCTGCCTGGGTATGTTATTTGCCATGGTAGGCATGGACTCCATTACCGGCTCCGCCCGATTTACCTTTGGTATCGACGAACTAATGGGCGGCTTTACCTTCACACCTATGTTGATCGGAATACTGGTAATGCCTGAGGTATTCAACGTTATCCGGCGCCGCAAAGTGCCACACCATGAACTAGCGATCACCCATTCACCGAATCCTGCTGATAATCGAATCAGCTTTAAGGAGTTCAAACAAGTATTCCGAACTATCCTTAAATCCAGCGGTATCGGTACTTTTGTCGGCGCTCTTCCTGGTCTGGGCTCCAGTACCGCGGCCTTTATCGCTTACGGTGAAGCAAAGCGTACTTCAAAAAAACCTGACGAGTACGGTAAAGGTTCTGTTGAAGGTATCGCAGCTGCTGAATCTGCTAATAATGCGGTATGCGGCTCTAGTATGATCCCAATGCTAACCCTGAGCATTCCGGGTGACGATGTAGCAGCACTGTTGATGGGAGCGTTCCTTATCCACGGTCTGACACCAGGTCCGATGATATTCTTTGAGCATACAGAGACTATCTACGCGATATTTGCCGGCTTTCTGATCACTGACCTGTTTCTGCTGGCCATCGCCCGAACCGGCTTTAAGTTCTTCGTGAAAATGGCATCACTGCGTCGCTACTACATATTCCCATGCGTTACTGTATTTGCCTTTACTGGCGCCTTCACTGCAGGCCAGAATATGGATGACATTCTAGTACTGATAGCCTTCACTATTATGGGTTTCGGCATGCGAATGGTTGGCTTAAACCCCGCTGTATTCATCATTGGTTTCATCCTGACACCGTTTCTGGAACAGAACCTGGATCAAGCATTTGCCATCGTTGGTTCTGAGTATTACCTACTCTTTGCTTCTCCATTCTCATGGGTATTTATAGCGCTCTCCGCATTCTTTGTTTTCTCGAGTATGCGAATGAAACGAAAAACGTCAAAAGCCCCACCTCAGGCAAAAGAAAAAACTGCCTGATCATAAAAAGATCCCCTTTACAGGACTGCCCTGTGAAGACCGCTAAACGTAAATAAAAATAAGTCAAAGGAAGTAAGTATGAAAAGCCCTAAAAAAACCCTCCTATCTATTGCTACTGCAGTTACTATGACATTCGCATCAGGAGCTGCACTGGCAGAATATCCAGAGAAACCAATCCAGGTAATCGTACCTTGGGGGGCCGGCGGTGACTCCGACCTGACCACTCGTATCTGGGCAGATGCAGTCGAGAAAGAGCTGGGTGTTCCGGTGGTTGTTATCAACAAAACCGGCGGCGGCGGAGTGGTTGGTACCTCATTTGTGGCGCGAGCCAAAAACGACGGTTACACTCTGATTAACGCAGGTGTCAGTAACATGATGGTGACGCCTAATTTTACCAACACGCCTTATAACTTTAGTACCTTTACGCCAGTGGTAAAATACACCTCTGTACCGCTGGCAGTAGTCGTCGCTAAAGATAGCCCCTTCAAAACATTTGATGATTTTATCGCTGGCGCAAAAAATGGCAGAGTGACTCAGGGCTCTTGGGGGGCTTCCTCTTCCGGCACCATCATGGCCAATATTATCGCTAATCAGGCCGGCTACACACCAAAGTACGTTCACGGAAAAGGGGCAGCGGAGTCAATGGTTTCCGTGGTAGGAGGTCACATCGATTCGGCCGTATCCTTTCCGCCAGCCTTTGGTCCTCACGTAAAAGCTGACCGTGCACGAGCTTTGGTTATCGACCAGAAAATGGACGCGTTCCCCGGTGTTCCAACCTTTGCTGACTACGGTATCAAAGGTAGCTTTGGCGGCTGGTCTGGTGTCTTCGCACCAAAAGGGGTACCTCAGGAGGTTGTGGACAAACTGACAGCGGTTACCGCTAAAGTCATGAAAGACCCTAAAGTCCTGGAGGCATACGAGAATATTGGAGCCCTTGTAGACTTCCGCCACGGCCCTGAGTGGATAGCAGATCTGAAAGTCACCTACAAAATCTACACAGACGAAGCGGCACGGACTAGCAAGAAGAAGTAAGTACTTCTCAGGCTTTCAACGTCAGCAGGGTACTTATGCGTATCCAGCTGATGTTGAGCTTTACTTTTAAAAAGCCAACCCCTGTTTTAATTCAAAGCCCTCAATCACAACCTACTCAAACTGCCAATAGACAGGATAGTTCGATTTCATTCTTAACGTTATACGTTAGCTAATGACTCCTGCATCTGTACTGCCTTTAAGTACCAGAGTTGATCTTTAACGTATTTCTACTTATAACATAATGTCAGGCGCAACTTATAACACCAATCATAAGAAAAACTAATAATTAAGGCCGACCGATGAACCTCAAACAAATGGAAGCCTTTCGAGCAGTAATGCTGACCGGCTCGGTTTCTCAAGCTGCCAAGCAGCTATATCGAACCCAACCAGCAGTCAGTATGATGCTTAGTTCACTGGAAGAGGATATAGGTTTCCAACTATTCGAACGGAGGAAAAAACGACTATATCCTACCCCGGAAGCTAACTACCTTTATAACGAGGTAGCAGCAATTTTCTCCCGAATCCAGGATCTAAGTCAGACTGTACAGGACATTCAGAACAAACAATACGGCTTCCTCCGCATTGGTTGTATGCCAGGCCCATCGAACTTTTTTATACCTGATATCCTGGCGGACTACTTAGAAGAACACCCCAACGTTCAAGCGTCATTACAGACTCGAACTTCTGATTCCGTGGTTGAGTGGATCGCCTCTAACCAATATGACCTGGGCCTGGCAGAGATGTCGATGCATCAGTTAAACGGCAGTCGGAATCAAATCTTCGAACTATTATGTACCTGCGCCATCCCTGCAAACCACCCTCTAGCAGAACACTCAGTGATCACACCGGCAATGCTCGATGAAGAGCCAATGATAACGCTGCACCCCGATCACATGATCTTCCACGACTTATTACAGCTATTCGAAGCCAGCGGGCATCGTATGAACGTATGCTTGCAAACCCGCTTTTTTATACCTGCACTTAAGTTTGTTGAGCGTGGACTCGGAGTCTGTGTATTAGACCCAATATCAGCATTCAGTTACACCACCTACGCTCAACCGGGAAAAGTAGTCTTCCGTCGTTTTCAACCTGATGTACATTTACGTGTCGGGCTTATGTTCCCATCCGATGCTCCTTCATCGATGATAACGTTAGAATTTGCCGAGCTTTTACGCAACCGAATTGAAAACGTGATAGAAAACCCCGAGCGCTTTCTGAATTGGGGGCAATAACATTCCAAACTACATACGAAATATTAACAACTACACCAATTCTGGATATCGCGGTTGAGGCAAGTTCAGCAAATATTGGCCAGATATCTGAAGGCACTCCGATAAGTTCATAAGACAACGGCTTTGAATATTCAGATTACAGCAGACCGGCAAAGGCCTCTAATCTGGGTTATAAACAAAAAAAGCACCCTGAGGTGCTTTTTAATAAACAATTTTCAATAGCTGGCAATTAACTAGTCTGCTCCACTATTTTATCGCAAATATACTCGCCAATAGGAATCGCTGATGTTGCTGCAGGCGATGGCGCATTACAGACATGCAGTGATCGTGGGCTTTCAGCAAACAGAAAATCGTGTACCAATGATCCATCTTTCATAACCGCCTGAGCACGGATTCCCGCCGGATAATGCTGCAGATCTTCCGTTTTAAGCTGCGGACAGTACTTCTGAACCAATTTCAGATAACCCGGCTTCCAGAGAGAGTTCTTAGTTTCAACAATACCGGTACCAATATGGCCCTTAAGTACCCGCCAGAAACCGGGAAAGGTCACCATATCCCAAATATCGCGCAGGCTGATATTGATCTTCCCATAGCCTTCTCGTTTCCACCCCTGTACGGCATTCGGACCAACGGTAACAGAACCGTCAATCATTCGTGTCAAATGTACACCCAGGAACGGTAAGTCTGGATCGGGAATCGGATAGATTAAGTGGTTAACTATCTGATTGTATTTTTCCGGGAGCTTATAGTATTCCCCCCGAAACGGGATGATCTGGAAGTCAGTCTCAATACCCAGCATCTTCGTGGTGCGGTCCGCCATCAGACCGGAACAGGTAATCAGAAAACGACCTTTGAAACTAACCTGCTGCCCATTATGCAAAGCATCAACTGTTACTTCATCTGCCGTTTCTTTTAAGCCCGTTACTTTGTGATTCAGGCGGGCATCCCCACCTATCTCGACAAAACGCTCCGCCATCTTAGTGGTTACCTGTTGGTAATTCACGATGGCTGTATCTTTCACAAGAATCGCACCCAGACCAATAATATTCGGTTCACGGGCTTGCAACTGTTCAGCATCCAACAGCTCAACATCGATGCCATTTTCATGACAGCGCTTATAAAGCGCTTGCATCCGCTCTACTTCCAGATCGGTCGTAGCCACCAGCAATTTACCGCACTGATTGTATGGAACACTGTTCTCATCACAGAATTTCATTGTTGCGGCAACACCCGCTTTACAAAACTGTGCCTTCAGGCTCCCAGGTGCATAATAAACACCCGCGTGGATAACTCCGCTGTTATGGCCTGTCTGGTGCTTGGAGTACACAGACTCTTTTTCTAACAACAGAATCCTGGCGTCAGGATAACGCTGCTGTAGCTGCCATCCGGTCGACATACCAACGATACCGCCGCCGATAATGATGTAATCGTATGTCATTAGTATTCACCCTTATAAAGCAAAAAACGACGGAACAGTTGCTCTGCAACAGCCCCGCCGAAGTATATCAGCACTTATTAACGCGTATCATTACTTAGTAAAGTGACCGCGCTGGCGAAGTAGTTCGCGGCTTAACTGAGGATGAGCAACAAACTTGTCACGTCCATGCAGCCAGCAATGATTCTGAACCACCAGCATAGTACCTACCGGTAAGCGAACTCCGAAAAAGTTTTCATCCCCTTCCAGCGACTCACCCATCTCATACAGATAAAGACCTTCTGCCATATTCTGTGGTTCAGCAAACTGATCGATAAACAGCATATGCGGCTTACCATTTTTGTCCTCTTCAAAAAAGATAGGATGCTCAATCTTCGTTTCTACGTTCTTAGATTTCGGCGCACCCCAGACAATATCCTGCTTAGCCATTGGGTGATGATAGAAACGATCCAGCTCTGCCCAGTCATCGACGTGCAGCAACAATGAGTCACCGCCTTCCATATGAGCCTCACCCAGCTTCTGCATCAAGACAAAATCAGTACGCTCGTTTACATAAGTGCCATCGTTATGCAGTTCCATACGACGGTGAGCCTGGCGCAGATAACTATCAGAATTATCATCGTTCAATACTGTGAAACGAGCGTAGTACTTACCATACATCGCGTCATGGTTCGGCATACCGATAATATGTGAGATCGCAGTCGACAATTTAACATCAAACTCTGTACGTAACTCTCCCGCTTCAATATCAGGAGCACCCTCATACTGCAGCATGAAAGCACCGGTATCACGATCCTGCATGGTCTCGTTCAGAAACTTACCCAGCGCGTAGCCGGTGATAGCGTCAAGCTTGTCAGCAACCGCATAACGTAGAAATGGCTTATATTCCAACGCTTGTACTGGCCACTCAGCAATCGCTTTATCAAAAGCGCTGATTGTCTCTGATGTCAGGGTAACAACCTGCAAGCGTTTATTCGCAGCATAGGGTGCTACAGAAAATCCTTGAGGGGCAGTCGATTCAACTTCACGCAGCTGAGCTGTCATAGTGTTCTCTCCAAAACTGTATTTATTCTGTCCAGCGAACTCTCTTCAGGTACCACGACCAGATACTGGAGTTCTTATCAATTTTTTCTCGCTAACAAGCTCTGAATCAAGGCCGTTAAAATTGAGTCAGTAGCAAGGCAACTAAATAATGTCGACATTTTCGTATAACGTCAACATTATTTTTAAATACTTCACTTAACTAATGAATGTCGCTACTTTAGAATAGAGCTGTAAAATGATCACAAAGCCTTTAAAAACAGATAACTAAGTCAAAATAGCCATGAATAGATCGCCTGTAGCCGCAGATAACAACCGGAATAGCTCTGCCCTGATAGTGGTAAGCGAACTTAAACAGGATATTCTCAACGGCTACTTCCAACCCGGCGAAAAGCTTAAGATGACGCGTTTGAAAGAGCGCTACCAAGTCGGGGTTAGCCCCCTGCGGGAAGCATTATCACAACTTTTAATCGAACAGCTGGTCGTCGTGGAAAACCAACGGGGATTTAAAGTTCACCCGGTTTCCCGCGAAGAGATGCTGGATATCTACGCCACCCGCGCAGAAATTGAAGCGCTCTGTATTGGCCTGGCCATTGAAAAAGGGGATGATGAATGGGAAGCAGGTATTCTGGCTGCCGCTCATAAGATGAGTAAATTTGGTGACTTAGTAGAAAAAGACCCACAGGAGTGGGAGCGCCGTCACCAGGCCTTTCATACTGCTATTGCGATTGGCTGCAACTCTCCGGCGCTACTGCAGGTTCGCCGTTCGCTATATGAAAAAGCCTCTCGGTATCGAAATCTCTGGTTAAAGAAAAACATGGCTGAAAGTGCCATCTTTGATATCAACCAAAAAGAACATGAACGCCTGATTGAGGCCTTACTCGGTCGCAACAATACAAGCGCACAAGACCTCATCAAAGAGCACCTCTTGACCCCAAGTCGGGCACTTGAAGCCAACCAGGGTTTAGAAGAACTCGATCGTTAAAACCCGAATTAACAGTCAATCAACCGAATGGCGCTACACCGATCAGCCACTTATGAGCCCAGCCAACGGTGACACCGTAAAGCACAACCCCGGCTACGATCAAAATCAGGTCGTTATAGGATGATTCAGGCGCGCCAGGCAATGGGCGTTGTTGACGTCTTTTCATTGAGATACGGTCAACAACCGCCCAGGCAAGAAAACCGCCAAACAACAGCAGATCAGCAAGAGCTCCGTTGACCAGTAAGTGAGAAACCGCCCAGAGCTTAACGGCAATAAGCTGCGGATGCCCCGTTGCCCGCTTAATACGCCCAGGAAAGTATGGCGCCAGAAATAGTACAAATACCGGCAACAGCAATAACGCGGCCAGATGCCTCATCCATCCAGGCGTAACATAAACGATGTATGGGTCCAGCCGGGATTCACCATAACCACTGATGATTAGCCACAAGCCCAAAAACGATATCACCGCATACAACAGTTTCCAGCCACTATCACTTATGGCAACGGCCCGTTCACGTAGCGGCTGAGCTACAATTGAAACAGAGTGAATTCCCAGAAATAGAATCAAACCCAATACTAAAACTAACATGCTGTTCCCTTTCGTTATTTACTTTAGCTATATAGCATTAGATAAACACAGAAATATTACATTGATCTTTCTTTACCGATAGATAAAGCCGGTATCGTCCCTTAACCTAATGTCATCGCTTCGTCATACTAGAGTCATCTATGATACATAATTAGCGTCTAGTCTGCGCTCTACGAACCTATACATTACATTCACATCCGTTTCAGGGATTTCAGCATGAACAAAGACCAACTGCAGGCCGACTCAGCTTTACACGCCGAAAAAGACTCCGATTTCAGCAAAATCATAGACGCTGGCCTCAGCCGTCGCCGCTTTCTGCAAGGTGGAGCGACAGCGATGGGGCTTTTCCTGGCGACAAATCCGCTGGCCAATGCAGTGGCCGCGACGACCCACCCAAGCAGTAAGCTACTGGGGTTCAAGCCTGTCGCGACCAGCACTGCAGACACTTTTATCGTGCCTGAAGGCTATACGGCTAAGCCACTGATTTCCTGGGGAGACCCTATCCTGAAAGGCGCACCAGCATTTGATGAAAGCGGGACACAGCCCGCCAGTGCTCAGGCAGCTCAATTCGGTGATAACACCGACGGAATGACTTTCTTCCCACTCTCTGAAGACCGTGCTCTGCTGGCCGTTAACAACGAATATACTAACTATAAACTGCTGTTTGATCACAAAGGCGACGCTATGACCGCCGATGATGTAAAAAAAGCTCAGGCTGCGCATGGCGTCTCTATTTTTGAAATTACACGTACTGCAGATGGCTGGGAATACAGTAAAACATCTGACTATAACCGTCGTATCACCGCTAACACTGAGATGATGCTTACCGGCCCGGCAGCGGGAGATAATCTTCTGAAAACCAGCGCCGATAAGAGCGGAAAAAAAGTACTGGGAACATTTAATAACTGCGCTAATGGTGAAACGCCCTGGGGAACTTACCTGACATGCGAAGAGAATTTTAATGGCTACTTTGCCAAGCCCGGGGCTGAATTAAATGGCCATGAAAAGCGCTATGGCCTGAAAGATGACAGTAAATATCAGTGGTACAAGTTTGATAACCGCTTCGATATCACCCAAGAGCCAAATGAACCTAATCGCCACGGCTGGGTTGTAGAAATCGATCCGATGGACCCAACATCGACGCCGATTAAGCGCACGGCACTAGGCCGTTTTAAGCATGAAAATGCTGCGGTGACTATCGCCGATAACGGCCAAGTAGTTGTATATCTTGGTGACGATGAGCGTGGCGAGCATCTGTACAAATTTGTCAGCAAGCAGAAGTTCAACCCTTCAGAAAAGGTAGCAAATCGAAATCTGCTGGACGAAGGGACCTTGTACGTTGCCCGTTTTAGCGCTGAGACTGGTGAAGTTCAGGGTAAAGGTGAGTGGATTGAGCTCACTTACGGAAAGAACGGCCTGACAAGTGAAAACGGCTTTAACAGCCAGGCAGAAGTTGTCATCTTCGCTCGCGAAGCTGCTACCGTTGTTGGTGCAACCACTATGGATCGCCCTGAGTGGGTTGCAGTGCACCCTACAACGAAGACTGTCTGCTGCACCCTAACCAATAACAAACATCGTGGGAAAAAGGACAATCAGCCTGTTGGCGGCCCTAATCCACGCGCTAACAATAAGTATGGGCAGATTGTTCGCTGGACTGAAACAAACAGCGATAACACAGCAACAAGCTTCAAATGGGATCTTTTCCTGGTTGCCGGCAACCCCTCAGTACATAAAGACTTCTTTGCCGGTTCGGCTAACATCAATAATGAGAATATGTTTAACAGTCCGGATGGGCTTGGTTTTGATCTGGATGGCCGGCTCTGGATCCTAACCGATGGAAAATATTCCAACGAAGGAGACTTCGCTGGCATGGGTAATAATCAAATGCTGGTTGCAGACCCGGAAACAGGAGAAGTCCGGCGTTTCGCAACCGGCCCTATCGCTTGTGAGATCACAGGATTAAGCTTCTCTCCAGATCAGCGCACCCTGTTTGTGGGAGTGCAACACCCAGGCGAGAAAGGTAAACCGTCGCACTTTCCAGCAGGCGGAAACAGTAAACCCCGTTCGACCATCATGACTGTTCAGCGCATTGATGGCGGTATCGTCGGCGCATGAACAACTGACTAAACTCAAGCCCCCTTCCCGGGGGCTTTTTTATGTCCCCAGTTTGCCACCTTTACACATATTGTCACCTGCCCGCTCTGATAAAATAGGCCTTAATTACTCGCTGAGATACCGATCTAAGTGCTTAACGTGAAACAGATTAGTGATTTGAAAAGTAGAGATTCAAATTTATACAGAGCCCTTAGTGCTCTGTATCTGACGCAACGCGAGGCAAATTCATAACTATGCTAGCTCGATTATTTCTATTTGCTGCATTGATGATAACTGAAGTTCTGATAATGAACTTGGTTCAAGCAATGCACATCAGTAAAAACTATTTCTGGCTGGAAATTTTTATTGATGCCGGCACCGTCGCCGTGGTCGTTGTATTAATAACTCGCTACCTTTTACGTACCGGTCGATTAACGCCCCGGATGAATCTCAGACGAGAGTCCATGCAACTTCAGGCAGGTGTGTTTGCATTTGGCATTGAAGCATTACTGATGCTGATATTTCCGTTGTTTACATTCACCACACACCACCAGCTGATAATCTTATTAGATGGTATTCTGTTTGCTTCCCTAACCCTCCTGGTAGTTCACTATTACCTTGCAACAGGCAGCAACGAAAACCCACAAGTCCCGACAGTTAAAGCACAGAAGTCTGCATTAAAAGTCTTTCTGCTTGTTTGCTATCTTTTCTGCCTGAGCTTATTTCTGTTGTTTTTGATCAACATGACTCAACAACAGAAACAAATACACATCACTCAGCTGATAGACCAGGAACAGCAACAGTTAAGTCTGATCAAAGAGAATCTGACTCATCAAGTCTATGATGCAACGCTGGACACATTGATATTAGCTCGCCAGGTTAACCTGCAAAACGTTCTGATCAACCAACCTGAAGCGTTGTCCGAGCTGACCACTGATTATATCAATCTATCAGAAATCAAACCCTCCTATGAACAGATCCGTTTTATAAATCACGAAGGGTTAGAGCGACTCAGAATTAACCAGGACTATCAGGGACAATTAGTTGTCACTGAAGACAAACTTCAGGATAAATCTAACCGTTATTACTTCACTGATGCATTCCATCTTAACCCAGGCGAAATCTACATCTCTCCCATGGACCTGAATATTGAGAAAGGACGCATAGAGCTGCCCTTTAAACCGATAGTTCGAACCGCTACACCGGTCAGTGACTCTCTGGGTAATAAACAGGGTATCGTAATTATCAACCTTAACGCCTCCGAGTTATTAAAACAGTTGAAGCTTTCGGCTAAGACGTCAATTGGCGAAATGATGTTACTCAACCAAGATGGTTACTGGATTTCTGGACGAGAGCAGGATGCAGCCTGGGCTTTCATGTTTCCTGAATTCAAAAACAGAACAATGGAAAAATACTATCCTGGGGTATGGAAAACAATCAGCGCCAATAAAAACGGTTTTCTTAAGACGCCAGATGGCTACTTTGTTTTTGAAACAGTAGAAACAAGTCAACCCCTCTTAGCATTAAACAGCTCAGGTCAAAAGCAACAACACCCCGTTTGGAAGCTAGTCACCCTGGTCAGACCCGAAATTATTGCAGCAGATCTCAGTGACGTATCTCCTCCACTGGGTTTGTTTTTTATTATGGTCACCCTGGTAACTGGCATAGGTGCCCTGATGTATTACCGGGTACAACACAACAACATCAAAGCTCAACAGAAAATCCATCACCTTGCTCACCATGACCCCCTGACAGGGCTATGTAACCGCAGACTATTCTCGCAAGTCTTAGAACTTGAGTTAGCACGGACTAAACGGCATAAAGGTTCGCTCGCCTTAGTCTATCTTGATCTGGACAATTTTAAATCAATAAATGATGTGTACAGTCATAGCGCTGGAGACTACGTTCTAGAACAATTCAGCGAACGATTAAAACTGATACTTCGAGAAAGCGATACCCTGGCCCGGTTAGGCGGCGATGAATTCGCTGCAATTCTTCCTATCCCAGGTACAAAAGAGCACCTTGAAGTTATCGCTCAACGTATCATCCATACTTTCAAGGAGCCTATGATCTTCAACGAACAATCCCTGAATGTTGGCATAAGCATCGGTATCGCTATCCACTATAACGGGCAACCGATGGAATCACTTTTGCACGAAGCAGATCAAGCCATGTATGAAGCCAAAAAGGCTGGCGGGAATGGATATAGGTTTGATCGCTAAAAAGGTGGAATATCGCGCCACTTAACTTCTGGATACCCTTCCCGGTTATTACCTACAATTAAACCAATAACAACACACCGAAAGCCTTATGAAAAACACCCTACTACTACTTTTATTCATCAGTAGCCTCGCTTTTGCAGCGGAACCTGTCAGCAAGAGTTTTTTTGGCGGCATCGCTATTGAGGGTCATGATACGGTTGCCTATCACTCCCCAGAAGTGCGGGAAAGTCACAACGAAGTGATCGGTAAGAAAACATTCACTGTAGAGTGGGCTGGCGCTAATTGGCGCTTTACCAGCCAGGCGTCAGCGGATAAGTTTGCAGCAAACCCCAGTCAATACAAACCACAATATAACGGCCATTGTGCCAACGCACTAAGCCTCGGTGAAGGACTAATACACACAGATGGCACTGTCTGGGAATTTTTCGACAATAGTCTCCATCTGTTCTATGCAGAGCGTGGTCGCCAACGCTGGCTTAACGGTGACTGGAAATCTTATAAGGAACAGGCAGACAAGGCATGGAAAGAAATCACCCAATAGTCTTTCCAGTTAGCCATAGGACAGCCCCATCAGTCATGCGCGGCTACCTGATCAGTGCGTTTCTACAACCGCTCCCTTAAACCTGACAGTCTCGACCCCTGGCCCTGGTTTTTCAGGCACCATTCGAGCCAGAACCAGCGACACCCCCCCCATTGCTGCACCGGTAAGAAATACCGCCGCTGGTGAAAAGATCCAAAGCAAACCATAAGCCGCTGGGAGCACTACGGCGGCAATGTGATTGATGGTAAAGGAGACACCGGCGGTAGATGCCAGATCTTTAGGGTCGGCAATCTTCTGCAAATAGGTTTTCTGAGCTATCGCCATAGAGAACAAAAGATGGTCTGCAATATACAGCCCTACTGCTATCCAGGGATTCGACACAATCGCATAAGCAGTAAAGACTGCAATCAGACCAATATATTCAGCTGTCAGCGTTTTACGCTCTCCCCAATGCCCAATCAGCTTGCCTATTTTAGGCGCAAAAAACATGTTCAGCGCCCCATTCACCAAAAACATGATCGAGATTTCGCCGGCAGAGAAACCAAACTTCTCAACCATCAGAAAGCTCGCAAATACCATAAAAATCTGCCGACGCGCACCTCCCATAAACACCAATGCGTAATATAGCCAGTAGCGTTTTCGCACAACCAGCTTTTTGTGTTGCTCAACTTTTCCAGTCATACGGGGAAAGGCTAACCAGCAGAACAGAGTGATCCCAACGGTCATTCCCCCCCCTAACAGGTAGACAGTTTTCATCTCTAGTCCATAGACATCCAGTGCCAACCACACCAGCCCAAAAGCGATCAAACTGGCAAATGAGCCTATTGCCACCATCTGACCTAACCGATGTGGAGCCTCTTCCTGACTGAATAACTGCAGTGACAGAGATTGATTCATGGTCTCGTAATAGTGGAAGCCAAGCGACATCAGCACCGTTGTACAATACAGGCCTATCTCAGTGGGGAAAAAACCGGTCATCGCGGTTCCCAGACCCAGCAGTAACATCGATACTAAGGCCAGCGTTTGTTCTCGCAATAACACTAACAACAGCACCGCGGCGAAAGATAAAAATCCAGGAATCTCACGTAAGGATTGCAAGATACCGATTTCAACACCGGTAAAAGCAGCCTGCTCGATAGAAAAATTATTCAGCAGAGCCATCCAGACACCCATCGATAATGGCATTGCCGCGGCCATTAAAAATAGAAACATCTCGGGTCGACGAATAAGATTCACTGCAATTTCTCCAGAATAAGTATAAGTACTGTATGCAAACGTAATATCGGACAGCATTACTTAATTAATCAGTCATCTACTTTAAAAAACAAAGCATATGGCGTATATAATAAAACATGCCAATTTATACCGAGAAACAGACAGAGCTACCGGAAGTGCCTAAACACTGGGTCAAGGTGAATGGAAAACCGGTTAACCGACTCGAACATGTGCCACGCAAAGTTGTAGTGCGCAAAGCTGATCACGATGCAGGTTTTTATTCTCCTTTTCACAGCCACGGCTGGGGGCAGCTGCTGTTTATCGCCGACGGGCTAATACAAGTCTCTGCTAAGGAGGTCGGCTATTGGGTCGTACCACCACAGCGAGCAGTCTGGATTCCTGCCTTCATTGAACATGATGCCCGTACCATCCACCCGGTGCAGATGCGCAATGTCTACATATCTCCGGAAGCCGCTAAAGCCTTACCCACCCAATGTCAGGTAATGCATGTCACGCCGTTGCTACGGGAACTGATACTTGAGATGGTGAAATTTGAGCCCCTTTATGAAGAAGCCGGTACCGAGGGACGCATAGTTGATGTGTTTCTTGATCAGCTAAAAACCACACCAGAAGTCCCCCTGCATCTTCCCCAGCCTAGCAGCAGATTATTACTAGCAATTGCTGCTCAGTTACGCACCGACCCCGCAGACCCTCGTTCAATGGATGACTGGGCTGAAGAACTCGGCACCAGCACTCGCTCTCTGGCACGACATTTCAGACAAGAAACCGGGATGACCTTCGGACAGTGGCGACAACAGGCTCGTTTGCTCGCAGCTTTAACCCGTATCGCCGAAGGAGATGCCGTAGCCAATATCGCTCAGGATCTGGGCTACAATAGCCAGAGTGCTTTTATCACAATGTTTCGTAAAGCATTAGGCAAGACACCGGGGAGATATTTTGAACGCTAAAGCGTTCAAAACAGTGGCTAGAACGTCGCTTCGCGACTTGCTAGATGCAGCTTCGCCGCTTGCTCGTTGCTAGGAGAGCCTTCTTAATTATTTTAAGAGAAAGTGTCAGAGATATGATTTTATAGTTAATCGTATTGAGCTATTAACTTCATACTTTTGTCCTGATCAAATTACTAATAATTACCACTATACGTAAGCTTTACCCTGCAGGTATAGAACACCAAAACCTGACACTAATACGCGGTCTTTCACAACGCAACAAAACAGGACCCCACCACGCTGTGATGACTGATAAGCCACTAAATCGGTCTTAGCTAACTGTTCTGCCCAATAAGGCGCCAGACCTGAGTGTATAGAGCCTGTCACCGGATCTTCATCACCACCATTTGCAGGCCAAAAATAACGCGAAATGAAGTCGTACTCATTGGACTTAGCGGTGACGACAACATCTAACGGCGCTAACTGCTTTAGCTGTTCAATCTGATACCTAACCGCTCTCACTTCATCTTCTGAAGACATCACTGCGAAATAGGCCTGACGATTTTTTAACACTTTAACCGGTTTTACCGACAAACCACTCAATAGCGCTTGAGGTATATCGCTGACCAGTTCAGGACATTGATTCGGAAAGCTCATCTCTATCCGGCCATCATCTAATTGATTGACGCCCAGCGATCCAACTTTCAATGTAAAAAACTCAATCTCACCATGACAATTAAAATGGTTAAAGATCACATAAGATGAAGCCAGAGTTGCATGCCCACAAAAATCTATTTCAGTTAGAGGAGAAAACCAGCGAATCTCATATTGATTAGAAGATAGAGCCTTAATAAAAGCCGTTTCAGATAGATTATTTTCTGCGGCAATCTGCTGCATTAACTCAGGTTCAAGCCACTCATCCAATGGGACAACAGCTGCAGAATTACCTTTAAACTGATCTTGCGTAAAGGCATCAACAATAAAAATATCAAGTTCCATTGAATGCATCCCTATTCTTATTAAGAGCAGTGGTTACATCGAAGTTGCGCCACTGGAAGGACGTGATTACTTCATCTGATGGTTACTCGCCGCTAATATGGGCTATCAACGCCGCTTGTGAATCTGCGCAGTGATAACTGTCTTCCAACACATCATAGCTACCAAAAATTATCTCTAGCGCACGATCATTGGTCAGCAGTAACAGAATGGTGTAATCCTTTGCCTTTTCTAGCTCGTAAAGGCCTGATTTAAACCAGCTTTCAGCAAGTTCCAGCTGTTCCAGGTAATCCTGTCGAGATACCGCATGAAACTCCAGTGGCACTAGCTCACTGCCTTTAAACTGAATCGCAGTGTAAGTTTTAGGTACCGATAGAAAGTCCCTTTTAGTCGCATAGGCAACTGTCAGAACAGACTCACCTTTAGGGCTGTGGCTAAGAAAAGAACAGTCTGTACCCGGCTCAATCTCCAGCGCAGGCAGTTCGGAAAAGGTCTTCAGAATCATTTTATAAACATCCTATTCAATATTTAAGGCGCTAGAGACTTGTTCTACCGGACTTAACAAATCAGTTCACGTACTATCTGCCCATGACCTTTATCCTCTAGCCCCTGCAATATCCGCAGCGCGGCAAAAGCATCATTCGCAGCATAAAGTAACTGAGCATCACTCAATTGGGGTAGCGACCAGTTTGAGGTCGACACACGTTTTGACTTAATAAATTTTTGGCCAAACTGTACTGCAACAGCCGCTTTAACACCCAGCTGACGACGATAGCCCAGTTTACGATAAACCGTATCCAGATCCAGTATTCCCTTGATCTCGACACCAAATTTACGTCGGATATGACTACGATCAGATTGAAGCCCAAAGCCAACCTTCACCACTTGCGCCGCACCTAAAACCTGACTGATAACAGAGTAAGTCTCTTTGTCATGTAATTTGAAAATATAGGCCGTATCAGCAGTACATAGCTGAACAACATGGGGACCATCAGATTTCTGTTCTTTACGGAACACAGGCTTCGATTCGGTATCAAAGCCGACAAACGGACTACCGAGCAGATCTTGCAATGCTAATGCCAGCTCATCAACTCCGACTGGCTGCTTTATATCTTCTAAAGTCATGCCATTGAAAAGAGTGAACAGTGCTATCTGATCTTTGGTCGGCGGCAACCGTTTCTCTTTCATCTGTCAGTCATTTCCTTATATCGGTGCATCAAATATAAACACTCTACGAAAGCTAATCGTGCTTTTTACTGCTTTTTGCCAACGCCTTTGCCCAGACTGAATTACTCTCGTTTTCAGTTTTAGCAGGGGTGCTCTCTTTTACCGATGTAGCCTGGCTCTTGTCGGCGGCGGGCTTATCGACAATAAATTCTCTTTCTGATGCTGCACTTTTATGCTGTGAACGTTTACGTACAGGGGCACCGGACTGATCCGCAACACTCGCGGTTTTTCTCAATGGCTTATCGCTGTCCTTCTGAGGCACTTTGTCCCGCAACTTATACTGTAAACCCGACAGAAAATTACGCAGTACCTGATCCTTACACTCACGATAATTCTGGTGACCCTGCTTGCGAAAAAGAGCACTCAATTCATGCTTACTCAGGCCAACACCTGCGAGCTTGAGCATTTCCAGAATATCTTCCGCATTCAGGTTAAGCGCGATCTTTAGTTTACGGAATATGATGTTGTTATTCACCTGGCGCTCAGGCACTGGCTGGGGACCATCCTGACGGCCACGTTTTTCAACAATAAGGCCATTCAGGAAAGTTGCCATTTCCAGGTCAGTCAAACGCACATACTCTGCATCTTCCTCTTTTTTCATCCAACTAGTCAGTTGAACACGAGTCACCGCCATATCGGCATGACGAAAAACACCAATCATTTTGGTATCACTGTAATCGAATGTATAGCGTAGGCGGCGCAGAATATCGTTATTAGTCACAAAAAAGGTCCAGACAAATGAGAATCAGGCAGGCACTTTAGCATAAATTGAACTGATACAGGCCTGATTGTGCCATCAGAAAGAAAAGTGGAGACTGGCAATTCAATGGAACAGCCGCAACTAAGCCTTCCATTCGGGCAAGATACTTCCTGTATCACGTTCTTTCTCAAAAAATTCTCGCTTTTTTGGTCAGCACTACTGACTTAAAAACGTACGGATTTATTCTCCTGGTTGCTCTATATATCTAAACCAACAATCATGTTTCTGGCCACGATAATAGTGGCTAAAGTCATCGCAACGATGATAGTGCTAATAATCCCTGTTCGATTTGACTTTAGCCAACCCAAAACGCCTATAGACAATATGAACAACAAAAAGGCTGACGTTGCAGCGGAAGTACCAAAATTTCTGATTCGTCCAATACGACTAAGTGCTTCCTCAGTAAAATGTTCAATGCCGACGACACGTAAGCTGATCGAAACATCGATATACAACGCGATTAAAAACAGCAAAGTCGTTACGATAAATAAAAGGTAATTAACCGTAGCAACTAAGCGCTGATCTTTACCCCGAATAATTTGTACCGCAATAGACAAAGAAAAACCGGCCATCAGACTACTGATATAGGCAACCTGACCAGATCTGAGTTCAAGTACTTCATTAATCATATGGGGGTACCTTTAAACACTTTGATTTCAGGGTATCAACTTTTAACTTAAGCCACCTGTATCCGATGACAAATTGTTTGAAAGAACTATCGGCCGTGGCAGACTACCTGAGCACAACCTTTTATGCAGAATCTGGTGAAACTGATCTGATTCTGTTTTTTATTTAAGCTTGTTATAAGCAAACAGCAGGATGAAAGCTCCCGCAGTCGCAGTAGCAATACTACCCAGACTCAAACCGTCCAATCCACCCAGGCCAATCAGACTACCCAGGAAACCACCAACAAAAGCACCTGCGATACCCAACAGAGTTGTGATAATAAAACCGCCACCGTCTTTGCCAGGCATCAACCATTTAGCCAGCATCCCCGCGATCAGACCTAAAACAATCCACGATATAATCCCCATATCCCACCCCATTTTCATATAAATATTAAGTAGTTAGTTTAGCTCAAACTGTAAAGAAATCTCACCTAATTTTTCATACGCTAAGGTGAAAACCTTATCTGTCGGTATTTCAATAACCCCCGCATAAGAGCTTGTAATCACCCACTGGCCCGCTTCAATCCCCCTCCCTCGCTCTCTAAGAAAATTCACCAACCAGAACAGTGGTACCTGCGGATAGATGTTTGGGTGTTTGCCTGAAATGCCAACAGATTCTGATATCGAGCCAATCTTCAGTGAAAATTCGATCTCGGATGCCTTAAACGCCTGTTCAAGACTAATCTCAGGGCCAAGGTAGAGCCCCTGATTAAAAAGGCAATCCGACAGGTGCTCAAAATAGCTAATCGAGTCTGGGTCAAGATAGCGACTCTGAATAAGCTCTAATGACAACCGGGCACCCGACAATGCCGCGACAATTTCCTGATCCGTATAGGGTTGTGGGCGCCTGGGAAGAGTCTGTCCAAATTGAAATGCGATCTCAGGCTCTATTTTGCAAACACCCTCATCGGTATTCATTGAACAGCACGAACCTTGATAGACACTTTCAGTAAAGATGGGGGCCAGAACCGGAACTTCCTTTAAGCCATCAATCTCTATCGGCAACGCACACTTCCAACCGCCGACACTATCTTCTGCCAGTTCAATCACAGCTTGCTGGATGGCCAGTGCGTCATCCACCGTGCTGGGCCTGAATGGCGGTTCTAGCGGGCCTGTTAATCGGTTATTCAACCGACGATCCACTAAGACTTTTGCTGCCGCTTGAATGTCAGCCTGTCGCATTACTTTTCCTCTAACACTCACAAGATGAACGTTGATTGAAACAAAACATTAAGTTAATACCACTTTAACAGCCTATTCATGTATCGGTTATCTCCAGCATATGAAAATTAAGCACGGGGCAACAGAAGGGAGATAACAGCAGCAATAGCTAAAAACAGCGCGGAGACCCAAAGACAGGCGGTTAGTCCGGAAACTTGAAACAGATATCCCGACAACACAGTGCCGATAAGCCGTCCCATCGCATTGGCCATATAGTAAAAGCCAACATCCATTGATGCGCCATCTTCACGGGCATAACTGACAATCAGATAGCTGTGCAGCGAGGAGTTGATAGCAAAAACTCCACCGAAGATCAGTAAGCCAACGAACAGGGCTGTCTGAGGATAAAGATTATTTGTCAGTGACAGCGCGATCATCACGGGCAACAACACCAGTGCTGAAGCCCATAGACAGACTTCACGTCCGCCGGGGAGTCGCCCAGAACGCTTACCGGTGAAGTATGGCGCCACTGATTGGATAATGCCGTAACCGATCACCCAAAGCGCCAGAAAGCCACCGACAGACCAATGATCCCAGCCGAGCGTACTGGCCAGATAGACCGGTAACGCCACCACAAACCAGACATCACGCGCCCCAAACAGAAACATCCGCGCGGCTGAAAGGTAATTAACAGCCCTACTTTGGGAAAAAATCTGACTAAACTTAGGCTTACTTCTCGCCTTACCCAGCTCCGCTTTTAACGCTACTAGGCTAAGAATCCATACGCATCCCAAAGCGATACACATGGCCAAAACAGCCCCCTGGAAGCTCAGGACTGATAGTATTGCACCACCGAGAAAGAAACCCGCTCCTTTCAACGTATTCTTAGAGCCGGTTAGTATCGCTACCCATTTATACAACGCCCCTTCTGCATTCGCCGGAACCAACTGCTTAACCGAACTTTTAGCGCTCATTTTATTCAAGTCTTTGGCGATACCTGACAGCGCCTGAGCTAGCATCACCCAGGGTACTGTAAGCATCGCGGTGGGTACTAACAACATCGACAATGCCACGACTTGCATTCCCAATCCGATATTCATCGTTCGGTTAAGGCCGATACGCGCACCCAGCCAGCCGCCAAATAGGTTAGTGATTACACCGAAAAACTCATAGAACAGAAACAACAGAGCGATATCTAGCGGGCTATAACCCAGTTGATGGAAATGCAGCACCACCAACATCCGCAGAGCCCCATCAGTTAAGGTAAAGGCCCAGTAATTCCCAGTCACGATCAGGTACTGCCGCAACGCTGGCGACAGCTGTCGAACGGCCGACATCAAAGCTTATACCTGTTCCTGCGCTGCAACCATCCGTACCAGTTCTACAGTACGGTTCGCATAGCCCCACTCATTATCGTACCAGAGGTACATTTTAAGCTGGGTATCATTTACCACCATAGTGGACAGCGCATCGACAATACAGGAACGCGGATCAGTCTTGTAATCGACAGACACCAGTGGGCGCTCTTCATAACCCAGAATATCTTTCAACTCACCTTCTGCAGCCTCTTTAAGCAAGCTGTTTACCTCTGCTTCCGTTGTCGGACGCTGCAGTTCAAAAACGCAATCCGTAATCGAAGCATTGGCAAGAGGAACCCGTACCGCATGACCATTCAGCTTGCCCTTCAGCTCAGGAAAGATATGCGTGATAGCCGTTGCAGACCCCGTCGTGGTTGGAATTAAATTACTGCCGCATGCCCGAGCCCTGCGCAGATCTTTATGGGGGGCGTCGAGAATAGTCTGAGTATTTGTAATATCGTGAATGGTAGTCATAGAACCATGCTTAATACCCAGCTTCTCATGAATCACTTTGACGGCAGGCGCCAGACAATTGGTAGTACAAGATGCAGCGGTGACTATCGGATAGAGATCCTTATCATACAGATGGTGATTAACCCCCATCACAATATTGAGCACGCCCTCTTCTTTCACCGGCGCTGTCACTACTACCCGTTTAACCCCCTGATCGAGATAGGGCTGTAATTTCGCTTTGCTCTTCATCACCCCGGAGGCTTCAATGACAATATCGCAGTCAGACCAGTCTGTATCTTCTATCGCCCTGTTCTGAGTACAGTGCAGGTGTTTGCCTTCGATAAGCATTTCACTGCTACCAGTATCTGCCGTGGCTTCATGCTTCCAGATGCCATGAACAGAGTCAAAGGTCAGCAGATGGGCCAGGGTAACAGCATCCCCTGCGGGGTCATTAATCTGTACAAATTCAAGCTCAGGCCAGTCCCATGCTGCCCGTAATGCCAAACGCCCCATCCGGCCAAACCCGTTAATACCTACTTTTATTGTCACTCGACTCGCCTCTTTTTAACTGTTTAGCCCTAAGGGTAGCTCAACGCCTGATTCAACTTGCTTAACTTATACTTCTCAGTTTTTAAGCCAGCTTGTAACATCACTTTGACTCGGAATGCTTCCGCTATGTACCAACTGTTCATCAACTACTACAGCCGGAGTACGCATCACGCCATATTCCATTATCACCTGAACATCGGTCTCTTTCAGCACTGCCACCTCAACCCCTAATTCAGACGATAGCTTCTCAATCAGCTCTGCAGTTTTACGACATTTTGTACAGCCACTACCTAACACTTTAATCGTTTTCATATCGAACTCCTTCGGTCATAACACCGGAAAAAGGAAATTAAAGATCCAGCCAATCAGGGTAAACGCACACAAAAGCATGGCAAATAAAATCGCCAGCAAACGCCACTGCATCACCTGCTTCAGCAAAATAAATTCAGGAAAGCTAGCCGCTACTGTACTCATACAGAATGCCAGTGTTGTGCCTATTGGCAAGCCATTAGTGATCAGACTTTCCATCACTGGAATAACACCGGTCGCGTTTGAGTACAGCGGGATACCTACACCTACAGCGGCAGGTACTGTCCACCATTGTCCATCTCCCAGATTAGCTTCTATCCAGCCATCCGGGACAAAGCCATGCAGCGCGGCACCCAGCCCTACACCAACAATCACCCATTTCCATACCCGACCAAAAATCTCCAGCGTTTCATCGCGGGCAAACCGATGCCGTGCGGTCATTGACATTGTCTCAACCGAAACACACCCAGCAGAACTGGTTTGTCGTCCCTGCTCTAAGGCTTTTAGAGCAAAGGATTGCAACCAGCGTTCCGCCCGAATTGCATCCAAGAAAACACCCCCAAGAATACCCACCATCATACCCACGAAAATATAGACAAGAGTAAACTTCCAGCCAAGCAAACTCAGTAACAACAGTACGGCAACCTCGTTAATTAACGGCGAGGTCAACAGAAACGCCATGGTAATGCCCACTGGAATACCTGCTGAGGTGAAACCCAGGAACACCGGAATACTCGAACATGAGCAAAAAGGGGTGACTGCTCCAAAACCCGCCCCCATCAGATAACCTGCCCCACGGTTTTTTCCCGCTAAAAAATCTCGTACTCGATCTACATTAAGTGAAGCTCGGATAAGCGCGATCAGGTAGATCATGACGATGAGGAGAACAAAGATCTTCGTGGTATCTTCAACGAAGAAATGCAGGGCCTGTCCCGACTTTGTCGAGGATGAAAGCCCAGCCAGGTCATATGCAAGCCAATCAGCTAGTCTGGTAAATACCTCAAACATCTGTTGCTCCTTCCCTTAGCAGAGGTTATTAAAACGGTCGGGGCGAACGTTCATCTGCTGCAATAACAGACTAGCTTTTTCCAGATAGCCCCTGTTCATCTCAGAGGTTTCCCGCAATACATTCTGGCACCATGCAGGCAGATCAGGGTTAAGACGATAAAAAACCCATTGGCCCTGACGACGGTCAGTCAGTAACCCTGACTTTTTCAATTGAGCCAGGTGGCGAGAGATTTTGGGCTGACTTAACTCCAGCGCGTTCATCAGTTCACATACACAGAGCTCTTGCTTCTGATCGATTAAAAGAACAGATTTAAGCCGGGTTTCATCAGCTATGCTCTTAAAAAAGACTATCGGATCCATGACAAACACACCCAATTCAATATATATGGTTAATCATATATGCGAAACTTTGAATATAGAAGCAATTTATTCAGGCATCGAGAATTTGAGCTTCTCCTCTTGACGCTTATCATCATAAATTGAATTAGTTAATGGTATTCTTTGTGCTTCAATTTATGGCGGCTCCTTTCCATGCATTCTCTGAACAACTCACTAAAAGAACAGTCTTCTGAGCAAGTTACTCAGTCACAACAAAAGCCTAACCAGCCACACCAGTTAAATGCGATACCACATGATGAAACACTGGTGTATCAAATTGAACAAAACCTCTATATCAATCTCACTGATCGCTGCACTCTTGCCTGCCAGTTCTGCCCTAAGCATAACGGCTGCACCGAAGTAAAAGGATATGACCTAGCGATAGAGGTTCGTCCACCAGCCCAGCAGATCATTGATTTAATTGGCAACCCGAAAGATTACGAAAGTATCGTTTTCTGCGGGTATGGCGAACCGACTCTGCGACTCAAGCCGATGCTTGAAATTGCACACTGGGTGAAATCACAAGGTGGAAAAACGCGACTAAATACCGATGGTTTAGGCAGTCTGGTAAATAAACGAAACATCCTGCCGGAGCTAAGTGAGTGTATCGACGCACTGTCTATCTCACTCAACGCCCAGAATGAAGCGGTTTATATCCGACACTGTCAGCCTGTTCTGAAAGGTTCTTATGAAGCGATGTTGGAATTTGTTGCCCTGGCGCCTGAATATATCAGCGATGTCAGTGCCAGTGCTATAAATGGATTGGAGGGTGTCGATATTGACGCCTGCAAAGAACTCGCAGAAGCACGAGGCGTCAAATTCAAACAGCGGGAATTAGATATCGTAGGTTAAGTGCTTTGATATTAACACTTAACCTGTTTTACTATTTTTTATTTATCTATTTTCACTACACCACTGATTAAACTCCGATTGCGGCATAGGTCTACCCAGGTGGAACCCCTGTGCCAGATCGCACCCCTCTTCTTTCAATAGTTCCAGCGTCGCCTGATCTTCAACCCCTTCAGCTGTCACTTCTAACCCGAGGTTATGTGCCAGATTGATGGTAGCGTTGACAATGACGGCATCACTTTCATCACGTAAAATATCAGAGACAAAAGAACGATCAATCTTCAGCTCTTTTAGCGGTAAGCTTTTGAGATATGAAAGTGATGAGTAGCCCGTACCGTAGTCATCGATAGAAAACTGAAAGCCCATATCATGTATACGTCTGATTATTCCCATCGCTGCATCAGGGTCCGTCATGATTGAGCTTTCCGTAATTTCCAGTGTAATCCAGGCCGGATTAATACCGGTTGCACCTTTAATACCAGAGATCAGATCGGGCAGTTCCGGGTTGTTCAGATCCTTGGCTGAAAGGTTGATAGACAGAATAATGTCCAGACCTGTCCTATGCCACTCGGCACACTGGGAGAAACCTTCCTGAATGACCCACAGCGTTAACCCCTGAATCAATCGCGTACGCTCCATCAGCGGGATAAACTGATCAGGGCCGAGCAAACCATGCTTAGGATGGTTCCATCTCACCAAAGCTTCTGCACCACTGATTGACCCATCAGACACTTTAACTTTGGGCTGATAATACAGTTCCAGTTCCTGGTTCTCGAGCGCATGACTCAAATCACTCATGAGTGTTAGTTGCTTCGGGCTGTGGGCATCAAAAGATGAGTCATACACCGCACTGCCTTTATTCGAATTCTGCGCCATATACAGTGCAATACCTGCACGCTGGACCAGCGTATCAACATCAGTACCATGCAGCGGGAAATGAACAATACCAATGTTAGCCTGGGCTGACACCTTCACCTTCTCAACAAAGAAAGCATCATGTAGCACTCGATGAACGCTCTCTGCCAGTTCAAGTACTGACCTTTCCGACAGCTCTTCACTAACGAGCAAACTAAAAGTATTACTTTCTAAACGGGCAATAGAATAAGGACTGGGAAACGCGCTTTCTAAACGAACAGCGATCTGTTTAATTAAACTATCGCTACTGTTACGCCCCAGCGTATCGCTAATCTCTTTATAATTGGAGACTTCAATTAAAAGCACGGAAAAGATTGTCTGACCGCGGGGTGATACTATGTGCTGTTCTACCCGATCGTAAAACAACTCTTTATTCGGCATATCGGTTAACAGATCGTGGGTAATACTGTGGCGAGCTTGCTTCTCAAAGCTATCCGCTTTATCGCGCAGTTCCTGAGTCTGATCCATCACCATGGCGCTGGCTTCATACGCTAACACCGTACTGGAATACTGTCCCCAGAACGCAAAGATAAAGGGCACTATATCCAGTATCCAAAGGGCAAAGTTAGTTCGCTGGGCCTCAAGTAAACTAGCGATACTTATCTGACCGGACTCTAAATACGCGACAGCCGCCGTCGCTACTGTCAGTGCAATAATAGCTACAGATATACCCTGCCAGGCAGTTTTTGAAACCCGTGAACGAAACACTTTGACATTGTTATGCAAAAAATCACTGGTTGAACTATTTACCACTCTCACAACTTAATTCCTTGTCGTAAACCTTACTCTATAACAGTAAGCCTTACCCACGGATTAGCAATATCAATTATTGACTAGAATCACCAAACTGAGAGAGTCATTGTACTTTTGTGATCAGGGCTGGTTGCGAAAAAAAAAGCATCCCTAAATTATCTAAAAAAAAGCCCCTCTAAGAGGGGCATGAAACATCGAGGTCGGTAGTACGACTACTCGACGCTGGGATAAGATCCCAGAGACAAAGAGTGGTGAGGCCTTATACAACCAAAATCACTGCTCTTAAGCAGCTATTCTGACGCTGCAATCAGGCTGGCATTTCCCCCCGCAGCGGTAGTATCAACACAGAGATGACGCTCTAAAGTAAAACGCTCTATCGCATTGCGTTCAGTAATGAGTGGGATTAACACTCCGTCACGAGAAGCCAACGCAACCCGATAGCGATGTAAAGTAGCCTGATCGGCACAACTTACTACAGCAGCAAAACCCGTGACACTCGCCAGGGCTTTCGGATCCAGCAGCCCACTGATCGCTTTTACCGGCAAACCAGCCTCTGTAGCAGCCTGAAACTTACCCTCAGTGTTTGGTGCAATAACCATAACTGCATTCCCCTGAGAAAGCGCCAATACGGCCTGGCGTATTGCACTTTTCAGATCAGGCCCCAGGCACAACACTACTCCACGTGCATGAGAGGAAAGTAGATTCAACTCTCCTGTGGGACCGGGCATTGGCTCGGCTTCTTGTTGCAAATCTGCAAACGTAATATCCAATTGAGGAAACAGAGCCTGCAACTGTTCGGACTTATCAGTTTTTGCCACCCAGCCACTATTATCAAGACGATCCAGCGCTTCTTGCAACTGAGCGGAACCCACTGTTGCGCTCAAATCCGATTCGACCTCTGCTGTCGCTTCTGTCTTCATAAACCGCTTTACGTATTGAGGCCCACCTGCTTTAGGCCCCGTACCTGAAAGACCTTCACCACCAAAAGGCTGAGAACCTACAATGGCGCCAATCTGATTACGGTTGACATAGATGTTACCCACTTTGATACGATTGCAGATCTGAGCGACCCGGTTATCAACCCGGGTATGCAGGCCAAATGTTAAGCCATAACCTGTGTTATTGATTGCATCGACAACATCATCGATCTCATCCGCCTCAAAAGTCACTACATGCAGAACCGGACCAAAAATTTCCTCATCCAATTCAGCAATACTGTCCAGCTTAATGACCGTAGGAGAAACAAACAGCCCCTCATCTGGCTTAGCTAAGGACTTCATCACCCGCCCTTGAGCACTAAACTTCCTGCAATGCGCTTCAATCTTATCTTTAGCTAACTGATCGATTACCGGCCCTACATCTGTACTCAACGCCCAGGGGTTACCGACACGCAACTCATCCATTGCACCAAAGAGCATCTCCAGTAAATTATCGGCAATATCTTTCTGTAGATAAAGCACCCGCAATGCAGAACAGCGCTGACCAGCACTCTGAAAGGAGGAAGCCAGTACATCACGTACAACCTGCTCGGGTAGTGCTGTCGAATCGACAATCATCGCGTTCATGCCCCCCGTCTCAGCAACTAATGGCGCTTCTGGAGCCATATTCTCAGCCATTACCCGATTGATTCGTTGCGCAGTCACCGTAGAACCGGTGAAGCAGACACCTGCAATTCTGCTATCAGAAGTCAAAGGAGCGCCAACAGCGATACCACTACCCGGCAGTAACTGAACCACATCATTAGGAATGCCTGCCTGATGCATCAATTCAACAGCACGGGCAGCCACTAGCGGTGTCTGATCTGCAGGCTTCGCCAACACCGCATTACCTGCGGCAATTGCCGCCAATACCTGGCCGGAAAAAATGGCCAGAGGGAAATTCCATGGAGAGATACAGGTAATAACACCCCGCGCTTCGCCAACCGTTTCATTGCGAATAGCCTCCAGAGCATAGAAACGGGCAAAGTCGACCGCCTCACGTAGTTCGCCAATCGCATCCAGCAGCGTTTTACCCGCTTCACGGGTCGTCAGTGTAAAGAGCTCTGGCGCATTCTCTTCAAGCAGATCTGCAAATTTTTGCAGACATGATGCCCGCTCTGCGGCACTCTTTTGTGACCATCTGTTATAACCTTGCTGAGCGGCCTCAATAGCCAGTTCAATATCTTCTGCACAGGTATTTGTCACCTGACCGACACAGTCATCAGGCAGCGCCGGGTTATAAATGGCAACGGATTCTGTACTCATCACTTCGCCCGCGATTATAGGGGCAGCCGTCCACTTAAACGTTTTAAATTCCTGTCGTTGCGCTTCTAACACCTCAACCTGAACCGAATCTGTGATATCCCAGCCACGGGCATTAACACGCTTATCACCAAACAGGTTAACCGGGCGTGAAATCGCACTGCTGCTGATGTTTTCACCCAGAGCACTAACAGCGGAGAAAGGATCACGGGCGATTTCCTCCGGTTTAATACGCGTATCAACAATCTGGTTTACAAAAGAACTATTAGCCCCATTTTCCAACAAACGGCGTACCAGATACGCCAACAGATCCCGATGGGCCCCGACCGGTGCATAGATCCGACAGCGAGTATTTTCAGATTTCAGTACAGCGTCATGCAGAGACTCTCCCATGCCATGAAGACGCTGGAATTCAAAATCTTCATGATTCAAATGACGCGCCAAATGCAGAATGCCTGAAACGGAATGAGCATTATGAGTCGCAAATTGTGGGTAGATCCGATCGGTCATCGCCAGCAATTTTTCAGCACAACAGAGATAAGATACGTCGGAATTAACCTTGCGGGTATAAACAGGAAAACCATCCAAACCCATCTCCTGCGCTCGCTTAATTTCAGCATCCCAATAGGCACCCTTAACCAGGCGCACCATGATTTTACGATCCAGGCGAATTGCCAGATCGTAGAGCCAATCCAGCACAAATGAAGCTCTCGGACCAAACGCCTGAACCACTATGCCAAAACCGTCCCAGCCTGCTAAGGCCTCATCAGACAATACAGCTTCAATAACATCGAGCGAGATATCCAGACGATCCTGTTCCTCTGCATCAATATTGAAACCCATATTTGCTTCTTTCGCCTGCAGAGCCAGCGCTTTCGTACGCTCAACCAACTCGACCATTACCCGATCTTTCTGTGCGAACTCATACCGGGCATGCAGTGCAGACAACTTGACCGAGATACCCGGATTCATCCGAATATCAGTATGAATACACGCTGGAGTCAGCTTACTAATAGCATCGCTGTACGACTGGTGATAACGCAAGGCATCCGCATCCGTACGGGCGGCCTCACCCAGCATATCGTAGGAATATGAATAGCCCTGTTTTTCTAATTTCCTCGCGCGCTTAGTGGCCTCATCTATAGTGCGGCCCAGAACAAACTGTCGGCCCAGTTCTTTCATAGACTGACCAACTGCAGTACGTACAACAGGCTCTCCCAAACGCTTAATCATCCCCCGTAGCGCCTGAGTCACACCTTTATCTTCGGTTGGAGCAATCAGCTTGCCAGTCAGTAATAAGGCCCAGGTTGATGAGTTAACCAGAGAAGAACGAGACTTGCCCAGATGCTCGCCCCAGTTGCCAGAAGCCACTTTATCTTCAATCAGCGCATCGATAGTAACCGCATCAGGCACCCGTAACAGCGCTTCAGCCAGGCACATCAAAGCAACACCTTCTTTGGTCGTCAGGCCGTACTCTGCGAGAAACTTTTCCATCATCGAAGGCGAGCTTTCGTTACGAACTGTGGTCACCAGTTGTGCCGCATTAGCAGAGATCTGATCCCGATCTTCTGCGGTCATACGCGCATTGGCAACCAAATCACGGATAACCTGACGCTCTTCAGCAAGGTAATGATCACGAATTTTTATCCGGAACTGGTCAGTTGTATTTGTCATAGCTTCACCTTCAATCATTATCAGCGACTCAAAACGTCAGAGACACCATCTTTGTTTCACTCTATTGTAGCCACGCTTAATAAATCATATTCCCTATTATCTTCAATATAATAGGATAAGATCCTTTATTTTTGATTATTCTGAATACATATAATCACTAAACAACAAAAAATAAGGTAATAAAAAACACAAACCAACAAATAGCACAGAATATTAAAAGCAAAAAAAAAGCCCCGCTACGCGGGGCTTTTTATCTTAAACGTTAACTATTTAACGTTTTAATTCCGTTTCGAACTCTTCAAAACACTCTTCTGTTTCACGCGCTGGCGCCGGTGTTGCCAGCGTAACACCGATAATGGCGACAAAGGCAAAGAGCATGCCTGGGATGATCTCGTACAGATCAAACCAGCCACCGCTTAGCTGTTTCCATACCACAACCGTCACGCCCCCAACGATGATCCCCGCCAGAGCTCCTGCTTTATTCATCCGTTTCCAGTATAAAGACAGAATCAAAGCCGGGCCAAACGCGGCACCAAAGCCCGCCCATGCATACGATACAAGGCTCAGTACTTTAGAGTCTTTGTCCAATGCAAAGAAAGTGGCGATAACCGCAATAACAACCACAGCGATACGACCAACCTGAACCAACTTTTCCTGTGAAGCTTCTTTATTAAACAATGCTTTGTAGAAGTCTTCCGCTAATGCAGAAGAAGATACCAGCAATTGGGAATCCGCTGTACTCATCACCGCCGCCAGAATCGCCGCCAGTAAAATACCGGCAACTGCCGGATGGAAAAGCGCATCAACTAACACCATAAAGACAGTTTCACTATCCCCCAGACCTTCAGGGAAATATCCGATTGCTGCCAGGCCAATCATACAAGCACCCGCCATAGAGATAGCACTCCATATGACGGCAATACGACGAGCGGCTGGCACTGAATCTTTACTCTTTATTCCCTTAAAGCGAGCAAGAATATGAGGTTGACCAAAGTAACCTAACCCCCAACCCAACAGAGATAAAGTACCGATTAAAGTGATCGGCGCACCATCTGCATCGGTAAACATATTCAACAATTCAGGATTTTTCGCATGCACGGCCGCCAGCGTTCCATCCATCCCACCCAGTTCACCAATCGCAATAACCGGGACGAGTACCAGAGCACCAACCATCAGTAAGCCTTGTACAACATCAGTCCAGGATACCGCCAGAAAACCACCGAACATCGTATAAGAAATAACAGCTATAGCACCGACGATAACCGCAATGGTGTAATCAAAACCAAAAACGGTTTCAAAAAGCTTACCGCCTGCAACCAAACCTGAACTGGTATAGAACAAGAAGAAAACTAAGACAAAGAATGCGGAGACTACACGCAAGCTATGACTGGTGTCATTGAAGCGCTTTTCGAAAAAAGCGGGCAGAGTTAATGCGTTGTCAGCCACCTGAGAATATACCCGCAGACGCTGCGCAACCACCAGCCAGTTCAACCAGGTGCCGACTAGCAAACCACCCGCCAGCCAGAAAGAGCCATAACCCGCTGACATTGCATAGCCAGGCAGTCCCATCAACAACCAACCACTCATATCGGAAGCACCAGCACTTAACGCACTGGGAAGCGGCCCCAGATTACGACCACCCAAAACATAATCGGACAGATCCTGAGTACGGCGGTATGCAACAACACCGATCGCCAGCATAAGTGCCAGATAGATGATAAAAGTAAGCGTTATCATTTTTGAACCTCATCGAAAATTTGTTTTATTTTTTATGATCCGGCTTCCTGCCGATCTATTCCTCAACCATTTGCCCCAAAGCGACTCAAGTTAATGCTATGCACCTGTTCCAGCCATTAGGAACAGTCAGACATTTCATTCACAACAACCAAAGCATATTCAGGGCCAGATGAAGCCATTAGCTTACAGAACAACCAAAAGGCCTTTTTCCTGTTTACGTAAAATAAAAAGACTATTTAATCGTTTTTGAGCCAAGAACATGGAGAATTTAAAATAATTTCTTCTAATAACGAGACGAATGCCAATACATTAAAAAAAACGATTCAGAGGGTTACTCTGAATCGTTTTTCATACCCTTAGCTAAAGCAGGTTAAACACAGCTACATTAGCCACTAGGAAGCAATTCCCTTAGCTCAGTTCCAGCAGAACACTGAGAGCGACAGAAAAAATAGCGCAATCGATCAGTTTGGTATTTTGTATCTCTCTGAGAGTATCGTGCCAGCGTTCCAGTTGAACAGATTTATTCTGTTGCCAATGCTCTAAGCGCTGCTCGACACTACTTTCCGGTTCTCCGGATTGTAATACCTTAAGCGTCAGCGCCCGATGCTGGTTATCCAGTTCGATCCGATAACTATTTTTAGCCAGTGCCTGCCAATGATTAACACTACTGAATTGTCGGATTTGAAAGTCCAGCCAGATTAAATTAAGACTAGTGCCAACACCAAAGTAGGTTTTAGCAACCTGCTCAACATCTTCATCGGTATCACGTGCAACATCAATTACATCCAACAACCAATAAATATTTTCACTGGCGGCACAGAAGGCTGACAACTGACCAGGCACCCCGGCATCGGTATACCGTTCATATTTTTCTATTAGTCGATCTGCTGGAATAACCTTGTGAATAGATGCATCTGATGCCACAACCTGATCAATCGCCGGTTTATAAATCTCCAGACAATGCTGAATATCCAGCCCCTCACGGTGGTGACGCAAGAGCCATTGAGTACCGCGCGCCAGAAGTTGCACCAAGTCTTTCATCATCGCGACCTGCAATTCAGCCGACACCTGATTATCTAAAGATTCGATTTGTTGCCATTGATTTTCAATATCGAAAACTTCACGAGCGACCATATAAGCAGCAGCAATCTGGGCATAACTCACACCAATAGCAGCACTAAGGCTGTGCACAAACGTGATTCCCATGCGATTAACAAGATCATTAGCGATCTGAGTCGCTGTAATCTCGCGACGTAGCCGGTGGTTATGTAACGCTTCAGGAAACTGTTCAAGCAAACGAGCAGGAAAAGCGGTTTCCATCTCTTTGGAAAAGCCTTTATCTTCAGTCAGCCACGAATTAATCAACGCCTGTTTAAGCTCAATTCGGGCATAGCAGATCAATACTGAGAGTTCCGGCCGGGTTAGCCCCTGCCCCTGTTCCTTACGACGATCAAGCTCTTTCAGAGTCGGAAGAAATTCCAGTTCGGGATTCAGTTTACCCTCTCGCTCCAAACTATGAATCAACCGCAGGTAATCATCCAGCGACGTCTGAGCATGGCTTTCAGCTATATTGAGCGCCTGAGCCTGACGGTAGTTGTTTTTCAACACTAACTCTGCTACATCATCGGTCATCTCACGTAACAGCTGATTACGCTGTTTCATGGTCATATCGCCCTGATTGACCAGTTCATTTAGCAGTATTTTAATGTTGACCTCGTGGTCGGAACAGTCCACACCACCAGCATTATCAATAAAGTCCGTATTCGATGCTCCGCCTTTCAACGCAAATTCAATACGACCTAACTGGGTAAAACCAAGGTTACCGCCTTCACCTAACACCTTACAATTCAGCTCGTGGCCATTGACTCGCAAGTTGTCATTGGCTTTGTCGCCTACCTCCGCATGGGTTTCCTGAGTCGCTTTCACGTAGGTACCGATACCGCCATTCCAGAGCATGTCGACAGGCGCTTTTAGTAACGCATTGATCAGATCAGTCGGGGCAAGACGGTCCGCGGTAATAGCAAACCGATCTTTCATCTCAGGCGAGATATCGATCCACTTGGCTGAACGCGCAAAGAGCCCTCCCCCTTTACTGATTAATTTAGCATTGTAATCAGTCCAGCTTGAACGGGGTAACTCAAACAAGCGTTTACGCTCTATAAAGGAACTGGCAATCTCAGGATTAGGGTCGATAAATATGTGCATGTGATTAAAGGCCGCCACCAGACTGATGGTTTCAGATAACAACATACCGTTTCCGAATACATCGCCGGCCATATCCCCAATACCAATAACCGTGAACGCCTCCTGCTGGGTATTTAAACCTCTTTCACGAAAATGGAGTTTAACTGATTCCCAGGCCCCACGGGCCGTGATCCCCATTCCTTTGTGGTCATAACCCTGACTTCCCCCAGAAGCAAATGCATCGCCCAGCCAGAAACCATACTCTTCAGAGATAGAATTTGCGATATCAGAGAACGTCGCCGTACCCTTATCAGCAGCAACTACCAGATAGGTATCATCCTCATCGTGGCGAACCACAGACTCTGGGTGAACCACGTCACCCGCCACCAGATTATCGGTTATATCTAATAATCCACGGATATAGGTCTTATAACATTCAATGCCTTCCGCCTGAATCACTTCTCTATCCGATGTTTCGGGCATCCGCTTACAGATAAAGCAACCTTTAGCACCCATCGGTACTATTACCGAGTTTTTAACCTGCTGTGCTTTAACCAGGCCAAGTACCTCGGTGCGGTAATCCTCCATTCGATCTGACCAGCGCAGGCCTCCCCGCGCAACTTTACCGACACGCAGATGGACCCCTTCAATACGGGGAGAATAAACAAAGACTTCAAATTTCGGTTTAGGCTCAGGAATCTCAGGTATCGACTGCGAGTCAATTTTGAAAGAGAAGTAGGCTTTGTCCTGACCCTCATTTTTTTGATAGAAGTTAGTCCGTAGGGTGGCTTTTATTACCACCATAAAGCGCCGAAGAATCTTGTCATCATCCAGACTACTAACACCTTCAAGCGCAGCAAGAATACTCTCTTCGATTTTCTGCTCATGCTCTGAATCCAGCATATCTGGCTGAAACCTGCTTCTGAACAACGCCACCAGCTGTTGTGTAACTGCAACATTACGCACTAACACATCAGCCATAAAGGGTTGAGAGAAACCGAATCTAAGCTGCTTAATATAACGCGCATAAGCCCGTAGCATCGCAACGTTACGCCAGTTCAGCCCTCCGGCAATAACTAGTCGGTTAAATTCATCACTATCCGCCTGCCCATCCCAAACCTTTGCAAAAGCTTCCTGCAGAATACTTTTTACCTGGTCGAGTTCAACCACCGCTAACTGCCCATAGCTGACGCGAAAATCACTAATCCAATACTGTTTCTCATCCCGATCGGTTACCACATAAGGGTGTTCGCTCATTACCTTCAGGCCGAGATTTTCTAGTAGCGGAATAACTTCAGACAGCACCAACGGGCGTTCAACGCTGAATAACTTAAATTTAAGAATACCCGCTGATTCCTCAAACGAGCGGTAAAAACTCATTGCTATCGAATCATCTGATTTCAGATAGGAGATATGCTGCAGATCATAGACCGCATTACCGGTAGAAAAGTTTTCTTTGTAGGCAGCTGTAAAGGCGCCGCTGAAACGATTTACAAAGCGACTGCCCTTCTCTTCTCCATAAGCATCAATCAAGCTGACATTCAGGTCATCATCCCAGGAACGCGAAACATCCAGTATACGTGCTTCAATGGTGGCAATATCAACTTCAGCCTGCTGGTCGGGATCGCTATAAATAACAAAGTGTGTCCGAGATAAGATCGATTCTGAAATTTGAGAGTTCGCTTCATAATCCCGACCGTGAAGCCCTTTATAGAGCAAATGAAGCACTGTATTTCGTAGCTTTGTGGTATAGAGATCACGTGGAATGTAATACAGACAGGAATAAAAACGCTTACTGGAGTCCTGACGAACAAACAGGCAGGCACGACGCCTTTCCTGCATATTGAAAATACCAAAACTGGTACGTTTCAGGTCGGAAGTTTCGGCCAGGATCAACTCTTCTCGCGGCATATCAGTGATAATCTGAACCAGTGCTTTATGACTGTGTCCGCCTGGCTCGAAGCCACACTCAGACAGTATCCCTATCAGTTTTTGCCGTACCACTGGAATCCGTAAGGGATTCGTCAGAAATACCGACGAAGTATAAAGTCCAAAGAAGCGACATTCACCAATCACGCTCCCTGATTCGTCAAACCGCTTTATAATAATCAGATCCCGATATACAGATCGATGCACTGTTGAACGTTGTACGTCTTTACTGAACATCGCCAGTTTTTCAGCCAACACAAATTGTTGTTCCAACTGACTCAATTCCGCATGCGCCGACATCTGTCGCTGAGTACCCAACTGCGTTCCGGCCACTACATCGGTAAAGACTTTGCCTTCATTCTGGCTGACAACAACTTCTTCATAGCCCTGGAAAATAAAATTATCATCCAACAACCAGTCGAGTAATTTACGAGTTTCCTTAATCTCCGGGCTATTTGCATCCCGCTCTCGCAGTTCCTCTTTCACTTCCAGCGCTTTTTCTTTAATCGGGACGAAATCATCAACCACTGCTTTCACATCAGCCAAAACACTCAGCAAACTGTTTCTCAACTCCTCCAACAACTGAGGGTCGGAGTGACGCTCGATCTCCAGGTAGATCATCGACTCCATCTGAGAGTTTTCATCCCGCTCTTTAGCAGGTTTAATTTTTTTCAACTTATGGGCTTTGGTACGTTCACAGGCCAGTACACAGTTATTAACACTGAGAATAGCCAGTCCCCGACGGTTTAATTCCATTCTTATGGAATCAACCAGAAAAGGTACATCGACGTTATGAATCTGAATGACAGTATGATTCGAATGCCAGCCGTGCTGTTCGTAATCAGGGTTAAACACCCGAACATCCGGAGCAGGTGCCTGGAAATCCTGCATTAATTGCCAGTAGGACAGCGCAGTAGAATAAATATATTCCAGCGAGCGGCCCTGCAACTCCTCAGGTGCTGCAACACTCAAAAATTGCTGGGTGAAAATCTGCATTGACGAATGCAGGCTTTTACTCACCTGAGCACAGAGTTTTTCGCTGAGCAGATCGATAATCTGCAATTTGGACAGACCGACTAAATCATGCATGTTGTATAGACTCCAGATAGCACTTGCTATTCCCGGCAGGTACCGGCTTGTTATTATTCCCTTATCAATGCCCATTCAATGAAGCAGAACACTGAAATTTAGCACTAATCCCCATATTTTCTATCCAATAGTACTCAGGATAGGCCTAAAAACCGGGAAAGATAAGTTAATAACCAAGTATAGGAAAAGTCTAGAAGTCTTTTTCACTGTATTTTTACTTTTTATAGCCGTATCCTTTCCATAACAACAAATAAAAGCAACGAACAACCAGAACAGTGAAATCATATGGATAATTTGGACAAACTCGACATGGCCATTCTGCGTGAGTTGCAGAAAAATGCCCGTATCACAGTGACAGAACTTGCTTCCCGGGTAGGCCTGTCAAAAACACCTTGTCAGATTCGTATGAAGCGGCTTGAAGAACAGGGTTATATTCTGGGCTATATCGCCCTGGTCGATCAGAAGAAACTCGGTACCAAACATGTTGCCTTTGTTCAGGTATCCCTGAACGATACCAAAACCCGAGCATTACAGGCATTTAATGATGCGGTTCGAGAGATCCCTGAAATAGAACAGTGCCATATGATTGCCGCCAACTTTGATTACCTGTTAAAGGTACGCACTACCGGTATGGAATCCTATCGGGAAGTCCTGGGTGAAAAGATTTCATCACTCCCCCACGTCACTCAGACCAGTACTTTTGTGGTTATGGAGGATGTAAAGGACATCGAGTCTCAGCTACTCTGATGATGGACAATAGATTTGAACCGTAAGCCTCTGTTTCTGGCCTTCGCCGTCGTCCTGATGTGGTCGACGGTTGCCACCGCTTTCAAGCTAACGCTTTCTCTGATCAGCCCGTTACAGATGCTGTGGATCGCAGTTACCACCAGTTTCGTAATTCTTTTTATTGCCACTCTGTTACAAAAAAAACAATCACTGGCCCGTCAATATCTACGTGATTCACCGGGTTATTTTCTCCTGCTGGCACTGCTTAACCCCACCCTTTACTACCTGATTTTATTTGCCGCTTACGACCTGCTTCCAGCTCAACAGGCTCAGGCGTTGAACTACACCTGGGCGGTGGTACTCAGCATCATGGCAGTGCCTTTCCTCGGTCAGCAGTTCACCCTAAAAAACCTGGTGAGCATAGTACTGGCTTACAGCGGCGTGGTTGTTATTGCCACTCAGGGTCAGTTTCTCGCACTTGACTTCAAAAACCCTCTGGGCGTGATATTAGGCCTGAGCAGCTCGGTTTTCTTTGCCGCTTACTGGATCTTAAATACCCGCAGACCAAGAGACGCTGTCGTCTCTTTGATGCTCTGCTTTGGCCTGAGTTTACCTATTCTCAGTGTACTGATGTTATGGCAGAACGCTTTTATCCTGGTCCCCTGGCAGGCAGTCGCCGGGGGTATTTATATCGGCACCTTCGAAATGGGATTTGCCTTCCTCTTATGGATGCAAGCGATGCGAATGAGCGACAATACCGCTCAACTAAGTAATTTAGTGTATCTATCTCCCCCGATATCACTGCTATTACTGGCAACTATCGCAGATGAGCCAGTAATGCTTTCAACCATTGCAGGGTTAGTTCTGATTATCAGCGGTGTCCTGTTTCAACAAATTCGTCAACGACCCAAATTAAGTTAAGAGTGCCCTTAAAAAACGTATAAAAAAACCGCTCATAGGAGCGGTTTTTTTGTGCATTAAATTAAAAACTATGCCTCAACACGAGATTCCATGAATCGGGCATGATCTGCAGCAACCCGACAGCCATATACGCCCACTTCACCTTTCCAGCGCATCCAGGTTACGAAGTTTCCGACAGCTTCTAGCAACTTACTAAAAGTAGATTTTGACTCTTCGGTATGCGACTCGCAATAACCCATAGCCTGCAATTCGCCAGCTATACGACGGTCATCGCACTCAACTCCAGTAAACACCATATTCTTCATTTGCAGGCCCTTTGGCGGATCAAATTTTAGACGTTAGTATAATAACAAGTTATACGCTACACAATGCAGTCAACCCTTTTCTACTAGCCTAAATAGGGGATCAGATCAATAAACTCCCATTTCCAGTCCCGCTGCCATTGTTGTTCCCAGAGTTTCACATTGTTTCAGGAACTCGCTATCCCACTCCCCCTTACACACCAACGGAGGTTGAATCCAGCTCCATCGCAGACCGGTACAAATTGTTTCTACTGCCCGGCAAGTACCAGTACCATCATGCCCCGCCCGCACATAAAGGGCACAAGGCAACCCCTGCTTTAACTCCAGACAAGGATAGTAACAGCGGTCAAAGAAATCTTTTAAGGCGCCGCTCATATACCCCAGGTTTTCGGTTGTCCCCAGGATAATTCCGTCACAGCCGAGAAGGTCTTCCGGAGTCGCTTCAAGAGGCGGAAGCCAACGGCAAGCAATCCCCTCAATATCAGGGTGATTAACACCATTTACGACAGCTTCAGCCATTAAACGGGTATTTTCAGAAGGCGCATGGGCAACGATCAATAGCTGTTTCATAAATAACTCCTGAAGCGTTCGGTCTGTTCACTATAGTCTGGTATTAAGCCAATCAACGCCTTAATACAAAAAAAGAAAAACCGCCATATCGGCGGTTTAGCAGTCAATATTATCTATCAGAAATAGTAATCCGCTGTCAGCTGTACCATGTCGTCCTGCTCAATATTGACGATAGGATCCTGACTGTCTCCCGCATCAAAGAAACGAGCATCTAAACTGACTTTCCAATTATCACCAAACCGGCTACTGGCTTCAGCAAAAAAACTATGGCTTTGATAATCAACATCATAGCCGACACCGGCTAAAAATTCTGTACTGGCTTCATCATTCAAGGTTACACGGCTACCGATGAACAGATCATTCTGAAAATTTGCATCAGCGTTTTTGCCCCGCTCATCCCAGCCATACTCGGCCAGAACACCCAAATCCACTGTACTTTCAGCGATCCCGTAGAAGGTATATTCAACCCCTGCTTGCAGCGCAGTATATTGTTCAGCGGATGTATCACGCCATAACAACTCAAGCTTCCACAACCAGCTATCAATGGTCGCCTGACCATCAAAACCGACCTGATTCATCTGCTCATAAACAGGTATAAGAACCGGCATCGCGTTTTTCATACCTACCTCAAAACGAGGATCACGGTTTGTGCCATTAAACCAATACAGGCCGACATCAAAAAGATCAAAGCTCTGACTCCAGCGTATCGCTGTATCTATATGCTGATCTCCATCTCCCGACTCATAACGGGCATTATCAGTATCAACCACTAAGCCGCTGCGAAGGCGACCGTCAGTACCTGCAAAGGTTCGCTCCCTGAATCCCGGCAGGACAAACAGATCAACAATACCCCAGTCTTTCACCAGAGACAGGTTAATCATCGGCTGACCTAACTTATCTTCACCATCACTGTCTTCAATACCGTCTGTCTGATTGATCACATCAACCAGGTGATTAAACTCGGTGACTCCCCAGAACACGCTGCGCAAGCCGGTCCGTAGTTCCCAGTCATCAGCCACATGAATCCAGCTTAACTCACGAATATCGCCATGCGTACGCTCATCATCATGCTGATCTATACGATAGAATGGCGTAAACGTGACGATATCATCGCCACCATTCAGCTCCCAAAACAGCTCAGGTTCAATCGATAATGAAGTACTGGTCTGATAATCCTGACCAGTAAATTTCCCCTCATCAATGTAGCCTCGAAACTCTCCGGAAAGTTTGCCGGTCATTTCAAAGAAGACATCTTCAGCCTGAACACTGCCACTTAACAGCAAGGCAGTGAGCCCTGCAGACAATAGCTGTTTATTCATATTATCGAGCCCGTTTCAGGGTATTCTTGTTAAAATCAGCATCATTAAGACCTGACTGGAACTGGTAACCCGTCCACTTAAGATCGGTACTTTTCCCGTTCTGATGGTTAGTCATCTGTTGCAGGTCTGCACGCCAGTATTTGCCAAGATACTGCTGATATCCCTGAAAGGTCAGCGTCTTCAACAAACTATTCTTACGATCATAGAACTCTACTTTCCAGATGCGGTACTCATCATGGTCCAGCCAGACAACCCGACGGGTGTAACCAGAATTCTTATCAACCGGATACTGCTCTACCACGTAGCACTCTCCCGCTTCGCAAGCCTCATCCTGTATATATTTATAGCTATATTTTTCAATTTCAAAAGATGACAAATCTTCGAAAGCAAACTCAGATCCCATAAACGGACCCGATTTATTCCGGGATGCTATCCGTTTAACCCGCTTTAATGCTGGCAGATAGAGCCACTGATCATCAGCCCCAACCGGGTGCGAGAAACTTAGAAACGCGGTGCCTTTAACATCTCTTGGCTTATCAAAAACAGACAAGCTTTTATCACCATCATTCTCTTGCTCCAGTGATTTGAGTCGAATCTCACGAACGCTCTCTTCACCCTGTTTATTACGCAGAACCATTAGCATGTCGGCCTGCATATCGCCCCAGCCAAGATCACGCTGTTTAGCTTCCTGAGATATCTCCAGCCCACGCTCTTCCGGTGTTTGCGCCATCAGCGGCGTACTAACCGCTATAATTGCCGCCAGAAATATATTAATAGAATTACTTAACTTCATTAGATTCTCCTTGCTCAACGGCAATCTTTGTCTCTTTTTTACTGCCATCCAGCTTCATTAACAATGGCGGCAGAAACAGGAAATCAACAATCAATGCGATCAAAATTGTCACGGCGGTGAGAAAGCCCATGTCCGCATTGATTTTAAAACTTGATTGCGCCAGCACCATAAAGCCAGCTACCAGCACAAATGTAGTGATCCACAACGCCCGCCCAACACTGCCAAAGGCATATTGTACGGCTGCAACACTGTCGGCATTTCTTTCTCGACGAGCATGCAGGTATTTACTTAGAAAGTGCACTGTATCATCTACGACAATACCCAATGTCATACCTGCTACAACAGACAGTCCCAAACCTACCTGACCATCAATCAGATACCACATGCCAAATCCCATGGCAGCTGGTGCCAGGTTAGGAATTAAACTGATGAGACCAAAGCGTACCGAGCGTAACGCAAACCCCAGTAACACTGAGATCAACACCAGTGCCATCGCAATACCGGACAGCATACTGATAATGTTACGTTGACTGATATGAGCAAACATCAGATTAGGACCGGTCACCTGAGCTTCCAGCCCTGGCGCATTGTCGACAAACCAATCCTGAATCCGTGTTTCAAGTAACACCAGTTCATTACTGGTCATGTTTTTAAAGGTACCGACGAGCCGGGTCGATGATTTGTCCACATTCAGCTGATTATTCAGGTCCAACCCGTAAGGCAACGACATCTCATATAGCAGCAGATACTGCGCGGACAATTCACGATCCTTCGGCAGGCGATAATACTCGGCATCATCAGCATGCATGTTCTTATTCAACCGCATCAGGGTGTCAGTGATTGTATTGACATGATCGGTCTCAGGTTGCACCCGTAGCCATTCGGTAAACTTTCCCAGCGTAGCAAGATAAGCTGGATCATTTATTCCACTGGATTCACCGCTATTAACCGAGATTTCCAACTGCGTCATACCCGATAAATTATCCTGCATAAAATCAGTCGCCTGACGGAATGGCACTGAAGTATCAAAATACTTTACGAAATCATCATTCAGCTTATTTTGCGGCAAGAAGGCGATCAGGCAGATCATTATCACGCTCATTAACGGCAGCAGCAGCTTACGCTTACCGGTGACAAATCCCGCCAGCGAACGCATATAGTCACTGTCTTCTTCAGTACGTACCTTAACCTTGATAGGCAGCACCATCAGCAACGCCGGGAACAGCGTTACCGACAATATGAACGCCAGCATTACACCAACGGCCACGATATTTCCCAGGTCACGAAAGGGGGGTGAATCCGAGAAATTCATACTCAGGAAACCGATCGCCGTCGTCACGCTGGTTAGCATAATCGGCTGAAAGTTAATCCGCAGACTATCCATCAGTGCCTTTTTCTTCTCCACACCCTGACGCATTTCGAAGAACATGGTGCTTAATATATGAATACAGTCAGCTACTGCGAGTGTCAGAATCATAGTCGGCGCACCGGCAGAAGGCCCGGTGAGATACAATCCACCCCAACCCGCCAGCCCCATCGCACCAGCAATACTGGCAGCAATGATAACAACGGTAGAAATAGTACCGGTAAATGTGCGTAACAGTATCAACATTAACACGATGACCACGCCGAACATGGCAGGAACAAGGGTTGCATTATCATTCAATGATGCTTCGGCGAAACTGTTATTCATCATTACGATGCCTGACAGTTTGATCTCCAGTCCAGGATTTTCAGCCATATATTTCTGCTGAATCTCACGTACTTTTTCAACCACTTCGGGTACTTCAGCAACCGGGTTCACCCCCGGTAGCTGTACAGTCACATTTACAACCGTGACATGCCCCTGTGCTGAAATCAGTTTACTGAGCATCAAAGGCTCACTCAAAGCGATCGTTTTAATACTCTGTAGCTTTTCCGGCGTCAGTTCGGCATCTTCCATCACCAGATCTTCAACGATCATATCGTCTTCTTCAGCCCAGGTGTGCTGGAAGTTAGTGACTGAGTCGACGCGGGTTGAATAAGGGATTTGCCAGGCATCTGTAGTGATCTGGCTAACCGCGCTCAAGGTTTCTTCTGTAAAGACATTACCGTCAGCTGGCGCGATAATAAAAGCGACATTATCACTCTTGTTATAGATATTCTGCATCGACTCATAGGCGATCAATTGCGGATTATCCGCACTGAAAAACACCCTGTAGTCACTTTTAAATACCAGATTTTTAGCACCGGCTGCAGCAGCCATAACTAGCACTATCGCAGTCAACAACACCCAAACTGGATGTTTGAGGACGAAAGTAAATAATTTATCCTTCATATCCTTGCCTATACTGACGAATCGTCATTAATGTGTTTTAAAAAACGACGCAAGCGCCGCAGTTCTTTTACTCTTTTGCTACCGTTCAAATCAACACTGGAGCGCCTGTTCCTGAGCGGCTAATAACGCTATCTCTGGTGCAAAAACTTCGCATCGAAGTCGCTCCAGCGTTTGCGTGTAATCAAACTCAGAAAATAAAGGTTGCCATTGCAGACCATCCAACATTAGATTCACATTGGCTAGCAGCGCCTGCTCACTCTGCATCTGTGCACGAATACCACACTGCTCAAAATCCTTGCTCAGTAATGCAATCGTGCCAAATGCCGATGACCAATTAGCAAACGCAATTTGCTCAGGCGCCAGATTGTTAGGATTGTTACACTCCCCTTCCGTTAGCGCCTGACAGATAATATTGATAATGCCGGTAGTCAGACTCGCCTCAAGCTGCAGATGCATCTCACGATTACGCGTTGATGCCTTTTCTGTTACCCCGGGTGATTTCGCCGAGATCACCAGCATAAACATCATTGGGTATAAACGGGAATAGAGCAGATAAGCAAAATGAATTGCGATAATTCGCTCTCGCGTTGTACCTTCAAATTTTCCAGCACGCGTAAAGAGCGCCCCAAGAAGACCCATTCCCCTATTACACAACCCCAGCATCAAATCTTCTTTACAGGTAAAGTGGTTGTATATCGTACCTTTAGAAAAAGACACCTGTTTTACCAGCTTATCCATTGTCAGCCCTTCTACACCTTGCTGTTTAATCAGCAACATAGCGGCATCAAGCAATACGTTCTCTCGCTCTACCAGGGTGCTTTGATCAATCTGACGTGGACTCATTCGGGGCTATCTACCTATAATGACGAATCGTCATTATAGGTCTGTTTTTGTACAATGCAATACTGTTCAAAGTAATTTACATAAGATTGTATTGTTTCAAATTGAGTTTGAGATTTCATCTCATGTTAACGCGAAACCTGAAATCCCATATGCCGTAAGGTCTGTAGACAGTTGTAGTGAAACAAATAAATTGGCAGTTTCAATTTTACATCGAGATCACTTGCATTTCTGTCTATACAGAGCTGAACTCATGTAAGTCATGCTGGTTTAATTTAGGCTTATTAGTAAGAAATTATAATGTTCACTATATGGCGTAAGTCCACTGCTCTTAACTGACTGACCGTAATAACGAGATAAAACCAAGTGCTAGCAAGGTCAGTCCACGTCAAAGTACTAGATGTATACGAAAAGCTGGTCGATTCAGCGCCCACATTTAGAATCGTGGTTATCAACTTAACGCTGAATCCTTTCTAACCTAAGTCGTATAAATGACTATATTCTCAATTAGAGGATATGAAACCCTTACCATTTATAACAACAAATGGTGCCCAATATGCAGGGGAGGGGTAAAGCTCCTTAATTTTATTCATTGATAACCGTAAAGATTGGGCAGCATCAAAACCATTCCCAATAAACTTATTCATAAACTCCAGCATCAATTCAGCAGTGACTGAATCATCTACATTCCACAAACTAACAACAACTTGCTTGGCGCCAGCTATTTTAAACGCTCTGGCTAAGCCTACTATTCCAGCATCCTCCGTACCACCTAGACCGGTTTGACAAGCACTCAACACAACCAGTTCTGCGTCTAAATTCATATTCTGAATTTCTCTTGCCGTTAAGCGAGCCTGTCTCTTATTAGTGCCAGATACTGCTAAAAAGCTCTCATCGAGAGGATTAATTGCACTGGCGACGCCATGGGTTGCAAAATAAATAATCTTTGCCGTTTCAATTCTTGAAATAATATTATCTTTTGTCGCCTCAGCGCCTACGAGAAGGGTTGAGTTAAACATCTCGGAAATCAATCTCGCTTCTTTTTCTGCCCCTGGTAACTGTGGTAATACCCAATCAGGATCATCACTAAATTTCGGGTTACCTATAACAAGCGCTTCAATATCATCTGAACCATACATGGGTACAGATAGGTTTGTATCATACAAACTTGGCAATACTGTCACTGAAGTAATGTCTGAAAGTATTCTTTTTGAATGAGGAAGCTCTAGTGAGCTGAATGGGACACTTCCAATGCTTAAGGAAGGAACAATCATTATACTGCTTGAGGTTTCCAATAAGACTTCAATATCCCCAGGGAAAAGCACCTGGCTAATCTTTGCTCTACTCACGCTCTGATAGTCACTACCATCTTTTATTCGCTTTATTCCTCTAGGCTTAGGCGCTCTTTCTATTTGGCCCCATAAACTACCTATTCCATTTCTATATCCATCAATTAATTTCTTCAAGTTCTCTTCTGAGATTTCAACTTTTTTCCCAAGCGAAGGAACCGTCTCCCGTAATAGCCCAGATTTTTAAAATACTATCCGCATGATGATAAAATAATAGAGTCCCATCCCATCCTGCCAACCTATCTATCACTACTTCAAGGTTCAGGATGAGATTACGTTCATCTGCACCAAGCGCCAGACCTCGAGAATTTATTAAAACCTCGTATTCGCCACGATGCATAGACGCTGCATCATTAAAGCCTTTAACAGAATCATTAAATTCATCTGCGAATGCTGAAATACCGCAATAGTATTGTGCCAATAATACAAAAACGGCTAAACGTATACCCAGCTTCATATTTTCCTCTATATACTTGTAAATCATTACAAATGTCATTGCACCTAAGCTCTGATTCGCCTGGCTTTTAATATATGATCACTGGTTATTAATTGAACTGATCAGGCTTTACCGGCATTTTCCGACTATTCTTCTGTTATTCTGCGTCGGTCGTAGAAAGTAGTTTTACTGATATACCCTACATCAAGATCCTTTCCCTCCTGACCGCAGTGAAACTCTAACGTTAGAATTAAACTCTTTGAACCTCTTTCGTAAATATACTGCTCAGTATGCTCGCTACTGTATGTAAGGGAAACAAGATAGAATTTTTTATATTCTTTTTAACTACACTAGACTGGATAATTAGTAACTGAACTCTCAACATTTGATGAAAGCTCCCTCCTTGATTTACAGATACCAAAGATCTCACTATGCATATTGCATCATCAACTTTGATGAAAAAAGCTGGATTAAAGCCTGATCTCACATCCAACTGAACTGCTCAACAATCTATCGGGTAAAACTATCTGAGCGACCATCTAAAATCGATCGACACGATAAGGTGACAGGTCAATTTTCGAGGTATCTTCTTGCATCAATTGAATAATAAGTTCAGCCGTCAAGGCTGCCTGAGTTAAACCTAAGTGTTGATTTCCAAAGGCAAACAGCAACTGCGGGTGTAAGGGGTGTTGATCGATAACAGGTAATGAATCCGGCAGGGTTGGTCGATGCCCCATCCACTCTGTCACACTCAAAGATGGGTCTTCCAGTTCAGGTAACAGTTTAGAACTATTGTGACGCAAAATATTAAAACAGTGTTTGAACGGCCCTAGTTTCAGCCCCCCTAACTGAGTAATACCCACAACTCTTAACCCGCTATCCAGTGGCCCCATAACAAACTTACGCTCTGCCGAACCGATTGAGTGTTGTAACATTGAACCAGCCTCAGGAAGCGTCAGATGATAGCCCCGCTCTGCCTCGAGGGGCACATGTACTCCAACACCCTCTAACAGTTTTTTACTCCAGGCACCGGCACAAACAATCGTCTTCTTAAATGTGTAAAGTTGTTCGATTTCAGCATCTAACTCATCAGCAGCGGTCTTAAGAGAAACCTGATCGGCACTAGGTGTAATTTGTTTTACTTCCTGTTGGACAAAGGCACCTCCACGCGCCATAAAAACATTAAAAAGTAATCTACATAATTCATAGGGTTCTCTAACCCGACAGGCTTCAGGAAAAAAAAGCGCATGACTGACTGTTTCTTTCAGCGCGGGTTCCAGTTCAACCAATCGTCTTCCCTGAACCAGTTCAGTTGCTATCCCATTTTCACTTAACCAGTCTTGATGTTTAAGTGCGTCAGCCAGTTTTGAAGATGACTCCCAAACCAACAAATAGCCCGAGTTAACAATCTGCTCACTGGCATCAATATCATCCAGACAGCGCTGCCATGCATCTATAGAATTTTTGTTTAATTGAATCAATCCGTGACGGCTACTTGCAAGGGATTTTGGTCTGGCTGCTTTTATAAATTTGACCAGCCATGGGGCTATCTTAATTAAATACTGTAACGGCAGCGATAGAGGGCCATTTGGGTTTAACCAAAGCATTAGTGCGGAGCGTAACGTTTGCGGATTGGATAGAGGCTCTATCAATTCCGTCGCCAGAAAACCGGCATTACCGAAAGAAGCACCCAGACCCGGTTCATCTCGATCAAACAGAGTTACCCGGCAACCCTTTCGCTGTGCTTCAAGGGCGGTACAAAGCCCAATGATACCCGAGCCAATGACCGCCAATGAAACTGGAGTTTCGTTACGCTTTTGACCTAACTCAGTATGCGGCATTCAAATATCCTAAGCTCTTGAGTCTCAGACAACTTACGCAGGAAGCGACTGCTGATAAGCCAACACTGCAGCAGCTAAATCCTCTCTGGAATCGCCTACTGATTTAAACAAAGTGATCGCGTTTTCCGGATCGCTCAGATCCGCTCTGCCTTTATGTTCACCACGACACAGCTCAGTAAACTCGGCAATAATTATATCTTTAGTGATAGCCCCTTCACTGATAGGAATAATCAGATCTCCGGTTTCACTTAACGCTCCTGCTCGTACATCCACAAAAACATCACACCGTTGCATAGCTCGGTTATCTGTTTCACGCATGCCTGGAGTAAAGCTACCAACCAGATCAAGATGGGCACCGGGCTTTAACCAGTCACCTTTGATCAAAGGCGAAGTCGACATTGTGGCACAGCTGACTATATCCGCACTGCGAGCCGCTGTTTCCAACTGATTCAACGGGCATAGCTCAGCATCTATTCCATCGATTTTAAGATCCTTCACTAATTCAGCCGCAGCCAGCTCATTTCGGTTCCAAACCCGCACTGTCTTAATCGGCCGCACGCTCATATGCGCAGGCACCAGATAGCGACTCATTCGCCCAGCACCCACCATCAATAACTCTGATGCCTCAGCTTTAGAAAGGTAACGGGAGGCCATGGCCGAAGCAGCAGCCGTTCGCAAGGCGGTTAACTCATTAGCATCGAGCTGGGCCAGAGGCTGACCTGTCTTTCCGGAAGACAATATATAGTTACTATTCAGCCCGGGAAGCCCACGGCTGTTATTGCCGGGGAAAACGTTGACCAGTTTAACACCCAGATACTCTCCTTCCAGCCAAGCTGGCATCAACAATAAAGTCGCATCAGGATCGTTAGGAACGTTGATGCTATGATGATGGCGAACCGGCGCACAAACCTCTTTAGTAAAAATAGCATTCAGCGCTTCGATCAGTCGATCCCAGGGCAGCGCCTCACGGACCTGAATAGCATTCAGTTGCATAACAGTTTCTCTTATAATCCGATTTTAAGTAATGTTAGCTGGCAAAGACGCTTAACGGTTGACTGAAGCTATTAAATTTTTGACTCAGACTATTAAGTTTGCTGTTTTAAGCCAGTCAGCCCAGAAAAGAAAAAACTAATGACAGACCGATAACCCATGAAAGAAAGCCAGGCACGCCTTAATCTTATCGCCCATCAGAGCGGCGAACACTTGCACGATTTCGCGCAAATCCTGATTGGGCTGAACGGTAAAATGGAATGCGAGTTCGAAAAGGACAGCGGTCAAATTTCTTCAGGGACATTGGCTATCGTTCCCGACAGTCAGAAGCATCTGTTCTGCGGCTTAAGTGATGACAGTGAACTGTTAGTTATTGATCTCGCCCCCTTCGACCCCTATATTCAGGCGCTGGAGCACAGCTGTAACCTTTCATTTAAAGATTCAATATTAAAAAACCCCGAATTCATTACACTCTCTCCTGAACTATTACCCATGCTGGACTTTGCTGCCAATCAACTTGCAAAAGGTGATCAGCGGATCAATCAGCAAAGCCGATACCAGATTAACTGCCAACTGATCACGCTATTCATCACCCAGCTATGCCAACAGTATTCAGCCACTGCAATTACAGAAGGTAAAAATTTAAGGCTCAGCAGAAACGTACTCAATCACTACATCGATCAGCACCTTTCTAACCCGCCTAACAACCACGACTTAGCTAACGCACTTAATCTCAGTGAAAGCCACTTTTACTCTCTATGTCAGAAAGAGCTGCACCAGACACCCCAGCAGTACATCATGTCGCGACGACTAAACAGGGCGCGTTTTCTACTTCAAAACAGTGATATCTCTCCCAGCATGCTAGCAGATGAACTCGGATTCTCAGACGTTTCAAGCTTCTCACGGGCATTTAAGCGGTATTTTCACATCACCCCCGGTCACGCACGAAAAATGAAAGGCGAGTAAGCCTTTAGACGGCTATACCATCGTTATAAGCTCACGAATCCAGTCACCGCTTTCCGGATACTGATCCGCCAACAGTACAAACTCCTGCCCACGGGCTACCGCACTCAGCAAGCAATGAGACTTATTCTGCTGCCATCGCCCCGCTTTAGCGTGATAACTCAGTGGTTGACGATCGCCCGGGAAAAACCATTTAGGAAGTTGCCACTGACTAGGCTTCTCTGAACCTGTTTGAGTCAATTGCAGCCGAGGATCAAACCGATCAAAAATTCCGCTGCCTGGCACTTTGTCTATGCCCGGTAGTGAAAGATAATCACGCGCAACATACAATGTATTACCTTTATCAGCTTCGCCGTGCAGATGAGGGTGATAATTCAGCCATGAATAGGCATCATTATCCAGACTATCAACCGGCAGAATCTCATCGATCTGCAGCCATCCCCAAATGATATGACGGGGTTTACTGCCTGGCACAAAGCGCCATCGACGATTGTGTATTTCGGCATCTCGAAACAACCCAAAAAACAGAAAGATATCATCAGGCTCTATTCCCTGCTTGTGCAGATGCCCCTGAGCTGAGCCAGTTTGTCCCAATAAAGGCCGCCAGCCCAACAGCCTCGGAAGGTGTCCAATACTGAGATCAGGATCAAGGTGTGCACCGCTGCTCCCTATAATTTTCTTCCGGGTAAGTTGTGAGACCAGCCGGCCGGCATTCACGTCAACTAGTTTCAGATCCCGATAACGGATCTTTGATCTTGAATCAGGTATGGGAAGAGACACCATACGTCCGTCGGGTAAGATAGGGCTTGGGCATCCGCCCGAAGAGGAATCAAACCCTTTTCGACTGAGGATAATACGCATAGGAGACCTACAGATGATTCATCTTGATCCAGACAACAGTATCTGAACCTAATTGATAACAATCTTCCTGAGAGTCGTTGTGGAGTTTTTTGTTCAGAGCAGGACGCCGCAACCAGCTCCCTGCACTAAAGCGATGCCCGTTTTCTAGTAATTCACCACTAATTACATAAATTTCAAGGCCTTTTAGCGCCTCATCGAGATCAACTTTTAACTCAGCGCCAGAACGCATCATAAATACCTGCTCATCCTTATGATGATGCAAACCCAGATATTCCAGAGAGTCGTTCACCCGGTGCCATTTTGCATTATTGGTCTGAATGGCCAGATGAGCTGAATCATCGGCCTGAAACTGATGTAATTTCACCAGAATCGTACAACCTTCCTTACTAAAAGGAGCATGACTAAAGCCTTCAGGATTACGAAAATAAGTACCTGCCTGATAATCTCCGGTCTGATCAGAAAAAACGCCTTCCAATACCAGAATTTCCTCTCCTTTAGGGTGGCCGTGTGATGAAAATGAGGCGCCTGGCTCATAACAAACAATACTGGTCGCATGACCCTGCTCAGCCTCTTCTCTTGCCAACGGTTTACGCACGACACCAGGCATTGGACTGGCAACCCACTTAAGGCTGTGGGTATCAATGGATACCGATTGAGTAAAATTCATATTCAGCATAGAAACTCCAGCAGGCTTTCTTCAACGTTCGGTATTAAACACATGCCTGATTATTGTCTTTCTAGCACACAAAATCCTCACTGCGAGACTCGCTACGGAAAATAACAAGCATAAGCACTATATTTACCCTATTTGGTGACTTCTGCATCCGGTTGAACTTGACTATGCCCCCCTCCAGCGTCACATTGGATATCAATTCTGAACAATTATCTGGTTAGTAGACAATGCACCATCTGAATACGCATGAAATTATTAATCAACTCGCCGAACTAACCAGCGCACTGACGACCGAAAAAAACCATATTCTATTACTGGATAGAATTATCCTTGGCTGTATGCAACTCACCAATGCCGATGGCGGGACCTTGTATACTGTCGAAGAGGGCGACCCAAATAGATTACATTTCACAATTCTTCATAACCGCTCTCTTGGAATCCATCGTAAACCAAAAGATTTACCTACTGTAGAAGTATTTAACGCTCAGAATCAGGTTTCCAATTTAGTGGTTGCGCAAGCTTTCGCACTACAGGAAACAATCAACATTCCTGATGCTTATTGTTCTGATAAATATGATTTTTCCGGTACCCGTAAATTTGATATTCAACTGAGCTATCGCTCAAAATCATTTCTTTGTGTGCCCTTACAGGACCATGAAGGTGAAATTATTGGTGTCCTGCAGTTAATCAACGCGATGGACACAGATAATAACGTTATTGCATTCCCCAAAGACCAACAGCATCTGGTTGAGTCATTGGCCTCTCTCGCTGCCACTGTATTGACTAAGCGACGCCTGATCGATGCTCAGAAAGAGCTATTTGAATCTTTTATAAAGCTTATGGGCCGGGCTATTGACCATAAATCACCGGTAACAGGAAAGCATTGTGAGCAGGTGCCCGAAATCGCAATGCTCCTTGCCAATGCAGTAAACAGTAGCCTGGACACTCGGTTTCTGGATACTCAGTTCAACGAACAAGAGATGTATGAGTTACGTATATCAGCCTGGCTGCATGACTGTGGTAAAATAACGTCCCCTGAGTACATTATCGACAAAGCAACCAAACTACATACGATGTTTGATCGTATCGAGTTGGTTGTATCACGCTTTCGCGAATACAAACTTCAACGACAACTCAATCATCTGCGACATGCTCAGTCACTAACCGGCCATGATCTTGCCCAAGCGGAAACACGACTACAAGAAGCCTGCCTTCAAATCGACATGGATATCGCTTTCCTTCGCCAGTGCAATAGCGGAACGGAATTTATGGCCGATGCCGATGTTCAAAGGATAATGCAGATATCTGAAACAGCCTGGACCGATGATGAAGGTAACCTTCGCCAACTGCTCACAGAGGATGAGACAGAAAATCTCTGTATCCGCAAAGGAACACTGTTACAGAATGAGATCCAGGTGATGCGCGACCATATCAAAGTGACTATCGATATGCTGGAGTCACTTCCCTACCCTAAATACCTGTCTCAAGTACCTGAAATAGCCTGCAACCATCATGAAAGTTTAAATGGTAGTGGTTACCCTAGAGGCTTAAAAGGCGATCAGATTTCATTGCGCGCCCGAATCATGTGCATTGCTGATATTTTCGAAGCACTCACTTCACCTGACAGGCCCTATAAAAAAGGAATGCTGTTATCGGAAGCGATGACTATTATCGGTCGTATGGTTCAAGAACAGCACCTGGATGCTGACCTATTCAGCGTGTTTGTAAACAGCGGTGCTTATCTGGAATATGCTCACAGCCATATGGCCCCTCGCCAGATAGATACAGTAGACCTGACAAAGCTTCCTGGATTAAAGAAACGCAAACCTCCTTATCTTGAATAACCAGCCGACAGTATTACCTGATTAATATTGATCAGTATTACTTATCCTGATGGCTATATACCGGAATCCACTCAGGACCAGGGTCTACTGCCAGATATTCTTTAATCCGCTGAATATATAACTCAGCTGTTCTGTCATTTGGAAACCCCGTTAACCACAATTTAAATATCACCAGGGCTTCCTGCCACTGACGCTGGCGATACAAGTTCACGGCCTCATTAAAACGTTCTACCTGCTCGGTCAGCTCGGTACCATCGGTTTCAGTCACTAACATCGGCTGGAACAGCTCAACAGCTTCATGACGCCCTTTAACGGTTACCCGATCAATCTGCCGATACAGGTAACCCGGCAACCGGGCATGCATATCGCCACTCACCAGTAATGGACACCCATAGTATTTTGTTAGCCCTTCGAGTCGGGAAGCCAGATTAACCGCGTCACCCATCACCGTATACGCCATTCGAAACTCTGATCCCATATTTCCGACACTCATCGTGCCAGAATGAACACCTATACCAATCTGAATCTCAGGTAATCCTTCTTCTACCAGACGTTTGTTCAATCCAGGGAGTTGTTGCAACATCTGCAGAGCAGAATCCAGTCCATGTAATGAATGCTTGTCATCACTTAACGGAGCCCCCCAGAATGCCATCACTGCATCACCTATATATTTATCTACCGTTCCTCGTTGTTGGTGAATGATACGGGTCATATCGGTCAGATAGACATTCATCAGGCGTGTAAGCTGCTGCGGTGTTAGCTGTTCTGATATTTGAGTAAACCCTCTGACATCGGAAAACAGAATCGTCATATCTCTGTTTTCACCACTCAGCTGAACGCCCTCGTCCTGACGGCCCAACTCCAGTACTACTTCCGGGGGGATATACTGACCAAACTGCCCCGCAAGCTGCTGAATATTCCGCGCTTCAAAGAAATATCCGGTTGTTTGCTGAAACAGATAGAGCAGTAGCACTAACAGCAAGCTATAACCTAACGGGATTACCCAGAACAAGCTCTGCCACGCGTATAAATTAAAACCTATTAAACACGCAGTCCAACCCAATGTAATCAGCGTAGAAAAAGCGACTGAGCTACGTGGAATTAAAATGGATAACAGCAAGCCACTGATGATCAATTGAACAAGTTCGACTCCCCGGGTGTAATCCGGCTCACTGAATATTCTCTCATCCAACATCCCTGAAAGAATATTGGCATGTACTTCCACCCCTGGATAACGACTGCTCATTGGGGTAACCCTCAGATCCAGCAACCCTGCCGCGCTGGTTCCAATCAGCACAATCGCTCCTTCTAACAACGCTGCATCTACCCGGCCTGTAATAACATCGGTCGCTGAAACGTATGGAAAGCTGCCCTGACTACCGCGGTAAGGTACCAGCACAGCCCCTGACTGATCTACAGGGATTGATTGACCTGCAGCACTGAGCGACACCAATGCCTGGTGTTCCCCCGTCATATCAGACTCAAATTCAGGTATCACCTGCTGCTCTTCAAATAAAGCTAACCACATCGCTAACGCCAACGAGGGATAATATTCACTTTGATATCGTTGCAGCAAAGGAACCCTTCGGTAAACACCGTCGCTATCTACCATCGGATTGTCAAAAAAACCACTGCGCAGCTGCTGACTTTGCAAAGCATCGACACTGGCAATAACCCCGTTCGCTTCAGGAATGGGCTGTAGATCAAGTATCGGGGCTGCTGTTATAACGGCTTTACCCGGATCACCCACCAGTAACTCAGAGTCACTTCGATCAAACAGATAACCCAATACCACGGGCCTGTCACGAATCGCATCAGCTAAGCGTTGATCGGGATCGAGCTGTTGCAAAACAGAAAGCAAATCCGGAAACTTATTTGAATTTAAGAGTAAATCTTTTATCTGGAGCAGATCGACACTACTATCGGCCTCTGAAAACACCATATCAAAGCCAGCGATTGCAATACCATAACGATCAAACAACTGATCTAACAGAAGTGCCAGTTTTGCCCTGTTCCAGGGCCAGCGCCCTTGTTCAGCCAGGCTTTTCTCGTCTACATCAACAATAACAATTCGAGGGTCCTGATCTTGCTTGAGAAACCGTATTAAGCGCATATCATAGAGGTCATACTCAAAACGCTGCAGCAAGGCCGGCCGGCTATCCTGAATAACAGGAATCAACATCATCACCGTCAGTAGTAACCCCAGTAATGTACGAATTCTTCGTTGTTTCATATGTTGCTCCGGCAACAGCGGTCTTGAGGAAAAGTAACTAGAGAGAGTAAAACATCTTATTCCGTCTAATCATATCCTTACAGTAGATAACAGCGAGCAACGAACCTCTCATTTTTAGTACGAAAGCCCCTAAATCGCTATAAGCAGCCTAGCCTCTGTGATATAAAAGTACGATTAAAGAGGCTTATAACAAGACGTTATTTCAAGCCTGTCGGAGACAGATGTGAAAATAGAGATATTAGGATGTAGTGGTGGTATCGGTCAGGGACTTAAGACTACCACTTTTCTTATAGATGACTCTCTACTACTGGATGCAGGAACCGGTGTTGAGTTGATGACGATGGAGCAGATGCTAAATATCCGTGACATCGTCATTACCCATGCTCACCTGGATCATATCATCGGTCTACCGCTGATGCTGGCGACAATATTTGATCATAATCCGACACCGATCAATATATACGCGCTACCCGAAGTGATATCCGCACTCAAACAGCATATTTTTAACTGGGTGATCTGGCCCGATTACACTGTGTTGCCAGAAGAGCGACCTATTATTAAGATGCACAGTGTGAACGTCTCTGAGACGCTATTGATTCAACAGAAAAAAATAGAAGTGATACCCGCCCAGCATCCAACACCTACAACCGGTTATCTGGTCAGTGACGGACAAAACAGTTTTGCTTTTACAGGAGATAGTGGGATCAATGATTCCCTCTGGCCTATTCTGAATGATCGTAATCCTGATTTATTGATCATTGATGTGTCATTTACTAACGAGTCAGAAGAGCTGGCTCGTCTCAGCGGTCATCTCACTCCGTCGTTGCTTTCACAGCAAATCCTGCAACTACAAATTGATCCACGCATAGCAATTACACACCTGAAACCGGGTGTTGAAGGCATTATTATGCAGCAATGCCAGCAACTGCTTCCACAACATCAGATAGACAGGCTCAATCATGGTGAAGTGATCAGCCTGATCTGAACGCCATTGATCAGTAATCAATGAATAATCAGGGGGCTGGTCCCGCACTATCAAGCAACGCGGTTCCCGAAATGGTTATATCCTGTCCAAGAACAGGACTAACACCCGAAGCACTATAAGATGTGATAGCCCCGTCCGCCTGAGAGCCAACAAAATCAAAAGTCATCTGACCACTCATGACAGTATCGTTTCCTCCAACAGTACATTGGCTACCGCTGCAACTACCTGAAAGTTTCAATTCTCCTCCCTGAAGCACATCATTCAAAGCAGTCGAAACACCAGACTCTTCAGTCAGCAGGTAACTACGTAAACCGCCATCATTTACAGTAGCGGTTATACTTATTTCTTCAATGACAAGCGTATCCCAGTTCATCACAACATAAGTACCGCTATAGAGCCTCCCAACAGGAGCTCCAGCAGCACTATGCCCTACCAAAGTTCCAGTAGCACCCGTATCAATTTGAGGAGAGGTTAAATTGGTTGAACCAACGCTATGGGTATATAGATAAGAACCGCTACGCGCCGTTTCCAAAGCATCTAACTGAGTTTGGGTCGTCAGGCTGTCGCTGTACATAAAGTCAAAAGAGCCCTCCACATTCTGTACTACACCGTTCTCAGTAAGACTAAAATCACCATAATTCCAACGACCCCAACTTAAAGTAGCACCTGCTAGTGATAAGTTTCCTACCCCGGTGACTAGTCCGGTATTTCCTCCTCCCGTGAACTCACAGGGAGAACAAGCGTTGGTAGTAGTATTAGGGGTAGGGTCAATGTAACGAATACCCGTTACCAGACTTCCAGTACCTATTGAACCATCTACATTGATAGCCGAACTGGAATTCACAAGTACCGAACCACTCCCGCCGCGCCGGCCACTGGTTGGATCATTTTCCGTAAAAGCAACAGCAGTAAGCGCCCCCAAGGGGCTAACACGGGCATTACCAGTTGGATCCGGAGCGACTACCTGCGGTGTCTGAGGTACTGCTGGCAGCGGTGGTAAAACCCCTTCCAGTTCGGGGTCTACAGCAGGAATAACGTCGGCATCATCTGAAACCGAATCCAGCTTTTCAGCTGATGCTTCAGGAATAGTCTGATGCTGGTTACCTAACACATAGCCTCCGGTCTGTCCGGTCGCGTCCCCTTTTATAATATTGCCGGTACTACTCAACCATGCTCCCTCTCCGGCACCCACCACTATACTTTTTTTCTTAGTCGTTACTTCAATAGCTCCCTCAATAGTTTCGCAATAGATACCGTCATCCGTGTATTCGACACCGTAATGAGTACCCCGGATACCAATAGTGGCTACCGTAGTTTCCAGCCTATAATTTTCTTTGTGGGATTTACCTATCTGGCCTGAGATAGTCCGCATTCCCCCCTTTAACAACTGAAAGATCGCCTTTCCTTCGTCCGATTGTTTCGGATCAAAGCTGTATTCAGCAATACGAAACTCTGTAGAAGATTTTAAAGCCAGTCTGGAGCCATCACTGAAACGTAACTGTAACAGGCCTTTTTCTCCGGTTATTAACAGATCGTTAGCATACACTTCCGACTGACGTTTCAAAATTCGCTCACTACCATCAGTAGCAACCGCTAAATTCTGCCCCATACTTAAAATAACAGTGCCGACCATTTCTGCCGCCGACAGCCAACCCGAGCTAAGCAATAATATGCACGTCAATAACAGAGATCTCATACCTTACCTCACTTAAAACTGTATCGCAGACCGAGCATTGCCTGCTGACGATCGTATTCATACAACTCAATATTTGAATCTGCATGGTTTGAGCTTAAATTGGCGAGCAAGTCCCAATTATTATCCAATGCCCATTCAAGATTTATATTCAACATCGCAAAATCATCCTGACGTTTCACAGCATACAACCAGTCTTCTCCTTTATAGCGACTGGACTGATAAGTGATCACAGGAGTTAGTATCAGACCAGAGCCCGGCCGAAGCTGCACCCCGACATTTGATCCCCAGAAAAACCTATCTACCTGAGAATCCGCCAATATTCCTGCCGTATCAGGGGTTTCTTCACCAACAAAAAGACCAGCAAACCAAACAGGCTGCCAGTTACCCTCTACAGCCAAAAAGTAGTTACCCTGCAGATGATATTGCGTGGCGTCTTTCCAACTGGAATCAACATAATCAAGAGAACTAACCCCGGTTGATAGCCTTAGCTGGGAGTCATTATTCGGTAAATATGTCCAGCTTGCGTTAATACCCAGGAGGTCACGATAACTTTGACCATCACGCATATACTTCTGCATCACCCCACCCAGGCGATACCTCTCTTTTTGATCCGTCCATGTATGGCCTCCGTTAATTGAAACGGTGCTATAGTCCTGTTCACTCTCGGTATCGTAATAGCGGAAATTGCCACTTAAACTAAAATCCAGTTTTCTATCTGTCTGATACTGATGATCGATACTTCCCTTAAGATGTATTCGATTAAACTGATCGCCCCGGCCAAGAGCATCTTCGGACAACGTCACTAAATCCGTCTGAGACTCTGGTGCTGAATTAATATTGCTATCAAACCCACGCCAGATCTCAACAAAACCAGCAATCTTTGTAATAGGAAAAGAATTTCTCTCAATTAATTGTAGATACTTTGTTATACGTATCTGTACATTTTTGGGAGGGGATAGTTGCAAAACCTGTTCAAAAAGCTGCTTAGCTTTTTCAAACTGATTCAATAAGTAATAGCCACGCGCTAACTCAAGTCTGACCAATGGATTGTCAGGGTCAGTAAATGCCACCCGTTCAAGTGCGAATACTCCTTCACTGGCATTACCACTATCAATCGCGGCCACACCATACTGAAAATCAAATTCAGGATCACCTTCACTGCCACTCAGATAGGTCATAGCCAGTGCATACGCTTCACTATAACGGCCTGCATCTAACAGTTCTTTAATCAAATCTGCACCGCTAGCCACCGCGTAACTATTCGTACTGAAAAAAGCGGTTAGGAGTAGTACTCCTGACAGTTTACGCAATGTAGATACTCCTAATAATTCAGTCTGTGAAGCTTAACTCGCTAACAGCCGACTTTAATCTAACCACTGTTATTACTCACTATAATGAAGAACTAAAACAAAAAAACAATATTTGTACCAGTTTTGGGGATGATTAATAGCTATATAACTTATAAAAACAGCTGAACAGGTATAGCGTGCCACATAAAGCGTACTTATGGTCAAACAGTAGTCAATTCACCGGACCCTCTTTAGATAGAGAAAACTTAGAACGAAGCCTGTGAAACATTACTCATCACATACTCAGAAAACTCATCTGCAGGCAGAGGTTTACTGAAAAGGAACCCCTGAATCAAGTCACTTTGAGTCGCTTGTAACAGGTTAAGCTGAGCAGCAGTTTCTACCCCCTCAATAACGACAGATAACCTTAACGCTTTAGCCATCGCGATAATCGCTTGTACTAACTGAATCTCATCTTTATTTTCCGGAATCCCTGTAATAAAAGACCGATCCACTTTTAGCTCATCCAACGGAAATTTTTTCAGATAACTCAAAGAAGAATAACCGGTACCGAAATCATCAATAGATAAACCAACCCCTAACGTTTTCAATCCTTCAAAAAGCTCAATGCTTGACTCAACATCACTCATTGCCAGACTCTCTGTCATTTCCAGCATCAGTAATGATGGCGGTAATTCTGAGTTCTTCAACGCTTCTTGAACCCTGGCCTGATAGGTAGCCTCTTTAAACTGTTGGCCAGATACATTTACCGATACTTTGATATCGGGCATTGAAGCGCGCCGCCAGATTTCCGCCTGTTTACATGCTTCATTCAATACCCAGTCACCGATCGATAAAATCAAGCCGTTCTCTTCAGCCAGCGGAATAAACTGTACAGGGGAGATAAATCCTTTCGTCGGGTGATTCCATCGAACTAATGCTTCAGCAGCGGTAACCTGCTTTGTTATCAAATCGACTTTAGGTTGATAAAACAGCATTAACTCATCATTTTCCAAAGCGGTATGCAGGTCAGTTTCTAGTTCAAGTTTCTCCTGCAAGTCTGAACTTGAAGTGCCTGAGTAAAAACAGAAGCCGTTGGTTGCCCCTCCTTGCTTGGCCTGACGCATTGCCGTACCTGCGGCTTTTATAAGGTCATCACTTAATAATCCATCTTCAGGCGCTACTGCAATGCCGATTGAAGCTGATACATACAGGTCATGATTATCTATTCGGTAAACTTTCCCTAATTCACTTCTCAGCTGTGTCGCTAACGAAGCCGCATGCTCATCCTGATAAAATGAAGGAACAAGTACACCAAATTCATCTCCTGATAAACGCGCTATGGTCAATTCCGTTTCTCGGTGATTTGTCGCCAGTAACTTATTTCGTTGATCGATGACTGATCTGATTCGTTGTGCAACCTGCTTTAAAAGCAGGTCTCCATTATGGACCCCTAAAGATTCGTTAATTTCCCCAAAGCGATCGAGACCAATATTCAATAACGCCGTTTTATAACTATGCATCTGATCATATTTTAGTGACCAGATAATTTTCTCATGTATTGACTTTCGGTTTGGCAGGCCGGTTAATGCGTCTGACGACGCTAACTGGTCAACATAGGCTTTCACCGTCAGAGTATTGCGTAATCGAAGCTTCAACTCACTGGCATCTACCGGTTTAGATAGAAAATCCGTAGCACCCAATTCAAGCGCTTTAAGTTTAGAGGCGGAGTCCGTTGATGAAGTCAGGACAATTACCGGTAGATAAGCAAATTCATCGTAGTCACGAATACGGCGCAGTACATCAAAACCACTCACTTCAGGCATCACAAGATCCAGAAACAGAATATCCGGTCTTCGATGCGTCAGTACATCGAACGCCTCCCGGGAATCTTCTACACTGATAAACTCACTATAGCCGGCATCTTCAAGATGGGCCTGTACGATTTCCATCATGATAGGTTCATCATCTACCATCATAATTAGCGCATTTTGAAACTCGCTTCGTGCGTTTGGATTAGCTATTAGTTTATTTGATTCATTCATAACGTGCTTTCCAAATCAGATAGCATGATCATAGATTGATCCTTTTATGTATTTCATCAACAGTGGCTATCAATGTCTCACATTCCGGTCCGTTTTCTGCTTGTGCCGCTTTTTCAAGCGCTTTTGCTATCTCTGTGAACACCGGAAAACCAACAGAGCCTCCTGCGCCTTTCAGCCAATGCGCAAGATCAGCTAACGCGCTAAAATCATTACCGTCTAATTCCTGTTTCATCTGAGTTATTTGATGTTCAAGTTTAGCTACAAACTTGACTGCTATTAACCTGAATTTCTCCCCCTGACTTGCTAACTCAGAGGTGACTGTTTCAGGTATAACCCATTGGTTGTCTGTCTGCGTCGAAAGACTATTAATGCCATTTGGATTATCTTTCGCCAGATTGATGCGCTTTATCATTACACCGATAGCAGCGACCAACATCTCAGTTCCAGCAACCTCCTGTTTTATGGCTGTCTGCTCCAGTTTTACTGCTAAATCAGTCAGCCCAGGAAATCCAACGGACCCTGCCGAGCCTTTCAACCAGTGCGCATGCGCCCTGAGAACAGTAAAATCCTGTTGCGTAGAACAACTCTGTATCTGCTTATAAACATCGTTTACCCGCACAATAAAGCGTGCGACAATTTTTTCAAATTTAGGATTTGAGGCCCCCAGCTCAGAATAAAGAGGGGAAAGTTGAGAGCTATCGTCTAATGTCAACGCTGATATTGATTGATTGGGCGAAGACGAATGATAAGAGACTCCCACTGTTCCATTATCTAATGCCCGATCATCATTACAGGCTTCGCTCAGCGGCTCAGCATCTAACTCATGAACTAGTAACTGAATCAGTTTATCGATATTAATTGGCTTACTCATATAGCCTGAGTATCCTGAATCAAGACATTTTTGTTCTATCCCTTTCATTGCGTGAGCAGTTAGTGCAATCACCGGAAGAGTCATCTCTTTCTTACGGATTTCTCGAGCAGCAGTATAGCCATCCATTCTCGGCATCTGTACATCCATCAGAACCAGATCATATTGGTTAACCGCCAGCTTTTCTAATGCCTCAACACCGTCAGCGGCCCCGTCTGTTTTAATACCCTGTTCTGACAAAACCAGGCTTATTAACTCTCGATTTTCTATTCCGTCATCAACCACTAGTACACTGGCATCAGGAAATTTCCAACGCGCAACATTCAGTGTTGCTTCGCTTTGCTTTAATTCACTAATCTCTTCTGCACTAATTAGCGCAACGGGACCATCTGTCTTAACATTAAGCTCTAAATAAAACTGACTACCTTTTTCAGGCTCACTTCTGGCGTAAATCTCTCCCTCCATGGCCTCAGCAAACTTTTTACTAATAGCCAGGCCCAGACCCGTCCCGCCAAAACGGCGAGTAATTGAGCTATCCGCCTGAACAAAAGGGTCAAATACAGAAATTGCCTGCTCTGCGGTCATTCCAATGCCAGTATCCCTGACTTCAGTTATCAATTTATTCTGTTGTGTATCCATGCGGGTTACAACAGTCACTCCCCCTGCCTCTGTAAACTTAATCGCATTACCTACCAGATTAGTGATTATCTGCCTGAAACGGGCTGGATCTGACATCAGCGTTTCCGGGATACTCCCTTCCGGACGATAAGCAAGCGCGATTCCCTTCTCCTGAGCTTTAACACTCATAACCTGAATCACTTCGCTGATAATCTGATAGGGTTTGAGGGCAACCGATTCTACATCGAGATGACCCGCCTCAACTTTAGACAGATCGAGAATATCGTTAATAAGATTAAGAAGGTGTTCACCGTTAACCAAAATAGTACTCAGATAGTGCTCATTATTCTGTTCATTCTTACCGTAACCTCGCTTAAGTGCCTCCGTAAAACCAAGAATCGCATTCATAGGCGTACGAATTTCATGGCTCATATTCGCGAGGAAATCACTCTTAGCCCGGTTTGCTTGTTCAGCTTCAGCTTTAGAACGGCGCAGCTCCACTTCCTGCTCTTCCAGTTGTGTAATATCATCAAAGCTAACCAACACACCGCCCGCTTTACCTTCATCAGCCAGGACAGGGGAGCAATTCACCATGAAAGTTCGCACCCCGTCCTCAAGTTCCAATCGAACCGTCTGATTCATTTCAGCCTTACCGGTATTCATCGCAGCTAACCATGGAAAATCATCGGTTGAAGCGTCTTCTTTGAGTTGCCAGGGCAATTTATCAACTTCAAATCCCATTAGAGAAGATGATGATCTGCTCAATAGATCCGAAAAAGCCTGATTCGCCAGTACTATCTGGGCTTTACGATCCAGTACAATCAAGCCTTCCGCCATCGTGTCCAATGCGGCACGTACACGATCAGGTACTGCCTGAGATGGATCGAGTTGTTTTAACATTTTGGTTAGGTATAAAAAATAAAGCAGATAAAGGATCACACCACAGAAAAGAATAAATTGAACAGTAGGACGATGATAAAAGCCCAGAATTCCTTCACCGTAAAGCGGTTTAAACTTGAGTTCTAAGGCTCCCCACTGTTGGCGGCCTGCAATAATTGGAACAATCATCTGTTGATCAATAGCCTCTTCATTGAGACCTTTGTTCCAATCTGTTTGATGATTAGAGATATTCACCACCAGACGATTATCAGCCCGACGAACTCCCGCAGATAACAACTCGTCATTTCGCTCGACAACCAGATTCAAAACACTTTCCAGTCGAATCAGATCCGTTTGTGTAATTAAAACAGAGCTATTCGCAGCAATCGCTTCTGCCAGCGATACCCGGTCTTTTAAGCGAGTACCTAAAAAGTCAGGCAGTATTCCCAGTATAATGGCAACTAAAGTCACGCTAATCAGCATACTAACCTGACCAAAAGCGATCCTGCTGGTCGTACTACGAACTGAGAATAAGCGTTTTAACCAGCTCATGTTTTATCTTTTCCTGTGTTATCCGAATCGTCTAAATCATCTTCGTCATCTGACTCAGCTGGTTCTTTTTCATGGTCCACAATGTCATCCAGAGATTCGTTATCCGCCATATCCTTTTTCTTCGAATCATCATCAGACGAGAGTGTTGCCAATATCGGCAAAGGATCAATGAAGCGCCAGGCTGGCAATGCGGTTAAAACAGAGCTCAACAAAACGCCACTCCGGGCAAGCCAGATAACATAGCCCACAGACAACCCTGAAGAGATCGCAATTGATCCCCCTATCAGGGCTGTTTCAAGAGCTACTTGCTCATCAGCTCCTTTTTCTAAATTTTCCAACCCATCTATAAAGCCCCCTAAGCTTTGTAACTGTATCGGCTCGGCAAGCAGACTTAATATAGGTTGAAGTTGTGACACAGAGACCTGGTGCTTAATTGCTTCATTCAATGTTGAAGGTAGTTCATAAGCTTGATCGACAAGACTTGAAATTAGCTTAGGCGAATGAAATTGAACGGTGACGGCCTCCGGTGTTACAGAAACCACTTCAGACGCTATCGCGGGTTCGTCAGCATCAGCAGAAACTGCTAAAACAGAACTCTCTTCATCATCAGGGTCGTCTGGCTCATTTTCGACAGGCTCTACTAAAATAATATCTTCCACGGGTACCGCTATACTAACTAAAGCACTAACGACTTGTTCATCATTACCTAATGCGTCTGTATAGCTGACAATAACATTAATATCTGCACCACTATCCAAAGCAGTGGAGGTATATTCTGCTGCTGTAGCACCCGGAATTGGCAAACCATCTCTGTACCATTGATAACTAAAAGGCCCCAGACCATCCGCGTCAGTAATCGTATTATCCAGCGTCAATACCTGACCTATAACTGGAGAACCAGTTATTGAGACATCCCCAACGGGCGCTTCATTTGGCACAACCTCAAGATTAAAGCTTTCTACCGCAGGCGTGCCGCCATTGCTGTCATCCGCGATCAGTTCGATGCTTAGGGTGCCGACATCAGCATTTAAGGGTATGCCCTCAAAGGTGCGGGTCACCGGGTTAAAGCTCAGCCAGCTGGGTAATGCTCCCCCACCGGCCAGTTGTGCGCTGTAGCTCAGGGTATCGCCAACATCGACATCACCGAAGGTATTGGCCGCAAAGGTAAAGCTGAACAGACTGTCTTCCGTTGCACTCTGATCAGTAATGGCATTATCGACGGTAGGATCATCATTGGTATTCGCCACCACAATATCGAAGCTTTCTATCGCAGCTGTTCCACCATTGCTGTCATCCGCGATCAGTTCGATGCTTAGGGTGCCGACATCGGCATTTAAGGGTATGCCCTCAAAGGTGCGGGTCACCGGATTAAAGCTCAGCCAGGTCGGTAATACTCCCCCACCGGCCAGTTGTGCGCTGTAGCTCAGGGTATCGCCAACATCGACATCACCGAAGGTATTGGCCGCAAAGGTAAAGCTGAACAAACTGTCTTCCGTTGCACTCTGATCAGTAATGGCATTATCGACGGTAGGATCATCATTGGTATTCGCCACCACAATATCGAAGCTTTCTATCGCAGCTGTTCCACCATTGCTGTCATCCGCGATCAGTTCGATGCTTAGGGTGCCGACATCGGCATTTAAGGGTATGCCCTCAAAGGTGCGGGTCACCGGATTAAAGCTCAGCCAGGTCGGTAATACTCCCCCACCGGCCAGTTGTGCGCTGTAGCTCAGGGTGTCGCCAACATCGACATCACCGAAGGAATTGGCCGCAAAGGTATAGCTAAACAAACTGTCTTCCGTTGCACTCTGATCAGTAATGGCATTATCGACGGTGGGATCATCATTGGTATTCGCCACCACAATATCGAAGCTTTCTATCGCAGCTGTTCCACCATTACTGTCATCCGCGATCAATTCAATGCTTAGGGTACCTACATCGGCATTCAAGGGCGTGCCCTCAAAGGTGCGGGTCACCGGATTAAAGCTCAGCCAGGTCGGTAATACTCCCCCACCGGCCAGTTGTGCGCTGTAGCTCAGGGTATCGCCAACATCGACATCACCGAAGGTATTGGCCGCAAAGGTAAAGCTGAACAAACTGTCTTCCGTTGCACTCTGGTCAGTAATGACATTATCGACGGTAGGGTCATCATTGGTATTCGTCACCACAATATCAAAGTTTTCTATCGCAGCTGTTCCACCATTACTGTCATCCGCGATCAGTTCGATGCTTAGGGTACCTACATCGGCATTCAAGGGCGTGCCCTCAAAGGTGCGAATAACCGGATTAAAGCTCAGCCAGGTCGGTAATGCTCCCCCACCGGCCAGTTGTGCGCTGTAGCTCAGGGTATCGCCAACATCGACATCACCGAACGTGTTGGCCGCAAAGGTAAAGCTGAACAAACTGTCTTCCGTTGCACTCTGATTATTAATGGCATTATCGACAGTAGGATCATCATTGGTATTCGCCACCACAATATCGAAGCTTTCTATCGCAGCTGTGCCGCCATTACCGTCATCGGCGATCAGTTCAATACTCAGCGTGCCGACATCCCCATTGAGGGGCGTGCCCTCAAAGGTGCGGGTCACCGGGTTAAAACTCAGCCAGGTGGGTAATGCTCCCCCACCGGCCAGTTGTGCGCTGTAGCTCAGGGTATCGCCAACATCGACATCACCGAAGGTATTGGCCGCAAAGGTAAAGCTGAACAGACTGTCTTCCGTTGCACTCTGATTAGTAATGGCATTATCGACGGTAGGATCATCATTGGTATTCGTCACCACAATATCGAAGCTTTCTATCGCAGCTGTTCCACCATTGCTGTCATCCGCGATCAGTTCGATGCTTAGGGTGCCGACATCGGCATTTAAGGGTATGCCCTCAAAGGTGCGGGTCACCGGGTTAAAGCTCAGCCAGCTGGGTAATGCTCCCCCACCGGCCAGTTGTGCGCTGTAGCTCAGGGTATCGCCAACATCGACATCACCGAAGGTATTGGCCGCAAAGGTAAAGCTGAACAGACTGTCTTCTGTTGCACTTTGATTAGTAATGGCATTATCGACGGTAGGGTCATCATTGGTATTCGCCACCACAATATCGAAGCTTTCTATCGCAGCTGTGCCGCCATTACCGTCATCGGCGATCAGTTCGATACTCAGCGTGCCGACATCCCCATTAAGTGGCGTGCCTTCAAAGGTGCGGGTCAACGGGTTAAAACTGAGCCAGGTCGGTAAAGTGCCACCGCCTGCCAGCTGCGCCCTATAAGTCAGGGTATCGCCAACATCGACATCACCGAAGGTATTGGCCGCAAAGGTAAAGCTGAACAGACTGTCTTCTGTTGCACTTTGATTAGTAATGGCATTGTCAACGGTGGGGTCGTTATTGATATTACCGACCACCAAGTCAAAGCTGTCCACCGCGGGTGTGCCGCCATTACCATCATCAGCGATGACCTCGATGCTAAGCGTACCTACATCCCCATTTAACGGAAAGCCACCAAAGGTACGCGCACTTGGGACAAAAACGAGCCAACTAGGTAGAGCCCCACCACCGACAAGCTGCGCAGTGTAACTCAGCGTGTCTCCGGCATCGACGTCGCCAAAGGCGTCAGCCGCAAAGGTAAAAATAAATAAGCTATTTTCTGTCGCTGTTTGATCTGCGATGGCATTATCGACGGTCGGATCATCATTAATATTTGCTACGGGACCAACACTTCCACTGTTAACAACCTCGAGGTTACCTGCTCCATCGGTATAACTGACCACTAAACTAATCAGAGCACCTACATCAGCATCCCCCAGGGTATAATTTCCTGTAGTAGCCCCTGTGATGGTTAGCCCATCTCGTTGCCATTGATAGCTATAGGCTCCCAACCCATCAGCATCCGCTAAAGTTGAGAGATTGACGGCCAGAAGGTTATCTTCTGTAGCTACACCATCAATGCTTACTCCCCCTGTTGGAAGGGAGTTTGCAGCGCTCTGCGGATCAGTCAACGTAATAGCATTGAGACTCTCTTTGTTTTCATCAAGTAGAATATCTTCCCCATCAAAAAACATAGTAACCGTCGCTGCAGTAGCACCATTTACCAGCGTGGTTTCAGACACATTCAGGGCGTAAATATCCTGACGTTCAGCAATCAGAGTGTTATCAGCATAAACACCTTTATCTCCGTCAAACGTCAATAAAATGGTACCCGCTGACAGAGTTTCTCCTCCGGTAGAGTAATCATTCTCTACCAGTTCAATACCAATTATTTTATTTTGAAAGAGATCTTTTCCAGCAACAATTTCTTCCCTGCCATCAATAAGTTGAGCGGAAATCCCATTCGATGGTGATAGCGAAAGGTCGTCGGGTTGAAAGCTGTTAATCCCAAAATCATCGGCGCCGGCACCTGTAACAGAAAAAAGGAATGTACCTTTTTGCAGAGTGGTATCACCAACCACTGTTGCGTCCTCTACTAAGGTAAAGCCTGTAATGTCTTTAGCTGTAGGATTAGTAAACAGTAAACTAAAAGTACCTGCCGAGTAGTCACCTGGAGTATCAGGCCGAAAAATAAATATATCTTCAGCCTTTACGTCTAGAGTATTGTTGAGACTTAGGGTTTCATCAGAATCCAAAGACATCAACAGGTCTCCTGCTAAGAGATCAATCGGTGTCCCTGTACCCACGCTTATATCCGCAGTAACATAATGCAGCGCATCAATATTCACTCCCCCTGTAAAACCAAAGAGGAAGCTCAAACTACCATTAGTATCTGAACCGTATCCCGAGGGGGTAGGCGTAAAATCAAGAACGGCAGCAGCATTCCAGGACGCCAGCCCTGCGGCTCCGGAATTAGGGTTTCCATCCGTAGACAGCATCAGATTTAACACACTTTCCCAGCTCTTTTGAGTCGACTCAGAGATCACCAGAGCAGCCTCAACTTGCCCACTTTTATATTCAAGTTCCCAATCACCGCCAAGACGATTGCTTCCGGTCAGATCGTCACTTGCAGCGATATCAGCCCCGGTCAGACTGGCCAGTTGATTAACAAAACTAACACCGTTTTCTGAGGCGGCAAGATTACAGCCGTAGATGAGAATATCCGCGTCTTCATTAAGAAAGTCTCGCCAACTCAGTAACTTTTCAGAATATGTATCCAGGCTTTCATTGTTTAGAGTTGTATCACCGAGCTGAAGAGTTCCATCAGATCCATGGCTAATCAAATGAATAGCATCGATATTCTGATAGCTTTGAAGCACACGGCCGATATTATCGAGCCCATTCTCTGAAGAGTTAAGAGAAACAATGATGCTAGAACCATCTTTGATCTCTAACTGGTTAATAAGCTTCAGGTAATCAGGCACCTGAGTATCAACAAAGATAACTTCACGAACGACAGACACTGAATTCAGCCCCGAATCAGAGGGCTCTGTCATCATGTTGTCGAAAGATGGCGATGATGGAAGCTGAGGATCAACAGTCGAAGACAGATAGGGTAAAAGCTCATCAAAGTGATACTGAGTGTCTGTGCTTGATTCATCAGAGAGGTCGGTAGCAATAGCCAAAGCGGCGGATACCGGATCTGCAGAAAGCAATATACGAGGCTCAGCCTTTTCAAGGAGTAAGCTGGAGAGTGAATTGTCTACTAGCATTTTTTGAGACACTTACATCTCCTTATGATGCTCACGCCCTTCCCGGGCAATTGAGTATTCGATACAAACGCTTAGATTGACAGGCAGTTATAGTCCTATAGAAGCAAGACGCCCCTCCTCTCGGACATCAGCGATAACTGTTACCAGACTGCGTTTACGGTAGCGAGTTACCCTTTCTGGCACATAGCCAAAGCCTGAAACAAACGTTTCTCTACTATTAACTGAGGATTCATCGTAGAACACTCCCAGAGAAACCGAGCCTTTATAAGCACCATAGCTAAGATACTCGATATCTTTCAAGCCATGATGTCTCAAATCGGTGACAGCGTTATGTAGCGCGTCCTTTTGACCTTTAAGCAAAAGAATATAACCAATCTTAACTTTCGTTACTTCTGTCTCAGAGGTAAAAGAAATACCTTCATTCTCTAACAGTGCCGCTGCTTGCTTAAACTCCTCTTCCGCATAAGGACCAAGCTTAACAAGCTGAGGGGTTACAACTTCACTCTGCAGATCTGTTGTTTCAGACTTAGCGGTATCCATCCTGGATACGTCAGGGCCATTAAGAATAGTCGTAACAGGTTCCGCGACACGCTCATCAGATGGCTTAGCCTGAACTTCAACCGCTTCCGCCTGGCCTGCTTCAGAAGCATCAACGGTACTTTCTTCTGACACAGTTTCTGCAACTTGATCTGTAAACTTAAGATCGCACTTAATACCAGCAGGAATAGCATAGTCCGTATTCGCCATCTCCAGTTGAACACCAAACGCGCTGCTGCCAACATCGCCCACAGGATCAATCGCAATAACCCGGGCTTCTATTGATTCCCCAGAGTTCACTTCCGGATAGATTTCAGCCAGGCTATTCACCTGTAGTTGACCAAAAAACTGAATAGGCACCATCGTTTCAACATACAGAGGGTTCAGAGACACCAACTGCACAACCGGTTGCTCGTCTACATACTCACCACGAAATTTAAGATTTCGCTGCACGACACCATCGAACGGGCTCCGAATTACCCGTTGATCTAATAGCGCCTCGGCTCTGGATAACTCCAACTCACGTATACGAGACTGCTCTTTGGCCTGCTTAACTGATGTTGATGAGAGTTTTACGGATCTCTCCGCCTGCTCTTTATCCTGTTGAGATACCGCATTTGTGCGATACAAATCGGTTATGCGCTGATACGCATACCGATCAAAAGTCAGATTAACGTTTCCGCCTTCCAACTCCGACTTAATTCCCGCCCGCGCCTTGGCTAGCGCAACAGATGCCTGTTCAACACGATCATCCAGACGCGCTAACACCTGTTCTTTTACGACCCTGTCACCGCGTTTCACCAGCACTTCAGCAATGATACCGGGGGAATAACTGCCCAGATCAATTTTTTCTGAAGGGTTTATTATGCAATCCAGGGCTGGCAAGGATTCATTCGGACCGGGCTCTGAAGCGACTGCAGTAAACGCAATACAAAGCAACGGTAACACTGACATTTTAGGTAGACTCAACTTCAATCCTTTTTTGTCTTTTATGTTAATTCACAACCCTGACACTTTACGAAACCAATACTCGCGAGTGTTAGCAATCAAATCATCTCCAATACTGCGGGGTAGATGACTAAACCTGACTAAACCTGACTTAGAAGGAATAAGGCTGGTAGTCATCCCTTCTTCAACTATTATCGGCATTTCCATATTAAACTGAATAACAGGATACATTGTTTTTAAACCCGATTGATCCTGTATATCAACTAAAGTACTACCCCCATGAGCGCTACCTAATGCAGCGTCAGGTAACCGGTAGACTGCCTGGGGTACAATCCGGACTCTTTCCGGACTTAGCCGGACCACCTCCCCATCGGCGAATCTAACTTGAACTTCGGTTATACCTGATCTTACCGCTTCGGCCCGAGCGATATCTAACACGGCTTGAATACTATATTCACCTGACTGGTAGGTGTATCCCAGCAGCTGACCTTTATGCAGATACTGGCCTGCTAAATCCTGCCCGTTCTCTATCGCAACCGTGCCGCTTTGATTAGCCATTATTTTTAGGCCATCAATTTGCAAAGCCAGCTGATCTAAAGTCTGTTCCTGAGCTATTATTTTATCCAGTAAAGCGGCTCCCTGATTAGAGCCTTCAGCAAAATGCGTACTATGCATTGCACGGGCTTTCTCTATTTCAACGCTAAGTTTGCTGTAGTCAGCTTTCAGAGAAAGGTTTTCTAACACAATCAGCGTCTCGCCTGCTTGCACCTGCTTTCCTGGCGTAAACAGTACCTGCCTGACAAAGCCATCAGTTGTGGCACGAACGTTTGCCTCCTCTGGCAGGATCAACACTGCTTCAGCAATGACCGAAGTCCGCCAGGGCATAAAGATTACTGTTGCGCCTATCAGCAATAGCATAGATATTCGGCCGTAATACCCCTTTTTTCGCTGCAATACAGACGCTTGTTTACTCCCGTAAGTAAAAAAAGTAATCAGAGGCTTCACTAACTGAAGCCACAAAGCCCAGACAGCGATCACTAAACCCAGCCAGAAAAAATATCCACTCACCAGATCAACAATGAAGGCAATGATAAACAACCGGTAACAAAGAGAAGCTGGGCCATAGAGCAATAACCACTTACGTTCCTCCGGCTGTATCATCTGGCCAGCATCTCCGACAGGTAAACCAAACAATCTATGCAGAAGAAAAGATTGAACATGACGCTGCGAGCGCAGCGCCAAATTCGGTATATCCAACCAGTCTGATAAAAAGTAATAACCATCAAATCGAAGTAGCGGATTGGCATTAAATACCAGAGTAGAAACAGAGCCTGTCAGGGCAATAACAAAGCCCATATCCTGCAACCACGCATGCTCAGAATATAGCCATAAAAACAATCCCAGAGCAGCCAGAAATAACTCAGCCATAACCCCCGCAGCAGAAACAAGCATGCGCTGATATCTATTAGAGAAATGAGAACTATCAGAGGCATCGACAAAAGGTACTGGCATAAAAATCAGCATTAAAATACCGGCTTTACGAACCCTCCCTCCTAATACAAGAACTGCCAGACCATGGGCCAGTTCATGCACCAGTTTCAAAACGGGATAAACAAACCAAACACCCATTAAATAGACGGGGTCTGCCGCCCTGGCATTAAAGTAACCGGTTAGCTCTGTACTATGTTGATAGCAAAGCAGACCGGCAAGACCAATTACCAAAAGCCATATAACAGCAAATACTTTGTTAAATAAAAATGGGCCTAAAGGGGATATTAACGTTAAAAATTGTGCCGGATTAAACGATACCAAAACAAAACTTACTGGATTTACAAACCGGCTCAGAATTCCGGGGGGACCACCATCACCCCCCTGTCGGTGCTGAAAACGGGCACCTGTAACGACAAACCCTAGCTCCATCAGACGGGCTATTTGCTTAGCCAGGTCTTCACACGGAATATTGCCACCGAGTATTCGCCAGATTTCCACCAGAGCAAGGTCACCATCCAGGCGTTGAAGAACAGCATATGTAAAAGGGTCAATACGATATTGTTGCTCAGTCTGTAATTGCTGAATTAACCACCAGCTGCCGCTTTTATCTTTTCGCTCGGAAAAACGAATCCCAGCAGCACAGGCCAATCGAGCATCTTTCAGATGGTTCCACACATCTGATCCGGCTTCGATTTCCGCCTGTTTCATGGCCACCATTTCCACAGCTGCTCCCTACCCCACTGATAAAAGGGGCCGAACAGGGCCGCACCCAACAACTGCTTACCCGTCACAATATGTGCAGAGCCTTCCATTCCAGGCCGAACTCTACTTTCAGGCTCTGAAAGCAGATGCGCTTCAGCATGATAGTAACGCTGGCCGGGCTCAGATGAAAAAATTGAAGAAACAATATCTATCTGGATGGGGTGTGTCTGACTCCCCAGCCCCCGGAGTAAAATTTCACCCTGCTGGCCTGTTTGGACATAACGAATATCGGTTTCATCAACATTCAGAATAATCCGATAATCCCCGACTGGCGCAAGCTCAAACAACGTTTGTCCCCGCTCAACGGCCGAACCGACAGCCCGGTTAATATCACCTGAGATCACCTGGCCTGAGATAGGCGCTTTCAACTCTAATCGACTGAGCTGCTGCTCTATCAAACGTATATCAATAGTCGCTATATCCCGGTCCAGTGCATATTGCGAAGCCTCGGAAAAATCGAGTTTCGCCAGTGCCTGGCGGTGCTTTTTATCTGCCACAGCTCGGTCGCTGACAGCCTGATCCAGCGTTAAGCGTAGCTCTGTATCATCCAGGGAAACCAGTAACTGACCTTTCTTTACGCGGTCTCCTGCTTTAACCGCCACCCTTTTTATAAAGCTATCCACCGGAACCGTCAGAGAGCGTTGAACCTTCCCCTCCATGACGACGGGAGCAGTGACCGTTTTATCCACGGGTAGCGTAAACAACAAGGCAAGTAATATCAGAACCGTCAAGACAGAAAGTCGATACGACTTCACTAACCCGATAACAGAAATATCAGCTGCTTTAGATATAAATTGAGGAGATGAAGATAAACCAGAAGCGGAAGCATTCAGCTGTGGCTGTGGCTGATTATGCTGTCGATCAAGTAACCTTAACCAAGCCACACCCCATTCCAAAAGAGAGATCTGGTTTCGTGGGTTAATATTTGAATCCGCAAATATAGCCACAACAACAAACTGTTGCCCGCCAGATAAAACAAAGGGGTGCGCAATAATGCACTGACTATCAGGCCCAGTGTAACTGACGACGGTTTTGTTACCTGCCAAGGCTAAATCAACCTGCTCTTCAGCATTTATCCGCGCTGGATCATCCAAGGCGCCCGTTTCAGGCCATTCACACTGAATAACACCGGTTGAACCCTCTGCTTTGAACAAAGCCGCACTATCCACGCCCGATAGCATCCGACAAACAGTATTCAGCCAGTCACTCAGTTGTTGCATCTCTTCACTTATAATATCGTCGCTCACTCACGCTGATCATTATCGCCAATAGAGCTTACTTCCACCCTGTTTCGCCCATTCTTCTTAGCCCGATATAAGGCCCTGTCAGCACGTTCAATTAAATCATTTCTGGTTTCATCAGGGTCCAGCTCTGCCACACCAAAAGAAAGTGTTACATGTCCATATACGTCACCGGATTTAGCTTTACGCAGCTTGCTTTTCGAAACGATAACCCGAAGCTGTTCAGCAACAATTTCAGCATTTTGTAAAGGCGTTTGCGGTAAGATGATAGCAAACTCTTCGCCTCCAAAACGGCTCACAAAGTCTCTGCCTTTAATCGATTTTTTTAATTGCTTCGCAACATATTGCAACACTTTATCGCCAATAAGGTGGCCATAGGTATCATTAAACTGTTTAAAAGAATCGATATCACAGAGTAGTAAACAGAGTGGTTCTTTACGTTCTAATGACTTATCTATAGAGCTATCCAAAGCAAGATCAAAAGCACGGCGATTGGAGACTCCGGTTAACGAGTCTATATGAGATTCATCCCTAACCTGATTTATGACTTTGCGAATCTCACGAACTTCTTTAAGTACATCGGTCAACTGGGTACCCAGTTGTTGCTGAGACTCAGCAACCTCACGGGTGTCTTCAATGGTTTTTCTTACAGTAGCCAAAGTCAGCTCTGACTTTGCATCTGAACTCATTAGATCTGCCAAAGAGCTTAATCTTTCTGAATATCCCTGAAGATCTCCATTCGCAGTACCGCACTCATTAACGACACCAGAAACAATTCCTTCAAGCTCTGAACGGATAAGTTCAAGCGCCTCTTCATCCTGAATATAGAATTTTCGATATAAAGCCCACAAGCCATCATTCAGGTCAGTATTTGGCGCAGAAACAACCTCTTTAAACTCATCATTTAAAGACCGGCTTCTTCCATCAATCAAATCATAAGCAAGGCGAAAGTTGACGGGAGAGCTAGGTAGCCGATGTTCAGCTAAGACAGAAAGCGCCAGTCTCAGGTTTGCAGCAGCTTTATCATAACTATCATCAAAGTATGGATTAGGCTTGTTTTTCACCATGCGAGTTTACTTCTTCCGCCAGTTATAAGTATGACTATACGTGAATATGACAAAATTGCAGAGAGAGCGCAGTATTCTTTCATTGTTTATTCTTACAAGACCGTTGAAATCTAAAGTTTGGTTAAAGAGATCGCTCCCAGAGCTCACAACTGCGGCCATTGGATACTGACTTCTGATTCCAGCTCTCCGTTGGAAAACTACCTACAGGCGACAACAAACCCTGGGCATGGGAATGCATAAGACACAGGTTACACGGGCATGCAGAACCTTCTCCACCAATGGGCCAGTCAGGAGATTATCGATCAGGATAACATTCTGTTTAATTGCTATCAGAAATCACTTCGGCCTTCTGAAAAGTCGGGCACCTTAATTTGCATAACTCTGAACGCGAAGGACTGCATCAACAGATGAAAGAGATTGAAAATCAACTATATTAAGTGGATTATATATTCTCTAATTACCCTAAAATAACAACTATCGAGGTTTCATATGCAAGGAATCAAGCAGGTTTTAGTTATCGCTAGTCTGATATTTACTACTGTATCAATGGCAGATACTGCTGATGAAAACCAGGTGTACAGCAAGCAATATATATTGGGTTTTCTGGCTGGAGCACAACTGACTGATAGCGAGATTATCCGCAGAATGCAAGTAGAGAGTAATATCGAGCCGCGATCCGATTTCTTTAAGCGGGCATTCAAAACCCGTGTAGGTAAATCTGCAGATTCGGTGCCTGCAACATACTATGCTGGTTTTTGCATCCCAGAGGATGAATCATCAGAGAGTATTGTTACGCATATACAGGAACAGATAGGCCTGCAAAAACAAACGAACAAAACCGATATCGCTCTTGTCATCTATAAAGCGATACAAACACGCTACCCTTGTTGATTGTTTATATGCTTTCTTTATGCGAAGGCCTTCATTTTTGAGATTTCCTCATAGAAGCTCTGCAAAACAAACTCATCCTAAAGCTCGAACTTTGCCTCTTCGAATATAAGCAGAGCTTTAGCCTTTATTCCCTTACTAAAAACGAGCCTTTTTATTATATGTATCGATAAATCCACAATTAGCAATAGCGAATCAGAGCAACCTAAAAAGCAATTAAATATTATAGAGTTAAAGTTTTTCGTTTTTTTACCAAAACAGTACAATGCGTATAATTAAGCAACACCAATGTAGGGCTAATAAGCTTTTTATTGTTTGTGATCTCATCATTAAATATGGAGTCATCCCCTCATATGAACCTGCTATGGGTCGTTCTATTACCGCTTATTGGCACATTAGTCCCTTTGTTTACAGAGCGTTTTGGCCGCAACATTTGTACTTTTTCCGTTGCTATATTACCCGCCTGGTCACTAATCCTTGTGCTCATGTTTGCTGGGGACGTATTTGATGGTCAGGATATTCGGCAATCCATCGACTGGATCCCTTCTATGGGATTGGATCTTTCATTTCGACTCGACGGGCTTTCACTACTATTTTTGTTTTTGATTCTCGGCATTGGACTGCTGGTAATTTTGTATGCCCGCTACTATCTATCGGCAAAGGATTCTATGGGGCAGTTCTATGCCTATCTGATCCTGTTTATGAGCGCGATGGTCGGCATCGTCACATCAAATAACTTAATTCAGTTATGGATATTCTGGGAACTTACCAGTATTAGCTCATTTCTATTGATCAGTTTCTGGTCGCATAAATCAGAGGCCCGAAAAGGTGCAAGAATGGCTCTGACAGTGACCGGCGCAGGAGGGCTTGCTCTACTCGCAGGATTATTACTCATAGGTAATATTGTCGGTAGCTTTGACCTCGACACCGTTTTAGCTAATGGTGATCTGATTCGATCACATGCAACCTACCCTATAGCATTAACCCTGGTGCTTTTAGGTGCATTCACAAAATCAGCGCAATTTCCATTTCATTTTTGGTTACCCCATGCGATGTCAGCACCTACACCTGTAAGTGCCTATCTACATTCCGCGACAATGGTCAAGGCTGGCATTTTCCTCATGGCCCGCTTTTACCCTGTATTAGCTGGTACAGATCTATGGTTTATGATTGTCAGCCTGACCGGTTTGACAACCCTACTGCTAGGCGCCTATATAGCCCTATTCAAACATGATCTAAAAGGTCTTCTCGCTTATTCAACAATAAGTCATCTAGGACTCATAACCCTTCTATTCGGCCTTAATTCAGAGCTTGCCGCTGTGGCGGCCATATTCCATATTATCAACCACGCTACCTTTAAAGCATCGTTGTTTATGGCTGCCGGAATTATTGATCATGAGTCTGGCTCGCGGGATATGCGTAAGCTTAATGGCCTTTGGAAATATATGCCTTATACCGCTACGCTGGCAATCGTGGCGGCTCTTTCGATGGCAGGAGTCCCCTTGTTGAACGGCTTTCTTTCGAAAGAGATGTTTTTTTCCGAAACCCTTAACCAAAGCACGCTGGGATCTTTATCCTGGATGATTCCACTTTTAGCCACTGTCGGTGCTGCGTTCTCGGTCGCCTACTCTTTACGCTTCATTCATGACGTTTTCTTTAACGGTGAACCAATAGATCTTCCTAAAACCCCGAAAGAACCTCCGCGTTATATGAAGGTACCGGTAGAGATCCTCGTTACACTTTGTTTAGTGGTAGGAATATTCCCTGCTTATGTTGTTGGCGACCTATTAAATGTCGCCTCTTTTGCCGTACTCACACATGAAGTCCCTATTCACAGTCTGGCTATATGGCACGGATTTAACATCCCGTTGTTCATGAGTTTTCTAGCAATGGCTGGAGGTGCAACGATTTACTATAATCGACGCCACCTGTTTGAGTTTCAATCGCACTTCGATGAGACCGATGCAAAGCATATCTTCGAAGGCATCATTCAATCGATAGTCATAGCCTCTCAGCGGATTATAACCACTCTGGAAAACGGCTCCCTGCAACGGTATATCTTCTTACTGCTGTTATTCACATTGGCCATGGGGGCACTACCTCTGCTCGATCTGACCCAAAACACAGGTTCCCGTCCTCAAATCCCAATTGATGGTGTAACAATAACAGGAGCTATACTACTGATCATGAGTGCCATCGCGACCGTTATATGGTATCGAAAGCGTTTCCTTGCACTCATATTTCTATCAGTCGTTGGGTTAATCGTATCACTGGCATTTGCTCAGTTTTCAGCGCCCGATTTAGCACTAACACAGCTATCTGTCGAGATAGCCACCATTATATTGTTACTGCTGGCGCTATTCTTTTTGCCCCAAAATACATATAAAGAGTCGAGTAACAGACGTTTAAGCGGAGATTTATTAGTTTCTGGATTGATAGGCTGCGTCATAGGTACTATCTGTTTCGCCATGCTCACAACCCCCTTAAGTACGATTTCAGACTTCTTCATAGCGAATAGTAAAACCGGTGGCGGTGGAACTAATGTGGTAAACGTCATTCTCGTGGATTTCAGAGGCTTTGATACACTTGGAGAAATCACTGTCTTAGGTATTGCCGCTTTAGGCGTCTATAAACTGATTGCTAAGATGCGAATCTATATGCCGACTCGTGATGATAAAGGCCGCGCCTGGAGTAATGATCCTCACCCTATGATGCTTGAAATGGTGTCACAAAGCCTTCTTCCCCTCGCACTATTAGTATCCGTTTATATTTTCTTACGGGGGCATAATGTACCTGGGGGTGGCTTTATTGCCGGCCTGATTACCTCCATAGCGATTATTCAGCAATATATTGCACATGGTGTTCTGTGGATGAAGCCCCGAGTCAGTATCGATTATCAATGGCTCATTGCAGGTGGCATATTAATTGCGACCGCCACCAGTGTAGGCAGCTGGTTCTTTGACAAACCATTTTTGAGCACCTGGTTCGACTATTTCAGTCTGCCCTGGATTGGTAAATTTGAACTCGCCAGTGCCATGCTATTTGATTTAGGCGTATACCTGACCGTAGTAGGTGCCGTCATGCTCATACTGGCCAATCTGGGTAAGCTCACCACTAGCGAACGCATACATATTAAGGAGAACGATTAATGGAAGCTATTTATGCGTTCTGCGTCGGCATACTCACCACCTGTGGATTTTTTCTCGTTCTAAGAGGCCGGACATTCACCGTTGTGATAGGGCTAACCCTCCTATCTTATGCCGTAAATCTATTTCTTTTTGCCAGTGGTCGCCTCAAGCTCGATGGGGCTGCCGTACTCGGGCAGTCAGCTGAATACAGCGATCCATTGCCCCAGGCATTAGTGCTAACCGCTATCGTAATAGGCTTTGCCATGACAGCATTTGTAGTGATATTAGCCATGCGTTCGCGAGCAGATCAGGGAAATGACCATGTCGATGGACACATCCCGGTTAAGACGACAAAATCCCGTATTTCAGAAAAGAGGCATAGTTAATGCAACACCTGCCTATTCTTCCTATTTTATTACCCATGCTGGCGGCAGTCTTTATGTTACTTCCGCCATTAAGCAACTCGATCACCCGGCACCGTTTTTTTGCCGTTTCGGTCATGATTATTCTAGTCATAGTCTCCGCTACCCTGTTACTCACCAGTCATCAGCAAGGAACCCAAATGTACGTTTTGGGTGGCTGGCAGCCGCCTTTCGGAATAGCTTTAGTCGCCGATAGATTATCAACTATGATGGTATTGCTAACGTCACTACTTGCATTGGGTGCCCAGCTATATGCCTGCGCAGGTGATGATCATGACGGTATGTATTTTCACCCGTTATTTATGTTTCTGGTCATGGGGGTTAATGGTGCATTTTTGACAGGGGATATTTTTAATCTGTTCGTATTCTTTGAAGTTCTGCTAATAGCCTCTTATGCCCTATTAATACATGGCGGCGGTAAACAGAAAACTAAAGCCACTGTTCACTATGTCATTCTTAACCTGGTGGGTTCGAGTATTTTCCTGTTTGCGCTAGGTATTTTATACGGCACTATCGGCTCACTGAATATGGAGGATATGGCAAACAAAGTACGATTATTAGGAGAGCATGAACAAGCATTGGCTAAAACCGGTGGCCTGTTATTGTTGGTGGTCTTTGGATTAAAAGCTGCTTTGTTACCACTACATTTTTGGCTACCCAAAACCTATGCCGCCGCCAGTGCCCCGGTTGCAGCGTTATTCGCCATTATGACCAAAGTAGGCGTTTATAGTATTTTACGGGTACACACGACCATATTCGGCGAAGATGCCGGAGCCCTTGCAAGTATTATCATACCCTGGCTATGGCCATTAGCGCTCATAACGTTAACGATGGGAGCGATCGGTGTTCTTGCCAGCCCGAGCTTAAGATTAACTGCAGCCAATTTAGTGATCGTTTCGGTAGGAACACTCATGCTGGCCATTGCAATGCAACGTGAAGCGGCTACTTCAGCAGCACTTTACTACATGATTCATTCCACCCTGGCGACAGGGGCCCTGTTCCTGATCGCGGACCTCATTAGTAAACAACGGGGTAAAGCAGAAGATCGCTATGTTACTGCACGTAAGATGAATCAGGGAAAAGTCATTGGTATAGCATTTTTCATAGCCGCACTCACGGTAGTGGGCATGCCACCGTTATCAGGTTTCGTGGGCAAGATACTGATACTGCAAGCAGCTCAGGGGATGGCTGAAATAGTTTGGGTATGGCCGGTTATTTTATTGGCAGGGCTTGCATGTCTGGTAGCAATATCCCGTGCGGGAACCACCCTTTTCTGGCGATCCGCGGGAGAAAGTACTAACTATATACCGATTTCCCGGCTCAAGCTTGCTGCTATTGCACTGTTGCTCAGTGCATCACCGCTTCTGGTTATGTTTGGCGGCCCCGTCACCACTTATACGAGTCTTGCAGCAGCTCAACTGCATGATAATAAGGCTCAGTCAGCTTATACCATACTTCCAAAAGGGGACAAATAATGAAAACTAGACCGCGTTTTCGTTTATTACCGATGCCTCTGCACTCGCTTATACTATTTGTCGTCTGGCTGTTACTCAACAATACAGTTGCGCCTGGACACTTATTATTAGGTGCGTTTTTAGCTATAGGTATTCCTCTTCTCACATCTGGTATGCAGGACGATCAACCCGGCTTTCGTAAACCACTAGCAACCCTTCGCTATGTATTAATGGTAGTCGGAGACATTATCGTAGCTAATTTTGAAGTTGCATTACTGGTAGTCCGCTCATCTAAAAAGTTGAGCCCTGCATTTATTGCTGTCCCTCTGAATATTGAACATGAGCTTCCGATCACCATTCTTGCCAGTACGGTATCTTTAACCCCCGGTACCGTAAGTGCGGAAGTTTCCGAAGATAAGCAATGGCTCTATGTACATGTGCTCAATCTGACGGATGAAGATGAGCTAATCGCTTCAATCAAACACCGTTATGAACGCCCCCTTATGGAGATTTTCGAATGCTAAGTACCGCAATAGTGATTGCCACCATTCTGGTTTGCTTATCGTTGATTCTTAATTTATGGCGGTTATTTAAAGGGCCGGGCAGGCCTGATCGTATTCTTGCACTGGACACCATGTACATTAACAGCATTGCGCTGATCATATTGTTTGGAATCGCTTCAAGTACAACCCTATATTTTGAGGCCGCCTTGCTCATTGCCATGCTGGGGTTTGTTAGTACGGCAGCGATGTGTAAATACATTTTACGTGGCGACCTTATAGAGTAAGCGGCCACATAAAATACGACAACAAGTTTAGTTAGGACAAGATAATGGAATTTTGGATTGAATTAGTGGTATCAGTATTGCTCATCCTGGGAGGCCTTTTTGTGTTCATTGGCTCCCTGGGTCTTGCAAAGCTGCCCGACTTTTACACCCGCCTTCACGGCCCTACCAAAGCGACTACATTGGGAATGGGCTGCCTGCTCATAGCATCGATGATATTTGTCACCTATCAGCAAGGCTATCTAAGCGTACATGAACTGCTTATTACACTGTTTTTGCTCATTACTGCGCCTGTCACTGCTCATATGCTGGCAAAAACGGCCATGCACCACGAACTAGATATACTCGACAAAACCTCAAACAAGGCTCTGTCACAACGTGCCAAAGAGCGCATGTCTCCATAGGTAAGCTCTCACTGGTGGTTAAGCAGTGTATCTTTTCCCGGGTAGACGCTTTCATATGAGTACCGCCTGATATCCCATACACAGCTAAAAGAAGGGCCTGCATCTACTGACTATGCAGGCCCTTTTTTTCAATCAGAGAAGTGCCCTTTCAACCCAGCCCAGGCGGTCTTGACCAAAGTAAATCTCATCATCGACAAATAGCGTAGGTGCACCAAAAACACCCCGCTCTACTGCCGCTTCAGTGGCTTGAATCAGCGCTTGTTTATTTTCAGGGTGCGTCATAGCTTCCATAACTACAGTTGCATCAAAGCCGGCGTCACTCAGTACCTCTGATATCACATCGGCAGAGGAAAGATCTTTACCGTCCGCCCAAGCCGCTGTAAACATGGCACGGTTGTAATCTTCAATGCGCCCCTCAGACAGCGCCCAGAAAGCCCCCCGCATCACGCTGACAGTACTGAACACAAAATGCGGATTGAGCTGATAAGGAATACCGTAGTACTCAGCATGACGCGCAAAATCTTTTTTCATCCACTCCCATTTCGCCGGTACCGTGAGTGGTGAAGTATTACCGTTAGCTTTAAACACGCCACCCAACAGCATAGGTTTGTAATTAATGGTCGCTCCGGTTTTTCGGCAAAGCTCTGTCAGCCGCATAAAGCCAAAATAGGATGCCAGGCTGATATAGTCATAATAGAAATCTACTGTTTTACTCATTTACGATACCTCAGTCAGATTAGAATCGGTTTAATTACCATTGTTCTGCGCATGGACGAACATCCTGTTCAAAGGTCCAGGCCGTTTTAGGTTGCTTATGAAGCTGCCAATAAACCTCAGCCAGGTCATCCGGCTGGATAATACCGTTCTCACCTTTGCTGGCGAAAAGATCGGGAAGAAACGCTTTTGTTGCTTCATTTTCAATCAGGCCATCCACGATTACATGCGCCACATGTATCCCCTTGGGGCCCAACTCACGAGACATACTTTGCGCCAACGCTCTTAAGGCGTGCTTGCCCCCGGCGAAGGCAGCAAAACCACTGCTACCGCGCACACTGGCTGAAGCACCGGTAAAAATAATGGTACCCTGCTCTCGAGGCAACATCTTTTTAGCCACCTCACGCCCTACCAAAAAGCCAGCCAGGGCACACATTTCCCAGACTTTTCGGTATACCTGCGTTGTCGTTTCAGTAATGCCAAAGCGCACATTCCCCCCGACATTGAAGACCGCAACACTGATAGGCCCCAGCTCAGACTCTACCTTTTCAACCAATGCAAGCACCTCCTCTTCGTCCCGTGCATCTGAAAATAACGCTGTAGCATCAGAGCCTAATGACCGCACATCACTCACCAGAGCAGCCAGGTCACCCCGCCGTCGGGTGGCAACAATATGATAACCCTCGGTCGCAAACCGTCTGGCAATCGCCGCGCCCAGATGATCACCAGCACCCACAATCAATGCGATAGGTTTTTCGATTACTGTCATTCCACTCTCCTGATTTGTGCTCTCTTACGTACTAATGATTGAAAAAAGTGTAGAGCTTAAACTACAATAAATACAATCGATTATTTAAATCATAATGATAAACACAGGTTATGATATGGAATTACAACAATTACGCCTATTCCTGGCTGCCGCAGAGTCAGAAAGTTTTACCCGGGGTGCCGAACGATCATTTGTGTCTCAACCGGCACTGTCCGCCTCAATATCAAAGCTGGAAACCGAGGTAGGGGTAAAACTCTTCACCCGGAATAAGCGCAATGTGGTGCTCACACCCGCTGGGCGAAAACTATTACAACGAGCAAAGCTCATTGTCGGTGAGTGCGCCAGAGCTAAGGATGAACTCAAACAACATGAGGTGCAGCGCAGACTCAGACTCGGTGTGATAAACACCTTATCTATTACTGCAGTAGCCCGGTTAATTGAGCAATATCGCCGGGAAAATCCCGACCTTAAGCTTGACGTGTTTGATTCAAGTGCAGCGGATATGCTCAAACTGGAACGGGACAACCGTATCGATCTGGCGCTGACAACCGTTCAGGAAGGTCCACCGTTGAATCGCAGATTTCAATGTGCAAAACCACTATTTTCAGAACCCTATCTGGTTGCGATGTCCCGGAGTCATCACTTTAGCAAATCGAAAGTGATCAACATTAAAGATCTGAACGATGAATTGTTTATCGGGCGCAGTCACTGTGAGCACCGGGTACTTATTCAGAATCTGATGAAGCAACATAATGTAAAATTGAATATGGCTTACGTAACCAATCAGGATGATCGGGCACTTGCTCTGGTCGAAGCCAACATTGGCCTGACAATAGTGCCAGCCCACTATGCTTCTTCCCGCATTATCACGACACCTATGGCTGAAGACAGATACCAAAGATCGATTGGTTTTGAGTGGGGTGAAAACGAAAACATGAACGAGATCACCCAATTTGTCGACTTTGCCAGTACCGCTTCCTGGGCTTATAGCGAGAGCTGAGGTGTAGATTACTCTGGTATAGCCAGTAAAGCAGAGTAGCAGGAAGTTATAGAGCGAAATACAATAATTGCAGCACTATTACAGCGACTCACCAAGATGGATAAACAAACTATTTCAGGCTATCAGATATCAGCCTGACCCGAATGAAGCGTACTGATATAAGATAAGTTTCCTGTCATCCGGCATCCGGCATCCGGCATCCGGCATCCATTATTTGATACCGGATTTTTTCCCTCTGAGCGTTACCTTTTCAGCACCCTTAACTCTTTATCTGCATAAATCTAAGCATTTATTCAGCAATATTTCAGGCAACCGCTGTAATATCTTCCGACATATTAATTTACAGATACCACTCTGGTATCGATAAATACCAAATAGAATCCAGTAGTATCAAGCCAGTAAAAGCAATAAAAGCCACAGGCAAAAGAGCTGCCTGTTAACGCTATGAAAGAATGACTAAACCTATGCTTTCATCTGTAGAATCAGGCTACAATCAACAGAGATAGCGACACATTAGATGATATAGAGGCCGTAATGAGCGAATACCTCCCCCCTAAAGTCTGGACGTTTGATACTGAGAATGGCGGCGCCTGGTCAAAATTAAACAGGCCAACCGCTGGAGCAACTCATGAAAAAGTGTTGCCCGAAGGCAAGCATCCTCTTCAGCTTTACTCAATGGGTACTCCCAATGGTCAGAAAGTCACCATCATGCTTGAAGAATTGTTGGCCGCGGGTGAAACTGGCGCTGAATATGATGCTCACCTGATCAGAATCAGCGAAGGAGACCAATTCGCCAGTGGCTTTGTCGGCATCAATCCAAATTCCAAAATCCCTGCGCTAGTCGACCGTACTACCAAGCAACCAACCCGAGTCTTCGAGTCCGGCGCAATACTACTCTATCTGGCTGAAAAATTTGGCCAGTTTCTGCCAGCAGAGCTATCAGAGCGTACCGAAGTCCTCAATTGGCTCTTTTGGTTACAGGGCTCCGCACCTTATTTAGGTGGCGGCTTTGGCCATTTTTACGCCTATGCTCCGGAAAAAATGGAGTACCCCATCAATCGCTTTACGATGGAAACTAAACGCCAACTCGATCTGCTAGACCAGCAATTGGCCACAAGTCAGTTTATTGCAAATGATCACTACAGCATCGCTGATATGGCAATCTGGCCCTGGTATGGCAACTTAGCACGTGGTGTTCAGTACGATGCTGGAGACTTCCTGGATGTGAAAAGTTACAAGAACCTGCAACGCTGGACAGAAGAAGTATGGCAACGCCCTGCGGTACAGCGAGGAAATATTATTAACAAAACCTGGGGAGAGCCATGGCAGCAGCTGCCAGAACGGCATCAAGCATCTGATATTGATAATGTGCTAAAGCTAAAGCCTTAGCACTTCAGCTAAACTTACCAGGTCTTACCAGCCCGCCCTTTATGTCTGCTTATTGACAAATAAATGCTTCATTCATAACAGGCGGGCTCAAGTGTTATTTATGAAAATTCAACAAGGTCATTTATTGATAGGCTTAATATTGAGTAACGACACAAACATCGAAATGACAATAGTACCGAACATGAAGCAGAAGCCACTGTGAAATAAACAGACAAACCAGGTCATAAGGTTTGCCGGTGGGAATGCACTGGTTAACGTAAACTGTACATTCATAGCCTGTATCAGCGGCCACACAGGAAGCGTAAGCTGAGTGTATTCTGGAATACTGCCAAACGAACAGATCAAGGCATAGGAAGATGCAAATAAAAACATCGCTGTAAGGTAGTTAACTAACCCCAGCACAATGACTCTTCCCGAAGCGGCAACCATGGTACCTTCGGTAATCTTACAGATACCAAACAGTATCACACCCAGCTCTTTATTCAGGATACCCATTACTCGTAGTAACAAGGGAATTGCCACCCATACAGGTAAAACAGGCGTCAGCACAAAAAGAGCCATCGCAGTAAAGAACCAATAGACAATATACCTTTCAGACAACAGCAAGCGACGACTTCGCCAGGCTTGCTGATCTTCACTCCCCTCATTAAAACCAAACTCCCGCTTCTTCAGGTAACTGTCTACCCAGAAATAGGGTGAGAATGAGTAAACACCTTGAATCGTCGATTTAACGGTATCTGCGAACTGCATCTCAGTCTACCTCCGGAATACTAATCAACTGGCCGGGCCGCATCATCCTACTATGTTCAGGTATATTTTGAACGTCCATGCCGTGCCCAATAATGTAGGAATGCTCCGTTAAAAAAGGTTGTGCTTCTTCTATGGCTGCATGCCATTTATTACCCTTCAACCGCGCGTCAAAAACTGACACCATACAGCGAGATATTTTGTTATATAAAGAAGGAAAACAACCACTATCACCGGTATAACCGATCAAAGGCGTCTTTTTGGTCCCACTTAACCGACTGATAACGAAGCCAAAGCACAATTCAGAGTGCCGGGTTGCGTGAAACGTTATATAGAGGTTATCTATCAAAGGGGTTTCCACCTCAGATTCGGGGGAGAGCCAGTTCGCTAAATCAGAAGCTTGATACAGCTCCGCATGCTCAGCCATTCTATGCTCCCGTAACCTTTCAGATACAGGTGCCGCAGCAACGATATTTAAAAGCCTTCCTCTCGCTTCCTCCACTCGCAGAACGACAGGCAACTCTCCTGAATGATCTGTGTGATTATGGGTAATAACAACCGTATCAGGTAACGAATAACCGTAGTGATTCAGTGACCGGATAACCCCCAAACCAAGATCAATAAGGGCTACTGGCTCATCATTTTTCAGAATTAAAAAACTGCTGCTACAACTTCCATCGTAAACGTGACCAGCACCACCAGAAACGCCCAAAACCAAAAGGCTGATTTGCTCATAATTAGGCTTCAACATATTCCCTCTAAGCTTTAAACGATCCACTTCACGGCGGACACTACGGAAGTTATAACAAAACAAGCGTTATGGTGCCCTAGCCGCACAGACTCACTGAAAATCTTCAAAACCACTATACTGCAACCGCATCATAATTCTAGGAATTATGATTAAAATTAACCGGCCTTCTGCCTACCTTCAACGTTTGCCAGATAAATAAAATCGTGTCATAAAACTATGCCAACTTATTATTTCATATCGTATTTTTTTATCTCAAGTGTCAGAGATCATGAAGTAGCATATCAATAGTCTAACTTTACATTAAGAACCTTGAATATATTGTTCCGCAGCGCACAAATTGATACTCTGTTGCACATTATTAACCTAATTCGCTGGACCATTAATTATTTAAGGAAGAATCATGGCTTTAGTATCCTGCCCCGAATGCAATAATCAGGTTTCTGATGCAGCTGTTGCTTGCCCCTCATGTGGCCATCCGCTTAAAGAAGCCTCCCCTGTTACCGTTGAAAAACCTGAACCCATTAAAAACGAGCTTTTTAAAGCCGGTGGAGCGAATCTGGTACTCGCGGAAATAGCCGCTATCGCCTGTGTGAAAACCCGTAACTGGGTTTATGCCGTTATAGGGTTGCCGTTAGTGATAGCTGTAATTTTTGCCTGGATGAGTCTGGACTGGCCACTTGCGGCAGGAATCACCTTCGTCGGCCTCGTTATCCTGGGATTCATTCATGTCGATCAAGGATCCGTTGCCAGTACCGGTAATATTACTGATATTGATGAGGATATGGATAAAGTTACACAGCGTTATCATGATTCCATCGATGCCAGCAGCTTAGTGATATATAAAGGCCGTAATACATTCCAGGATATGCACTTTTCAATTAATCCCGAAAGAATCGCTGAATTCAGTCAGGCATCATCGAATGGACATATCTGGTTTTATGCTCTGGGAATCGGCGCTTTTATTGCCGGATTCCAATACTACATACCTTTGCTGTACATAGTAGGCGCAGTATTAATCTGCTTTGGCTTTTTATCCCGTAAAGCAGCGCTTCAGATAACCGGTGTAGGTGGAGCTAAAATGGAGCTATACACCCGAGCCAGCGATATAAAACAAGTTATCCAGGAACTAACTCAATCAATAGAAAGCGGTCAAAAGGCGTAAGACCTTCCGCAGGAAAGAGAATCAGCGACTCTCTTTCCTGCTTTTATCGTAAGTACTGATGCAGTTAACAATACCTCTTCATTTCACCGCAGACCCGGCCGAATAAACCACTCTTACCACTCCCCCGCCGAACAAAGATAACAGCATATCAACCCGCTAAAGCTCCTTCTTTAGACTTGTTTTCTACTTGCTTTATAAACAATGCTAATACAATTAATACCATTGCTGTCACTTCTAGCTGATCTAAATGCTCTCCCAATAAAACTGCCCCCGAGAGTAAGGCGACAACTAGCTCGAGAGACCCTGTTAAGGCGTTCTTGTCTGCACATGATCTTGGCGCACCGAGCATAAATAACACTTGAGGCAAAGCTGCAGCCACGAGCGCGATACCTAATACGGATAATAGTCCGGTAATTGAAACGGGTAACACTTGCGCTGGTGAGGACCATATTGCTATGGGTAAAAGAACAATAATATGGCCCAGCGTTATCCAGGCCATCCTATTAGTTGTTGGGATTTTTTTTCTGGGATTAGACAGATATTGAACCTGAGTGGCTACCACTAAAGGAGCTAAAAAGCAGGCACAAACTGAAAACAGTGCATCTGCAGGAAGAGATTCAGGCCTGACGGTCAATGATGCCGCTATAGCGACTAAAGCGGCCGAGATCAGCGCGTTTTGTGAAGGCTCCCTGCTAAAGAAAGCCCAACCAATCAAAACACTGAAAACCGGGTACGTATAGTAGATCAGGATAGCAGTGGCTGCCGGCAATACTTCTAATGCATGGAAATAACCAAATATGGAAACACCGCTGGCGATGCCCAGTAGTAAGGTTCGGCTAGCTTCGGGCCAGTTTATTTGTGGAGTGCGCAGGAAAAAAGTGAAAAATAGTGCAGGTAAAATAAAGCGATAGAGACTCACCATCTCTGCACCAAGCCCTTCTTTAAAAAGCAGCTGTGCGAAAAATGGATTTAACCCATAAAAGAAAGCCGACATTAGTATTAAATACTGGCCATTGATTGCTGGTTTACTGTTCATCTGGATCTCATTCCATTGGATATGGCTGGAACGATAGTTCGCTTCTGATTAAAAAAACAGTGAATAATTCTAGTTACTGATTAAAGTAATGCATCTATTATGAGAGATTTATGACACCATATCTGGATCAGTGCTACGAGGTAACAGCATGAGATTAGATATCAGGCATTGGGAAATGCTTAAAGCAATTAACGAAACAGGCACATTGAGACAGGCAGCTTATGTGCTGGGTATCACCCAGTCAGCCTTGAGCCATCGACTCGCCGAAGCGGAAAGGCGTTTGGGAGGGTTGTTATTTGAAAGAGAGGGTCGCAAGCTGCGACAAACATCTGCTGGCCGGGCAATGATACAGACCGCCAATCAGATCATTCCTACGCTACAGCGCGCCGAATTTGATTTCCAACAAATGGCAGATAACGATATAACGGTGGTTCGTTTTGGTGTTGCAGCCTATAGCTGCTATCACTGGCTGCCGTCTTTTCTGAAAGAGATGTCTGCAAAAGAGCCCGGCATTCAACTAGAACTAGTTGCCTCGGCAACGCAAAACCCACTACAAAACCTTCAGGAAGGAAGCGTCGATGCTGTGCTAGCACCTGGACACCTGGCGATTCCAGGTATCGATTCAATACCGGTATTTCAGGATGAACTCGTGTTAGTCACACACCCAGAGCATACTCTTGCAACAAAGCCCTTTATTGAGGCCACCGATTTAGAAAGTGAAGAATATCTGACTTACAGTAAATCAGCACAGCCCGGCTTTGAATATGAGCGTTTTATTCGCCCTTCTGGAACAGCACCCCATCTGGTAACCGTAGTAGAAGTGACCGACGCTATTATCGAACTAATAGCAGCTGGATTTGGTGTAAGCATACTGTCGAGATGGGCAGTTCAGTCAGCTATTAAGAACAGAAGAGTTTCTGCGATAAGAGTAAGTAAAGAGAGTCTGGATCTTGGCTGGTCTGCCTTAATGCGGGAGTCTGAACCATCCCAGTCCGCGTCAAGAGTATTGTCGCGCAGACTGGCTGAATGGTTTTAGTCGAGCAAACAGCATCTATTAGACATGTATAACTATTAGTACCAAACCTTATGTATCAAGTAAGAGTTCAAGAGTTCTGCTAGATATCAGCAACGGTCTATGCCAGCTAAAAATCTTAGTAATAGACCAGAGAATCAAGTTTCAGTTAATCGCCCACGCGCCTTATGGATAAGAAGGCCGGGCCTATGACATCGCATAAGAAGCTAGTATTAAAAAACCCTGACTTATTTAATAAGTCAGGGTCCTGAACATAAAGCAGGCTAGTCATGATAATTATGGAGCAAGTTCTTCGTATGGCAAACCAACGTATTGCTCGGCAATTACACGCTTACCATTTTCAGAACTGGTGAAGTAACTAAGCTCTGATTCCATAAAACGTTCAAAGGTTTCACCCTCAAGTTCATGTGAGCTCATATCACCGAAATTATGCATCATGTTAGTCATCCACCATGAGAAACGCTCACCGTGCCATACCCGGCGCAATGCAATCTCTGAATACTGATCAATACAGGACTTATCACCCTCTTTATAAACCCGGGTCATAATTTTATAGAGAGTTGCCACATCGGACGCCGCCAGATTAAGACCTTTCGCCCCTGTTGGCGGCACTATGTGCGCAGCATCACCAACTAGGAACATATTGCCGTACTGCATGGGCTCACAAATAAAAGAGCGCAAGGGTGCGATACTTTTCTCAATACTTGGACCGGTAACCAAATTAGCAGCAGCCTTAACCGGAAGCCGTTTCTTTAACTCACTCCAGAATGCATCATCAGACCAGTCTTCGATCTTATCCGTTAAAGGAACCTGAAGGTAATAACGAGAGCGGGTTTCTGAACGCATGCTCGCCAAAGCAAAACCTCGTTTCGTTTTGCTATAAATAAGCTCTTCACTAACCGGAGGGGTTTCACTCAGCAATCCTAACCAACCAAACGGATAGACTCGCTCATGCTCGGTTCGTAACTCAGCTGGAATAGTCTGGCGAGAAACGCCATGGAAACCATCACAGCCAGCGATATAGTCGCACTCAAGCTCAATTTTCTCGCCATTATGCACAAAGCTTACCGAGGGTGATTCTGACTTAACATTTTTAAGCTCGACACCATCAGCTTCATAATAGGTTTCTAGCCCGGCACTCGAACGGGCCGCCATCAGGTCTTCAGTAATATCAACCTGTCCATAGCAAACTACCGCATCACCACCGGTCAGTTTCTTCATATCAATACGGGTAGACACCCCATCGACAGCAATTTCAAAACCTTCGTGTACTTCACCTTCCGCATCCATCCGGTCAGCTACGCCAGCCTCCCTAACCAGATCAACAAACCCCTGTTCAAGAATACCCGCACGTATACGACCCAGTACGTACTCACCCGTCACCCGCTCTACAATAATATTACTAATACCCTGCTTTGATAAAAGCTGCCCCAGCAATAAGCCTGAGGGACCTGCACCAATAATAGCTACCTTCGTTTTTATAGTTTTCATCTGCCGCTCTCTTATCTATCGGTTGTTCACTTACAGAACTGTTAAACATCGCTTTACTGATATCTATGGTCCGCTTTTAAGAGAGTTTTATGAATTCACTTATTCAACATAAACTTGTACTTTTAAATCAAATAGACTTTAATTTATACATACTATTTCTATGGAAAAAATAATGGTTAAAGTTCAGCAAAGCTCAGTCATTCCACAGTTTTCTCTTTATGGCGAATCAAACCTGAATAAAGATCCTGGCTTTGTTCATATTGAAGATATTGCTGACCGAAGTAGCGAAAATGGATGGCTTATAAAGCCACACCGACATGGCAAGATGCATCAGATATTATGCATGTTTAAAGGGATTGTTGATGTTCAACTTGACGATCACTCTTATCATCTGACTGGAACCTGGGCAATTAATATTCCTCCCGGCGTGGTACATGGCTTTCGTTTTTCACCGGAGACCGAAGGCATAGTCCTTACCCTGGCAGAACCAATACTGGCGGACCAGTCACAAGAAAAATCGCAGCAGATAATTGACCATCTGGCTCATAGCCCTCAGACAATTGAGTTCAATAAAAAAAATGTACTTTTAAATCAGCTCACTCAATACCTTAACCTTATCAGGGGAGAGATCAAAAACAGTAATTCCGGGCAACAGTTTATGCTTGAATGGCTGGTAAGAATGGTACTAATCACCTTGAAAAGACAATCAGATCACAGCCTGTTTTCTGCAACTAATAGCCAGGCAAGCAGCAATCTGCTTAATGATTTCAAGCAACTACTGGAACAACATTACCGTCAACAATGGAAAGTTCAGCAATACGCATCTGCGCTTAACATTTCAGTTTCCAGTCTCAACCGTCTTTGTAACGAGAATATCGGTGTCGCAACCAAAAACATCATCCAGGACAGGGTATTAATTGAAGCTAAGCGCAAGCTAATCTATACCCGGGAACCTCTGGATCAGATAGCTTATGCTTTAGGCTTTAAGGATCCGGCTTACTTCTCAAGGTTTTTTAAGAAGATGGAGATGGTCGCACCCAGTACTTATAGGAATGAAAATAATTACGATACGACTAGTCACTGAGCATATGCCACTCAATAACAGCGACTCATCAAAAAGCCCTCTGCCGGTTAAGTACCGAAAGAGGGCTGACAATTGAGTATAGCTTTAGCTTTTTTTCTGACTCAGTATAAAATCACGATACTTCATATCTTCGGTCAGAATATGATGACGCAACCAGCGCTGTAGGTAGCCGTTAACTGAATCACCAATAATGAAAGGGCTTTGAGGGAATCGCGCATAAGTTGAACGGATCGTCTCTAGCCACTCATTAAAATTTGCATGCTCCTTTATATGATCCTCATAACCGGGGAAACCTGCTTTTTTCATATACACTTCTTCACGACTAAAATGCTCGATTGTATATTTTTTCAAACGATCCAGAATCACATTGATATAGTCGTGACTCATATTGGCATGACTCAGCTCGTCCACCAGCTGAAAAAGGCCTTTGTGATCATCATCAATTGAACGGTCACCAACACTCAGATCGCTGGTCCACTGTACTGTTGTCATAATCATTCTCCTTAAAGCAAGCCAAGCGCCAGAGCCGGGAACAGGATAATCAATGCTAAACGCGCGATATCAGATAACACAAAGGGAAATACACCTTTAAAGATATCTTTAATCGGAATATCTGGGGCAACCGATTTAATGACAAAAACATTCATTCCCACTGGCGGGGTAATCAATCCCAACTCAACGGTGATGACCGCAACAATACCGAACCATACCGGATCAAAACCTGCCGCTTGAATCAATGGATAAACCACCGGTACTGTTAATAGCAACATTGCGATACTGTCCATGACACAACCTAGCAGCACAAACAGAATCAGTACTGAAAACAGAATCATGTAGGGGCCCAGCTGCATGCTATCGACTATCTCCACAAGAGAGAAAGATATTCGGGAAACCGATAAAAAATAGCCGAAGATCTCAGCGCCTATAATCATGAAGAAGATCATCGCAGACATAAACAAAGTCTCTTCAACAGCATCCTTAAACTGTTGGAATTTCATACCCCGGAACAGCGCGATAAAGAAGGTACCTGCAGCACCGACCGATGCGGCTTCTGTCGGCGTAAAGATACCGGCATAAATGCCGCCAATAATCAGAGCAAATACACCAGTAAAAGGCACCAGACCTTTAAGACCAACAATTTTTTCTGTCAGGGACGTGGCTTTGCCCGGCTGTGCCAGATCTGGGTTCAGCGACACAACAATAGCGATAGTGACACAGTACAACGCCAGCCCCATCAGCCCTGGGATAACGCCGGCAATAAACATCTCACCCACCGACTGCTCTGTTATCAGTGCATACAGTAGCAATGCAATTGAAGGTGGAATCATAATCCCTAAAGTACCACCGGCAGCCAACGTACCTGAGGCCAGTGATTTAGCGTATCCATTCTTTTCCATCTCCGGCAGCGCAACCCGGGACATACTGGCAGCGGTTGCCATTGAGGAACCAGAAATAGCAGAGAAAATACCGCAAGAAGTTACTGCCGCCAGCGCCATTCCGCCACGCCAGCTACCGAACAGAGTACGGGCTCCTTCAAACAATTCCTGTGACATTCGGGCTTTGGACGCAAAAACGCCCATTAGAATAAACATAGGAATAGGACTAAAACTATAATTCGAAAGGGTTTCAAACGGACCACTTTCGAGAATAGCCATCGCAGGCTGAAACGCAACAATAGAGGTAAAACCGATAAAGCCGGTGGCAGCCATTGCCATGGCTATAGGCATACGCAATGCGATCATGCCCAGCATACCCAGTATGCAGATAAAACCAATTAAAGAAGAGCTCATGATACTTTATCTCCCTTCCAGAAAAATAAACAACGCAGAGAGATCAGTAGCGCAGCAACACAAAGCACAGCCGTTGCAAAGGCACTGACCGCATAAAAATAATACAGGGGAATCAGCAGATCCTGGGTAGTTTCACCGGTCATCTGCGACTGCTCTACTGCATGCATAAAGCGATAACTCATACCGCCACCCAGTGCGACAAAACCAAACATATAGATACCTTCCAGAATCGCTTTCATACGCGCCGAAAGGTTTTCAGTAAACAGATCTACAATGACCTGAGACCGGCCGATTGAGTACGGTAGTGCAAACAACACCATCATTAACAGACCATACTTAATCAGTTCAACTCCGCCGATAAAGGTCAGATCGATATCACCATCAGTAAGCTTAAACAGCAACCGAACCAATACATCTGCAAGGGTGACAAACATCATTGAAACGAGGATCATGCCACTGATCACATGCATTGCATGGGAAAAACGATCAAACAACTGGCTGAATGCCTTCATAATTCTCTCCAGTTAGCAGACAGGGCTGAACCGGTATCAGCAGATACCCGACAGGTTCAGTGTTAAATCACGCCCTGCCGGGCCAGACCTGAAGTCAGAGCAGTGCTCAGACTCCAGATGAAACAGTTACTTACAAGTAGCGGCCAGTTCCTGAGCACGAGCATAAACCTTACGAGCAGGAAGCCCCTTAGCCTCAAGTTCAGCCAAATAACCTTCGGTTGCTTTAGCCAGTACAGGCTTCCAGGCTGGGTTTTCGATACCACCCTCTACTGTGTAGATTTCATGTTCTTTAGAGACAGCCTGAGCACGGCCTTTTACATCAACAGTATCAAATACAGTAGCGGCTCTCTGAGACCACTCGGCACCCGAGTTGTTATCGATAACCTTCTGCAGATCAGCAGGCATACTGTTATATACGTCTTTATTCATAGTCACCAGGAATGACAGAGAATAGAGTCCGCCCACTTCAGTATGCTTTGGTGTCAGATCGTTAATACGAAATACTAGCTGGCCTTCCCATGGCAGAGAAACACCATCAATTACACCACGCTGAACAGACTGATATGATTGCGGTGCTGGCATGCCTACAGGTTGAGCACCCAGACCCTCTAACAGTTTAGCCACAACAGCCGTTGGGCGACGAATGCGCAACCCTTCGAAATCAGATGGCTCTTTAATCAATTTCTTGGTCGTATGAATATGGCCCTGACCATGAGTAAACAGGAACAGAGGTTTGGTATCTTTATACTCTGCATCAAGCATGCCTTCATCATAGATAGTCTGAAGTACACATGAACCTTGCGCAGCGGTCTTAACGATACCAGGCAGCTCGACAACCTGAGTTAAGGGAAAACGGTTAGCGGTATAACCCTGAATTGTCAGTGTTACGTCAGCGATACGGTTCTTTACCGCATCATATTGCGCAGGAGGCTTAGCCAGCGTAGAAGATGGATATACTTCCACTTCGATGCGGCCATCGGACTCAGTAGCCACCTTATCAGCCCACGCCTGTGCTATATCAGTGTGTTGGCCTGCTACAGGTGGGAAAAAATGTGCCAGACGCAGCGTATAATCAGCGGCTTGTACCGGCGCCTGCAACATCATTGCAGCAGTCAGTGCCAGGGCTGTTGTTAGCAGTGGCTTTTTCATGGGAGTCTCCTCAGAAATATTATTATTCTGTTTTTGTTGTTATTCAGTTGTTTAACTAATTTTTTACCTGGTCTGCCAAACGCCAGCGCTTCTTTAAGCGCCACACGTTCAAATAAACTCTTCTGTATCAATCTCAGCTTGAGTCGCCGCGTTATAGCGGGGCCCAGCAACAGTATTCTGATTAATAATCTGATCCAATTGCGTAAACGCATCCGGACTTAAAACCATATCTGAAGCACTTAAATTCTCTTCCAGGTGAAGTGGGTTTGTCGTACCTGGAATCGCTAAAACATGCTCTCCCTGCCCTAACACCCAGGCCAATGCCAATTGAGCAAGAGTGCAATTTTCCTGCTCAGCAACCTTCTCTACCTGACTCAACAGCTGTAAATTACGAGCGTAATTATCAGTATCAAAACGAGGCATATTCCGGCGCAGATCTTTTTCGGCGAGAGTAGTTACATCGCGGAGTTTTCCGGTCAGGAATGCCCGAGCTAATGGGCTGAAAGCGACAAAGCTTGTCCCCAATTCACGGCAGGTATCCAGCACAGCAATTTCCGGATTACGAGTCCAGAGGGAGTATTCTGTCTGCACGGCTGCAATAGGATGTATTGCATGGGCTTTACGTAAAGTGTCAGCAGAAACTTCTGACAAACCGATATCCCGTATCTTTCCTTCGGTCACCAGATCAGAAAGTGCACCTACGCTTTCTTCAATCGGCACATTGCGATCCCAACGATGCAGATAATAAAGATCAATTACATCAGTCTGCAGTCGGCGCAAACTACCTTCACAGGTCTTACGAATCACATCCGGACGACCATTGATCTCACGCACGCCATCCTCGTTTTTAAACATCCCGCACTTACTCGCCAAGACAAACTCATGACGGCGATGCTTAAGCACTTTCCCAAGTAAAGTTTCGTTATTGCCAAAGCCATACAATGCAGCGGTATCCAGCATGTTGTAACCCATATACAATGCGCTCAACAGCAGATTTTCCGCCTCCTTTTCAGAAGGTGGAGTGCCATAGGCATGGGATAAGTTCATACATCCCAGACCTATAGGTGCGCATTCAAATGAACCTAACTTTCGACTAGACATCTCTACGACTCCCAAAAACTTATTCTGCTGTATTCAAGCATTGTTCCAAACGATCTAGTGTTTCCATTGCCGGATAACACTGCGCCAGACTGGAGTTAGGTTCTCGACCTTCACGAATAGCAGCAAAAAACTCACGATCCTGAAGTTCGATACCATTAAAGGAAACGGCTACATCAGATAAGTCGATCGGATTACCTTTACCGTCTTCAAGATCGTCATAACGTGCAACGTAGGTGCCGTTATCACAGATGTAGCGGAAAAAGGTACCGAAAGGACCATCATTATTAAAAGAGAGAGACAAAGTACAAAGCGCACCGTTAGGTACCTTCATACCAATACTCATATCCAGTGCGATACCCAGATCTGGATGAATAGGTCCCTGCATCGCCTGTACCTGCGAAGCAGTTTCACCACCGGTCTGATACTGAAACAGATCAACGGTATGACAAGCGTGATGCCACAACAGATGATCGGTCCATGAACGGGCCTCACCTTTAGCGTTAGTATTGGTACGACGGAAAAAGTAAGTCTGTACATCCATCTGCAAAACTTTCAGCTCACCGGCCCGAATCTTGTCGTGAATCCACTGATGACTTGGATTAAAGCGACGAGTATGCCCAGCCATAGCAACCAAACCAGTCTCTTTTTGCAACGCGACAATCTTTTTAGCATCTTCAATATTGTCGGCCATCGGAATTTCTGTCTGCACATGTTTGCCCGCCTTCAGACATTGAATAACCTGAGCAGCATGAACCTGTGTCGGAGTTGCGAGAATAACGCAGTCCACATCATCCCTAGCCAAGCTTTCAGTCAGATCAGTTGTGTAATGAGGGATATTATGTTCGTCAGCAAAGGCTTCAATTTTTTTAAGGTCAGAGCCGCCCACTACTGAAACAACTTCAGCATCGTCAATGTCACTGATCGCTTCCAGGTGCTTCATACCAAAAGCGCCAGCTGCGCCTGCAATACATACTCTCATCATTACTGCTTACTCCATCTAACTTGCAACTGATCCGCCAAAGCAGATCGATCTGTTAACTGAAAATTATCACCGAGCCCCCGAAGAGGATAATTAAATAACCACCGAAGCCATTCATTTTTTGCATAGACATGACTTTTTTACTGATCATCCACGTCATTCAATCGTTCCGGAATCCGAAGTTCATTTACAAACGAAAGCTGTGTATTTGTTGGCCTCCAGCTCTTTCTAACCGTCACACCTATGGGTCTATAAGCCTTAACAAGATCATAAGGAACAGGCTTAAGAATACCTGTCGATAATTCATGCTGAATTTGATGCTGTGAAATTATTGTAAGTCGGTCACTGCCTACTAACAGCGATCTGATCAGGACTTGAGAGCCACTTTCCACTAACCGCTCCGGCACCTCCATACCTGATTCAGAGAACAGCGATTCAAAGATAGCCCGCGTCGGAGTACCCTCATGAGGTACAACCCAGGGGTACTTTTGCAGCGTTTCAAGATCGATATGCCCGCTATCAGGTCTGCACAACGGGTGACCAGGACGGGCAACAATGGCAACCGGCGAGGAGAACAACTCCTCTTGTAATACATCGTCCGCTGGCGCTGGAAAGCGTAAAGCACCCAGTAATATATCGATATCACCATGACGCAGATGGTAAAGCAGATCATCATAAGGGCCGTCGTTAACTTTCAAACGAAAATCTGGAAACTGTTCAGAAAAACCAATAATTGCTTTCGGTAGCAACGAAGTTCGTGCCAACGGCATGCTACCTATGACCAACTGTCCCACCTCGCGATGGTGCAGAGCATCTACTTCATCCCGGCCCTGTACTATTTCTGAAAAAGCCAGTTTGCAAGATTTTGCTAACGCTCGTGCCGCTTTGGTGGAACTGATACCGGTACTGGTTTTCTCAAACAACTCAACCCCTAACAAGCCTTCAAGCTCTCGGGCTGCACGATGTAGCGATGACTGTGAGATACCCAGGTTACGACCAGCAATACTAAAATTATGCGCTTCTGTCACCGCAATAAGCGCTCGCAGCTGGGTGGTCGTTAACTGTTGCAGAAGATGTAATGGCTGCGCTTTACTACCGCCTAACCTCACTGCACCTTTCAGTCCTGCCAGTATCATATCCATCGCTCGTTTAACCCGTGTGGCGAAAAGTTCGCCGGACTCAGCGACAAACATACCGTCACTTCTACGCTGAAACAGTACCGTACCCAGCGAGGCTTCCAGTTTCGCTATTGCCTGAGTGATTGCAGGCTGAGAAAGAAACACTTTTTCCGAGGCCTTACTAATACTCTTACACTGAACAACTTCAAGAAACACTCTAAGGTGCCTGATATTAGGGATTTCGAATGCCATAAAACTCTCCTATCCAAGACACTAAAAAACATAGCCTATCTCAAAAACTAATACCAATACTTTAAAAACTGAATAGCCAGCCCCCCCAGATCAACAGGATACTGTGAAAAACAAAGCGGTCAGTTCATCGACCAGAAAGACAGGCAACAAACAAAAGAGAGAACATGAAATGATTATCGATTGTCATGGACACTACACCACTACACCACCGGGTGTAGGCGAATACCGAGATCAACAGAAAGCTGCAATTGCTAAAGACCCGTCCCATAAAGGCGTTAAAGGTAAAGTAGTGGTCAGCGATGACGAAATCATTGAAAGCATTGAACAGAATCAGCTTCGCTTGCAGCAGGAACGAGGTACCGATCTGACAATATTCTCCCCCCGGGCTAGCTGGATGGGTCATCATATCGGTAATGAATACACCAGCCAGTACTGGACCGAGCATCAAAACGATCTGATTAAACGGGTTTGTGACCTGTTTCCGAAAAACTTTGCTCCGGTAGCACAGCTACCACAATCACCCGGAGTAGATCCGGCAAAGTCTGTTGCTGAGTTGGTACGTACCGTAGAAGAGATGGATTTTATCGGCTGTAACCTGAACCCTGATCCTTCTGGCGGGCACTGGCAAGATGCATCCCTTGGTGATAAATCGTTCTATCCCTTATATGAAAAGATGTGCGAGCTGGATGTTCCAGCCATGATCCACGTAAGCGCTTCATGCAATGATTGCTTTCATACAACCGGCTCCCATTACCTGGGGGCTGATACTACCGGTTTCCAGCAGCTTATTATGTCTGATGTATTCCAGGATTTCCCTGAACTGAAAATCATCATTCCTCACGGCGGCGGGGCTGTACCTTATCACTGGGGTCGCTTTCGTGGTCTGATGCAGGATCAGGGATTTGAACCGTTAGAAAAATCAGCGCTAAAGAACATCTATTTTGATACCTGTGTTTACCATCAGAAAGGTATCGACCTACTGCTGGACATTATCCCAACCGAAAACATTCTGTTTGCCTCCGAGATGATCGGTGCAGTTCGCGGCATCGATCCTGAAACGGGTCACTACTTTGACGACACCAAACGTTATATCGATAACAACAGTCTGTTAAGTACAGAACAAAAGCAGATGATCTTTGAAGGCAATGCCCGTCGGGTATTCAGCCGTCTTAAAATTGCAGAATAAAGGAGCTCCCCGATGCAAGAGAATGTAGTTGTACAGCAAATTAAACGGGCTGATTCGGAGATTATTGCAGCGTTGGGCAAATGTGGTGTCGCCACTATTCATGAGGCTCAGGGCCGCCGGGGGTTATTGGCGGATCATCTGCGTCCCATTCAGCAGGATGTCACCATCGCAGGTTCCGCAATTACCATCTCAGGGGCGGCAGGTGATAACTGGATGATGCATGTCGCCATAGAACAATGCCAAAAGGGTGACATTATGGTGTTCGCTCCTACCTCACCTTCTAACTTTGGTTTTTTTGGTGACCTGCTGGCGACTTCTGCTCAGTCGCGTGGCGTCGCAGGTCTGATCATTGATGCCGGCGTACGGGATACCCGAGACTTACGACAGATGAATTTTCCAGTTTGGGCAAAGCATGTTTTTGCTCAGGGAACAATTAAAGAAACGCTAGGCTCGGTCAATATCCCGATGTCCTGTGCCGACGAGATAATCAATCCCGGTGATATTATCATCGCTGATGATGACGGCGTTGTTGCAGTCCGCCGAGAAGAAGCTGAAGAAGTTCTGGCTGAAGCCCATGCCCGTGAAGAACGGGAAGAGGCTAAACGGATTCGTATGGCCAACGGCGAGCTGGGGCTGGATATCTACAACATGCGCCCACGTCTGAAAGAAAAAGGCCTTAAGTATGTCTGATTCTGCCCGTTGCATGATGATGCGGGGAGGCACCTCCAAAGGTGCTTATTTCCTCGCAGAGGATCTGCCAGTCGATACCGCTTTGCGAGACCAGTTTCTACTTAGCATCATGGGTTCACCTGATCCGCGTCAGATCAACGGTATTGGTGGCGCAGACCCTTTGACCTCAAAAGTAGCAGTGGTTCAGAAATCAACGCGTAAAGGTGTAGACGTAGACTATTTGTTCCTGCAAGTTTTTGTCGATCAAGCGATCGTAAGCGATGCTCAGAACTGCGGTAATATTCTTGCTGGCGTGGGGCCCTTTGCTATTGAACGTGGCTTAATATCGGCCCACCCAGACATCACACCAGTCACCATCTATATGGAAAACACCGGACAAATTGCCATCGAGCAGGTACATACGCCTAACGGTACTATCAGCTACAGTGGCAATGCCCGGATCGACGGCGTACCTGGCACCGCAAGTGCTATACCGGTTAGCTTTCAGGATACCGCAGGTTCCAGTTGCGGCGCATTACTACCCACTGGAAATCCGGTTGATATCATCGATGGCGTCGCACTGACCTGCATAGACAACGGTATGCCCGTAGTGGTCATGACTGCTGAAGCCATGGGTATAACCGGCACTGAAAATCGTAAACAACTGGAACAGAATGAGTCACTGAAATCCCGATTGGAATCCATTCGCCTGCAAGCAGGCCCGATGATGAATCTCGGCGATGTAACTCATAAGTCTGTTCCTAAAATGACCATGGTCAGTAGAGCAACCAACGGCGGCTGTATCTCGACACGCACCTTCATTCCACACCGATGCCATGCATCTATCGGAGTACTAGGTGCGGTCAGCGTAGCAACTGCCTGTGCGTTACCGGATTCGCCTGCACATCAACTTGCAGAGATCCCCGAAGGAAAGAATAAAACTATGCCAGTGGAACATCCCATCGGCGAGATGACAGTCATTCTGACGATGAATGATCAGGGTCATGCTGAAAATGCTGCAATCCTGAGAACTGCGCGTAAACTGTTTGATGGCGAAATATTCGCCGACTGATAAATAGGAAAAACTATGGACGCTGATTACCTTCCATTCCATGCTAACCCGAGCAAACCCGAGTTTAAGGCGCCTGCTGGTGCCGTTGACGCTCACTGCCACGTATTTGGTCCAGCAGATAAATTCCCCTACCATCCGAAGCGTAAATACACCCCTTGTGATGCATCTAAAGATCAACTTTTTGCACTGCGCGATCATCTGGGTTTTGCTCGTAATGTTATTGTCCAGGCATCCTGCCATGGTACCGACAATGCAGCATTGATTGATGCGCTTGAAACAGCAGGAGATCTTGCTCGGGGCGTTGCTGTTGTAGATCCGGCTATCACAATGCAAGAGCTACAAGTATTGCATGATGCGGGTGTTAGGGCGGTGCGTTTTAACTTTGTGAAACGCCTTGTCGATAGCACGCCTAAAGAGATTTTCCTGTGTGTTGCTGAAAAAATTAAGAAGCTGGACTGGCATATCGTTGTTTACTTCGAAGCACCCGATTTAGAAGAGCTTATCCCCTTCCTGAAACAACTTGATACCACCATCGTTGTCGACCATATGGGCCGTCCGGATGTTACTAATGGCATTGAACATGAGGACTTCCAGCGCTTTATTAGCCTATTGGCGGAAAATGAAAATATCTGGACTAAAGTGAGTTGCCCTGAGCGACTGACCCAACAAGCTCCGGATTACAGCGATGTAGTACCTTACGCACGAACCCTGGTTGAAAAATTTCCGGACCGAGTCCTTTGGGGTACCGACTGGCCTCATCCGAACATGAAGTCTCATGTACCTGATGATGGCAAGCTGGTTGATGTGATTCCGATGATCGCACCCTCCGTAGAGCTTCAACAGAAGCTACTGATCGATAACCCCATGCGCCTGTATTGGCGCAAATAAACAGCGTCCCTCACTTAGCAGTCATCGCCTGTCTAAGTGCTAAAAGCCTCTCTCGAGGCTTTTTTATCTCAACTTCTCGAATAGAGAATACTCGCTCTCTCAAGTAAGAACCTATTTAGCTAACCCGAGACTATTGCAAGTGCCTGCGCAGAAGCTGTTGTGCTCGGCAGAGTAATAACGTTGACTTTAAGGTTTTTTAATCGCCTTTGAGTTTGCTCATCGATCGACCACCCCATCCCATCAAAACCGATAACCCTATGTACCTGGTGTTTCTCACATAGGGCAACTAACTCACTTGGATAGTATAGCTTCACAGCCAGCAACTCGGTCAGATGATTCCAGGGTTCTTCATCGATAAAAGCAACCAGCTCACAATCATCCCGTTCCTTCAGAGCGGCCGCCAATGAGTAACTGTGATAGCCAACATCGATAAATATGAATCTCACTACAGGCCCTGCCGGTTCAGAAAACCAGGTCATTATTTTTTTCAGCCAGTTACCCATTTTTAATCCAACACTTAGCTTGTCCCATACAGTCAAAACGCAGCACATAAAAAAGCCCCTGTATTAACAGAGGCAATTAATATGAGCAATAATTCAAATTAATCTGTGCCATCCGTCAACAGCAAAACACCCGCACCCGTATTTGAGATCGGTGCATGGTAGTGCTTATGCAAGCAATTAACCTTGTCGACCAAGGCGCCACGCATAACCAACCACATAATCGTTTCGATCCCTTCAGTACCGGCTTTCTCAATAATTTCAGCATTGCTCTGCTTATAAAACCAGGAAGGATCATTGATGATGCTTTCCATCGTAGCCAAGTCATAGTCAACGTCGATAATACCGGCTCTCTCGCCTTGTAACTGGTGTGACATGCCACCGGTACCGGCAACCACTACATTTAAATCTTCAGGGTAAGATTCAATCGCTTTTTTGAGTGCCTGACCCAATTTATAGCAGCGTTCGGCACTAGGTAGCGGATGCTGTACCGTATTCACAACCAAGGGAACAGTTTTAACCGGCCATACTTCATGGTCACCAAACAGAACCCGCATAGGATTAACAAAGCCGTGATCTACCAGCATTTCTTGGCAGGTACACATATCGAACTCTTGGTTAATCAAAGACTCAGCCAAATGCCATGAAAACTCCGCGTCACCGGCAAAAGGTGATGTAGGTTTTAAACCCCAGCCCTCATCAGCGTTTTGATACTCATCTGCGCAACCTATGGCAAAAGTAGGTACTTTATCCAGAAAAAAGTTCAGACCATGATCGTTATAGACAACGATAATGACATCGGGCTTTTTATCCGCCAGCCAATCCTTAACAGGCTGATAGCCATCGAAAAATCGTTTCCAGTAGTGTTCCTGGGTAAGGCCCTCAGAAATAGCATTACCCACAGCGGGAATGTGAGAAGTGGTTACGCCACCGATAATTTTAGCCATTCCAATAACCCCCTTCACGCTCTAAGCGTTGCTCCAGACCTTCACGTTTCTTTAACAGGTTTTCTTTAAATTCATCACCAGAAATGCCTTGAAAAGCGGCTCCAGCATCTTGCACCGATACGCCTCGAGGAATACAAAACTTAGCCATATAGTAAATATTAGTACCGGCGCGCAAGATATTTAGGAACTGCTGTTCGACCACTAATTTTTTCTGCTCGGCATTCAGACCAAATTTATCGCAATAAGCAGCAGGATCCGCATTAAACTCATCACGGCACTGGGCCTTATTAAATGAGTAAAATAGCTTATTTAAAGCGTAAGAGCTGTGTGCTCGCTCACCGTCGAACACATAAGTGCCTGGGATATCGTCGTAATCATGCTTTTTCCAAACCATGCTGATGCCCTTTTGTTTTTGTGCTTATTTAAAGTTTAGCGAATAACTCTCGCCGCATTCTGTTTATGTATTTTTAACAAATACAACTGCACAAATAAGTCACTAAATGATAAATTAATTGTACTTTTCGAATATAGAATAGAAAACTAATGGCTATAGAAAAGAAACTTATACCTACAATTCAGTTTTATGGTGAGCATGAGCAGCAAGTCACTCCCGACCTGCTACATTGCGAATCCCTTATCACCCGCAGCCGAGTACATCAGTTTAGTATTCGGCCCCATCGACATCATGGTCTGAGTCAGATCTTCTATCTGAAAAGCGGCAGTGGCGAAGCGAATCTGGATGGTGATCCAACCACAATAAAAGGCCCCTGTATCATCTTGATATCAGAGATGTGCGTGCATGATTTTCTCTGGTCAGAAGACGTTTCAGGCTATGTATTATCCATTGCTAACCCTCTGCTGGATAAAGTCGAACAAGCAGTTAAGCAAGAACAATCCGTCATTAAATCCACCCTGATTATGACGGTACGCCGAGAGCAGCCCCAATTAGAATCGATCCTTGAGCTGATCCAATATGAGTATAACCAACCTATGATCAGCGGCCGTTCTGAAGCGTTGGGATCATTGGTTCAACTTTTAGGAATCTGGTTAGAACGCAACGCCGTTCAACGCCACTATTCAGGGAATCTTCAGGATAAAAGAAGCGAGTATCTCAATCGTTATACTGATCTTATCAACCGGGATTACATTGAACATCGCAAAGTGGAAAACTACGCCAAAGAGTTGGGCATTACCGCTCCCTACCTCAACAATCTGTGCCAACAGCTGGTGCAACGTAGCGCCCTGCAACTCATCCATGATCGATTATTACTGGAAGCAAAACGGCACCTGATCTACACCGTACTGAGTATCAGCGAAATTGCATACGAACTGGGCTTTAATGATCCTGGCTACTTTAATCGCTTTTTCAAAAGACTATCTAACCAGACACCTAAGCAGTTTCGTACTCAGGCAACCTTAAGTAAACAGGGACTAGACGAGTATGATCACAGCCAAACATAACCCCCTTTACATCAGATCCAACCCAGTAACTGCCACCACAGATAGTGTAAAGGCAATAACAGCAGCACCGTCAGCACCGCTAAAAACAAGCATAGCCGGGCAACATGTTTTAATTCAACACCCGCTAACGGTATCGCCATCATCAAAGGCACTGATTGATAGGTGAACACCACTGTTGAGAAGCCAAAAACCTGTGTCATCAATACCGCCTCAATGCTCATCCCGGTCATCTGACTGATCTGTTCAGCCAACGGGCTCAAAGTTGCAGATACCCCCGCCAACGTAGCGACAACACCCGTGATCATTGCAGTAAGTGACAACGATAAGAAATTGATCAGATCATCTCCCTGATTCAGAGGTAGCCAACCCAGCACCTTGTCACCCGCCAGCAGGCTGAGTTCGTTATAATTAATCAGGCTCGCAATACCTAACAAGCCGGCTAGAACAAGAATAGAACTGATATTAATATTCTCATTGAAGCTCTTGGGAGACACCATACCGACACCGGGCAGCAGTAAGATAGTGGCCGCAGATAACCCTATCCAGGCAGATGAAATATGGTGTATTGAATCGGTCACCCAGAACCCAAGTGTACCCAACATAATGATGATCAGACGCAGCTCGGTGCGACTTAGCCGTCCACTGTCAGAAATCACTGCTGAACGAACCGGCGTATCCGGAAAGAGTTTAAGAATAAGCCATATCAACAGTATACCTTTCAAAATACCCAGCACTGGAAAATGCAGCAATAGATACTCACCAAACATGGGGGTCCAGCCATAGATGGTTTCAGCGGTACCCATCATGATCAGATTCGGAATGTTCGCGGTAAGTATTGCAAAGGTCGGCAGATGACAACCAAAAGCGGCAGCCAGAAAAACACCTATATAGCCGTTACTCCCCTTTTCAAAGCCACAACTTTTCGCAATGGCTAATGCAATAGGGATAAATAACACCACCCGCCCTACCGATGATGGCATAACAAAACCCAACATAATGCCCATTAGTACAATGCCACTGATCAGCTTTGTGTAACTGCTATCAAAATGACCGCTAAGCCGGTCAGCGATACGTTTAGCCAGGCCGGTTTCCTTTATCGCTATCCCCATGACAAGCCCTGAGATAACCAACCAGCAGGCGGTTGAAGTCAGACCTGAAAAAACAACCTCAGCTGGTGCAACAGCTAACAACATAGCCAGCACTAACACCACCATTGCCGACACAAATTCAGGCAGTGCACCGGTAGCAAACAAAACCATACCGCCAATAATTAACAACGCAGAATACAATTGTTGTTCATTCAGTACCGCCACCGCCGGACTGAACAGTAGCAAAGAGGACAGGGATGGAATTAAAAACAGGGCCAACCACTGGGAACGATCAAGTTGAATCTTCATAGCAGGTGCTCAAACGAAATTGATACTGGCTATTGTGCCAAAACCCAATTATGTTTTAAGTCGATAATATGCCAATTAATGTTTAATTTCGGACATCATGACAGATAACGCCACATCACTTCGCAAACGCTATCGCTCGACCCTGGGTTATAAAATAGACGCCGCGTTACCCATTCTCGGTTTACAGAGCCTGATTATTTCAGAACTGGAATGGGATTTTCACATCCACCCCAGAGGTCAGCTTGCTTACGCATCAACCGGCGTTATCAAAGTATTTACCGATGCAGGCAGCTGGGTTGTACCGCCATCGCAAGCAGTATGGATACCTGCAGGTATCCATCACTCAGTCAGTCCGGAGATTAGTTCAGAGATCCGTCACCTGTTTATCGACCCCGCATATCTGCACCGTTTTCCGACAGAGTGTAGTGTGGTGGAGGTATCATCATTGCTAAGAGAACTGATTCTGAAAGTTGCCGATTTTGGCGAAGACTATGCCGATAACAGTCCAGCCAGCCGGGTCTGCCACGTGATTTTGGATGAACTACAGGCCCTAAAACCTTCTCTTCTTCATCTGCCCGGCGCATCCGATCGGCGACTACGCCGCATTATGCAGGGCATGATTAAACAGCCAGAAACAGGGACCGGTCTGGCTCACTGGTCAGCGTTGGTCGGAGCCAGCGAGCGCACCGTTAGCAGGCTGTTTATCAAAGAGACCGGGATGAGCTTTCAGCAATGGCGTAAGCAGCTGCTGCTACACGAAGCAGTAAACCGATTAGGCAAAGGTGATTCAGTGATCAATGTTGCCCTGGATCTGGGTTACCACAGCCCCAGCGCCTTTGTATCAATGTTTAAAAAAGCCCTGGGCAAGCCCCCGGGACAATATTTCAAAGACTTGAGTTAAGCGGCTGTCGTTAAAGTCAGCTTGTAGTGACATATTGAATATGACCATAGCAGTTCCCATCTGCCTCAACCAGATAGCAAAAAGCCCCGCATTCGCGAGGCTTTTTTGTATCTGGTAGGACTAGTCAGATTATTCCCCTACGGGCCATCGTCGCAAGCTCCAATGTTGTCTCGCTTCGCTCGGCTCGAACTGTCAGTTCTCATCTGCCTCAACCAGATAGCAAAAAGCCTCGCATTCGCGAGGCTTTTTTTGTATCTGGTAGGACTAGTCAGATTCGAACTGACGACCCCTTGCATGTCGAGCAAGTGCTCTAACCAACTGAGCTATAGTCCTGAAGTGAGGGCTATTATAGGGTTTTAGCTCTTAGACGCAACCCCCTTTTCTCAACAATCGGCCACATATATAAGATCGAAGATCTCTCAGTGAAAATTAGCAAAACTGGCCTTGTACAAAAAACAAACAATACTTAATAGATATCAAGAATATTCATCTTTTCTTTGCTGCACTGCCGAAATTAGCAATTTACAGACCAGAAGCGCAACATCAAAACCCTATTTTTTATTCAACAAACAAAATTTATTATCGATTAATGCAATATATTCAAATGATAACAATTCAATACCAATGATAGTGTAGAGAAATACACTAACCACAGAAATATCCGCTGGAGAACCGTTATGTTGATTGGTATCCCTAAAGAGATTAAGAATCACGAATATCGTATCGGAATGACGCCGGCAGGCGTCCGTGAACTGATTGAAAATGGTCATGAAGTTATTGTTCAGCGTGATGGAGGCACTTCAATCGGTCTGACAAATAATCAGTATGAAGCGGCTGGCGCTAAACTGATCGACACTCCGGAAGAGATATTTGCTGCTGCTGATATGATTATCAAGGTAAAAGAGCCGCAACCTAATGAGTGCAAGATGCTCCGCCCTGGCCAATTACTGTTTACTTACCTACACCTGGCACCGGACCCAGCACAAACGAAACTGCTGGTTGAATCTGACTGTGTCGCTGTCGCTTACGAAACTGTCACCGATGCTCACCGTGGTCTGCCGCTGCTGGCACCCATGAGTGAAGTGGCTGGTCGCATGGCTATTCAGGCAGGTGCTCATGCACTTGAAAAAGCACAAGGTGGTCTGGGGGTTCTGCTCGGCGGTGTTCCGGGTGTCGCTCCTGCTAAAGTGACCGTTATTGGTGGTGGTGTCGTCGGTATTAACGCTGCACGAATGGCGATGGGACTGGGGGCCGATGTCACTATTGTAGATCGCTCCTTACCACGTCTTAAAGAACTGGATGCTCAATACGGCCCGCAGCTTAAGACACTATATTCAAACGCTGAATCTGTTGAGCAGGAAGTTGTGAACTCTGATTTGGTGATCGGGGCGGTTCTGATTCCAGGTGCAGCGGCACCTAAACTGGTTACCCGTGCAATGCTGAGTAAGATGAAAAATGGCTCGGTACTGGTAGATGTCGCTATTGACCAGGGCGGCTGCTTTGAAACATCCCATGCGACGACTCACCAGGAGCCAACTTACGAAGTAGATGGCGTAATTCACTACTGTGTGGCTAATATGCCCGGTGGCGTCGCCCGTACCTCTACGTTTGCTCTAACTAACGCAACGCTGCCTTTCGCTCTTGCTCTGGCCAACAAGGGTTATCGACAAGCACTGCAGGACGACCCACACCTGCGTAACGGACTCAATGTTCATCGGGGCAGAGTGACCTATGAAGCGGTCGCCCGAGATCTTGGGTATGATTTCCAGCCCCCTGAGCAGGCTATATCGGAATAAAAAGTCTTTGCAGCGCCACAGCCTGTGGCGCTTTATTTATACAGCTATAACGGTCGTCATTATCTTATAAGCCCTCTGTGAAACTATTCTCTCCCCATATAAGATTTCCTTCTGCGCCTGAAGATGGATAGTTAAACCACTTCATTGCCTGATCAGAAATATTATCAGTTTCACCCGCCAACCAGGAACGATACTCAGAGAAATAAGGGTATGCAACATCGATACTCACCCCTTCCAAAGGCCAGCGCCAATCAACGGGCACCATTAAACCAAACGGATAACCATTTTGATCAATCATCCCGTTATAAGGGTTCACTTCAGACAGATCTATATCCTGCCGGGTATTCATTACATAAAGGAAGGGCCGATAATTAAACTCCCCTCCAGCCAGCGCTTGCGAGGCAGGGTTTAGCTCAGGATTGGTAAGACTGATATCGATTGATGTCATTACGCGGGGAGCCGTTAGATCGCCGTTAGCATAGACGTTTGCAAAGCCAGATAACGATGACCGCGTATTATGGAATACGAGTACATCGTCAGACTGATCGAAATATGAAGTTTGTGAAGCACCCGAGTCCAGATTGTTGTACGTCACTTTGACCGAAGCATCACCCACTAACGCCGGGGTACTTTCATAGGTTGCATTGCGACTATCAAGAGTTCCATCCAGAGACAGATAGAGCCGGTGGTTATATCCCGCCCCCCGCGCTAACGGAATAAAGTCCAGATGGATAGTTTCCAACTGCTGCTGAGCGTTGTAGTTTTCTTGCACCCTGAATTGAAGCACCATATCGTTATAATCAGCATCTCCCGGGTTTGGATAGAGGTCTTCAAATGCCAGGGTTGCCCACTGCCCGCTACTACTGCCAGTCTCATATGATGCAATACCTGGGTAGCTAACACTAAACTCACCGCACCCTCCCTCTCCCCCAACCTGAGGTACAACAACTAACACCAGTTCACCACTATAGTCACCTGCCTGCTGGGCAGAAATCGCACCTAACATCACTTCGGCATCAATACGATGCTCTGCCCCATGGCCTCCTTCTGTAGCAGTATTCAGGACGGGAGACTGTTGATCAAAAAGGTATTTAGGTATGAGTACGGAGTTATTGTTTTTCAATGCGCCCGAATGTATTTCTACTCTGACAGGACCGTTACTTTCGAGATAAAACTGATCGCCTCCCGTATATTTTGCTCCCGCCTGACCAGAAATATCAGTCGTCGCCAACAAAAAGTCATCAAGGCCAGTCAGGCTGGCAGTCTGCCCAATCGTCATACACACCGATGCCTGATCATCAACATTCTGATTCTGAGCAACGCCCCCTCTTCCATCAGCGAAAAGGTTCACTGAGGTCAGCATCAATACTATAAAGGCTCTGGTATTGTTCATTACGCTCTCCTGAGGCTAACTGCCCAACACTTTTGGCCGAATCATGATCAGAACTTCTGTCTCCTGAAGTAACTGTTGTTTCTGGCCAAACAGGTTGCCGACCACCGGCGCATCTTTCAATACAGGAAGCCCTTCTCCATCCCGTCGGGATTTCTTCTGTAACAACCCACCCAGTATCAGATAATCACCATCCCGGACATGCACAGTATTAGAGATAGAATGCGAAATAATACGCGGTACTCCCTGATCAGACTCCGTAAAATCACTCACTGACGCATCCACAATTTCCAGTTTCACCTGCCCGCCAGCCGCTATACGAGGTACTACTTTCATGTTTACGCCATAGGTTAACTCACGCCGGCGCCCTGTATCCCCGCCGTTAACAAAGGGTAGCCATACCGTATTCATAGATGAAAACACCGCTTCTTTTCCATCCAGAGTGACAATACTGGGCATCGCTTTAACCTGGGCTTCCCCCTGAGTGCGAAGAAAGTTTAGCGAATCAGAAAGCGTGCGCATGGGCAGAGCACCCAGTGTTAAAAGAGAGGAAACGGAGGGATCAGAATCAGGCTTGTAGCCATCCCATTCGGCAGTCCCTAAACGACGTAGCATTGAAGTATTAGGGTCCCGTCCATAACGGTTCCAGTCGACGCCTAGCAGCTCCATTGCGTCACTGCTGACTTCGACAATATGCATCTCCAGTAACAGCTGTCGCGGCTTACGATCATAGTTATCCAGATGACTCCGTATTTTACGCAGAGTGTCTGGCGTTGCTGTTATAGTCAGGTAATCCGCATTATTGTGAAGACTGATAAACTGCTGAAAATAAGGCGTCAGTGATACGGCTAAATCCGCCGGTTTGGTATGTCTTGGACGATAGTGACAACTAATCGCCAATTTATGAAAAACTGGAGAGTCGGGCCGGGCACTCCCGACTAAAATATGCCGTTCCATTTTTCGATATGAGATATCCCCGCCACTCAGCATAACCTCCAGGGCATCATCAAAACTAACACCGCTGATATTTACCGTAATCAATCCATCAACATTTTCACCAATCACAATTGGTACGCCGCTCATAACACTTACTTCCACCAGCGCATCACGCAGGGGCATCTCAAAAAAAGCCAGATCCAGTTTACGAAGATGATTAGTCTTCACTCCCCGGGGATGCGGTACACATTGGGCTCTTGGACGCTCAGGCACGGCGGCTGGCGGCTGCTTTTGCTCCAGACTCAGCTGTTGGCGATTAAAACGATACAATGCAGCCTGTTCAGGCGTTACTTCAGTCTGTAAACGCTGGCTAAGTGTGGGTTGTAACTCTGCCTGAGAGATTGCGGAGGGAGCATCGTCAATCTGTTGCTGTAAGCTGGCCTGGTTAATACAACCAGACAACCCGACGCAGATTATCAAGCCCCATATATGCTTCAGTATTCTGTTCATCATCGCACCCTCACAACTGAGTCGGTATCTCAAGCCACTCGACCTGCTCACCTCCTACAACCTGTGCCAGGTACTTAACGGGTTGAACATCACGCTCATCTTTGTATTTCTGATTTAGTATTGCCATACCCCGCTGACTGGGCTCCAGCTTTAATACTTCAGGGGTAAATCGATACTCGCTCAGGAGCCCCTGATCTGCAGTGGTAGGAAAGCGAACTTCAACCGCCTTATCCTGATTATTTACCAGCATCACCGATGTCGTCGCATAACCGCCACGCCTAACTTTCAGTACCGGATCACGCACCAAAGCGACCCCCTCAGGTAAAGCTTTTGTATCACCCTGCATACCTTTTGCCATCTCAGTCGTCACGCTCAGCGGGCTCCGCCAGGTTGGCTGGTGTCGGCCACCAAATCGGTTACGCACCATCGCCTGATAATTTCCCGCAGGTAATGATTTAGTCAGCAGCCCGAAGACTTCTACTTCTGCCCCAGGAAAGACCCTTGACGCTTCATCGCCTCTCTGCCAGGCCGACTGAGTTTTAAGTAAGACTCTCCCCAGCAATTTATTATCATCACTGCGTAGCTGTACTTTTGAGCTGAGTCGATAATCCCGATTTGAATTATTGATAAACCTGCCTGCGATATAAAACTCGCCATCCTGATCAATTAAACGCAAATCAGTGAAACTAGAGCTAATACGCGACTTTTTTCCCTCCACGCGAATATTAAGAATAACCGCGTAGCGCACATTCACTACGACACCTTGTGCATCTGGCGCGCGTGCTTCTTCCACCATCACTGCAGTGTGATAACTGCCATTGGCCCAAGGGGGAATAGTTACTTTGCCAGTCACTTCCACCGACTCATCTTTTTTCACACTAAACGTCGGATTATCCAGCAGCACCCAACTTGAAAGCTTTTCCTTATCACCATTAACCTCAACAAATCCCATATGACCAGTGAGTTGCTGCTCCATATCCCAGGTCGTTATTTTTACCTGACCCGCGGTTTTTCCGAATACCTGAAAACTGAAGTTTTCACTCACTCTGGGAGAGCTTTCCAACTCAATCATCATTGGTGATACAGCAAATTCGGCTGCAAAACTTCGCGCTGTGAACAACCACACAATCAGCAATACCCTGGAATATTTCATGCTAAGCCTCCTGCAAGCGACCTTAATTTCACCAAAGATTTACCAGAGATAAGTGGCGACCCGGAGGCCGCCTTACGGCCACTCTTATAACGCTGCAACAGTCAAAGTAATAACGGTTGAGTAGGCACCGGCTTTCTGAGCAGAAATAGCGCCAAGTGTGGCTGATGCGGCAACACTATGGGTGGCGTTGTGCACCGAGTCGGCTGTTGTATCAAAGGTAGTTCCGCCATCATCCATTGAGTAACTGGTTGAAACAGAGTCTGTACCATTACTCAGGTCACCACCTGAAAGACTAACCCGTACCTGAGCATTTGATTCCAGATTAAATGAATCGCTACCCGAATACACAGCACCGGCGGCACCATCGGTATCAGTTGTCGAAAGGACAAAATCGTCCAGTCCTGTCAACGCGGCATACTGGGAAACAGCCATACTGACTGTCGCGGAATCACTGTCCAGATTTGCCGCTAAGGCGTGACCACTGATCAGAGAAGAAACAACAGAAACAAGCAGAATTTTTTTGAACATTTTCATGGGAAGATCCCCCTAAGTTATTATTGTCTTGCAAACAGCAAGCTGACTGTCGCCGTTTACATACAAGACTATACATAACCTGTGCCAAGTAATTTTTATTCTTATATTTCATAAGGTTAAGGGATTTATACATTCAAAGAGGCGGTGACTGTTACAGAAGATTACGTATCACCTGTTACAGCTGTTACACCATTTGTTACACCAGAAAAGACTTTAAAACGGGCATAAAAAAGCCGCCTTAACAGGGCGGCTTAATGCAGGTGATAGTAGTCAATCAACAGCCAGCTCTTTCATACGCCGCCAGAGTGTCATGCGGCTAATTCCAAGCGATTCAGCCGTTGCTGTGCGGTTACCCTGGTGCTTATCCAATAATTGTTGCAGCTCAGTCACATCTAATTGCTGCAATGGCTTTAGACGATCAGCAGACTCTTCCTGCCGCTCCGAACAATCGATACAGAGGATGTGCTGCGGTAACAGATCGATATCAATTTCATCCTGACGCCTATCACACATAGCGGCAAGATACTGTGCCACGTTATATAGCTGACGAACGTTGCCGGGCCATGAGTACTCTTTCAACTGACTCTTCAACCGTTCAGTCAGGCCCATCTCTTCAGGCAACATTAGCTGATTAAGAAAGAAACGTAGTAACGGGATAACATCATTTGGTCGTTGCCGCAAAGGCGGAATATGTACAGGCAAAACCTCAAGACGATACTGAAGGTCTGGCCTGAATGCCCCGGTAGCGACTGCATCTTGAATAGACTGCGATGATGCAGATATTAATTGTACATCGAAACTATACTCTTGATTCCCGCCGACCGGTCGAAAACGCCGTTCCTGCAACACCCTGAGTAACTTCGCCTGCAATGCCAACGGCAGTGTCGTTACCTCATCAAGAAATAAAGTCCCTCCATCAGCTTCCTGCAAAAGCCCCGTCCGATCTTCTACAGCGCCGGTAAAAGCCCCCTTCCTGTGTCCGAACAATTCAGCTTCCATCATCTGATCGGTAAAATTAGCGCAATTTACGGCAACAAATGATTTATCTCGTCGATGGCTTTCAAAATGAATCGCCCGCGCCGCCAGCTCCTTGCCTGTACCGGTTTCACCCGACAGATTTATCGGCGCATTGGCATTAGAAAGGCGTGTCAGCTGCTGAAAGACCTCCAGCATTTTAGGCTCTTCACTCAACATGCCATGAAATAACACAGCAGGACTATTGCCTATTTTCTTAGAAACGTTCTGGATATTAAACAGCTGATCGACACTGTGCAGGAGCTGATGTTCATCCCAGGGTTTAGCGATAAACTGATGAATAATGCCTTGATTAAAGGCCTCGGTAATCTGATCAAAGTCCGCATAACCACTGACAATATAATGCTGCGCTGACAAACCCAGCGCTGAAATATCTCGCAACAGTTCAGTACCTAAAACCTCTGGCATCCGCTGATCACATATTATGAGCTCTGGTTTTTCCTGCTGCGCCAGTTGCAATGCGTCTTGCGCATCTGAGGTTGAAAAAACCTCTAACTTAAGTTTCTCAACACTAGGCCTTAATAATCGTTTCAAAGCCCGCAAAATAGCAGGATCATCATCAATCAACAGTATCTTTCCTGTCATTTAATCAACCTCCTGTCGCACAAACACTTCAAACTGTTCCTCAAGATTCAGCTCCATCTCTGACAGACGTGCTATAGCGGAGCTATCCAGCATCTGACCCGCCCCTAACAGCAGAACATCTTGTATTGTCAGTAGGTCACGACTGAGCACCATGCCGGGAACAAGCGCACTGGTCGTCAGACATTGCTCATGGGTTACTTCTCCTTCTGCAACTAACTGATCTATGACAGTACCCAAGAGCTCAACAATGTCAGCATTATATCGTTCGGCGGCGAACTCTTTCAGATAGGAAAACGCTTCATGGCTACTGTAGGGGCGTTTTTGATAGTGACCAGAGATCAGTTCTACATAATCATTAACAACGCAAAGCAACTGAGCACTGTAGCTAATTTGTTCCCCTTTAAGGCCCTTTGGATAACCCGAGCCATCCAGATACTCTTTATGCTGAACAATAATTTCACCCGCTGGAAACAGAGGAGCAACCAGTACAGTCGCAGCCTGTGCCCTTAGTGGATGCTGTTGAAACTGCCGCTGTTTGTTTGCCGCAAGTGTCACATAAGGCTGCTGTATCAGTTCATCTGCAAAGCTCAGCTTTCCGATGTTGCGCAACTGCCAGGCATAATAAAGCTGCTTTAAAGCCTTTCCGGTTAATGGCGTAAGTCGCGCAGTTCGAATCAAAAGACTATTGAGTTGCACGCCTTTATGGCTGTCTTGACCCAGGCGACGAGCAGTAATTGCAGAAAACATTCGCACCATGGAACGATAATTAGAGATAAGTTTAAGGTGGCTGGCTTCCAGTTGTTCTGTGCGCAGCTTAACTTTATCTTCTAATTCAGTATTCAGTGCCTCAAGCTCTTTCTTTTTCTTCTCTGTCAGTTGCTGTAAGACAGCGTTTTGCTCTCTCAGCTGAGCAAGCTCAAAACCCTTCTTTACCACTTTAAGAACATCTTCATCCTGCCAGGGTTTCATGAGGAAACGGCTAATTTTTCCTTTATTTATGGCATCAATAGTGCTCTGAGTATCTGAAAAGCCAGTCATGACAATGCGTTCAATCTCAGGCCAGCGCTCCGCTACCTTCTGCAAAAATACCTCTCCACTCATTTCCGGCATCCGCATATCACTGATAACAAGATCTACCGGTTGCTGCCCTAACAGTGCCAACCCATCTTCCGCTGATTCAGCCGTCATCACCCGACAGCGTAGAGGCCTGAGTAACCGTTTTAGCGAATTAAGCACCGCTTTTTCATCATCCACCAGCAATATAGAACGATCCGCATAATCCATAAATATATCCTTTATATGCCAACTGTTGGGTCTAACCATTCAGAGATAGTCTTGCGTAACTGAGCATTAGAAAATGGTTTTGACAAAACAGCATCGGCACCAATCGCAATAGCATGATCTAACTGCTGATCAGCCAACGCTGAAACAACTAAAATACGAATAGTCGAATTTTTCTGCTCATCTCTGATGTGCCTGATCACAGAAAAACCATCCATACCCGGCATGTTCAGATCCAGCACAACAATGGCTGGTTGAAGTTGCTGCAAAAGCAAACCGGCATGAAAGCCATCTGAAGCGCTGTATATCTTCTGATTTAATGGTTTCAATGCTCTGGTCATCGCTCGAATGACGGCAGGCTCATCATCAATCAGTAAAACATTCGCTGAAATGGAATTAACTTCCTGTTGTAATTGATCAGGTATCGGCATTCCGTTTTCTTTAAGAAAACCTATAAAATCAACTACCTGAATTCGATTATTCCCCCGTCCGGGAAGCTTGAATCCTTTAAGTTGCCCGCTGTTAATCCAACGTATAACCGTTCTCTGAGTTACATCTAGATAATTAGCGATGTCTCCGCTGGTAAGAGTTTTCATACAACCTAATCTCTTATTTGCATTAGACTCAGCATAGACTACATTTAAGACATATGTGACATTTGTGACATTTATTGTCAGGAGCAAACTTTATGAAGGGTGTTATTTTCAACATTCTCGAAGAACTGGTTGAACAACGCTGTGGTATGCAAACCTGGAATACCATTTTATCTGAGCTCGGTAATGAGGGCGTTTATACTGCAGGAAAAAGTTATCCCGATGAAGATCTAATGGCGTTAGTGGGTGCGGTTTCATCTAAACTGGAATTACCTGATGCTGAGGTGATCGGCTTGTTTGGACAGTATCTGTTCAGTCAGCTTGCGGATCGTTATCCCATTTTTATTGAGCAGGAAAACACGCTCCGCGGTTTTCTAAAAAGTGTCGATGAAGTGATTCATGTTGAAGTACGTAAACTTTACGAAAACCCCAACCTGCCAACCTTTGCATGCAAAGATATCGATGATCAGACACTGCTCATGGAATACCGGTCTCCACGCCAGCTCTGCATTCTCGCAGAAGGTCTGATTCGTGGCGCCGCCCTACACTACAAAACAGCCATCACGTTAGAACACCCACGCTGCCTGCATAAAGGTCATGATCATTGTGATTTAATCGTCCGGTTTAATACCTTAGGAGACGATGTATGAGCCAGGATACAGCCTATCAGGAAGCCTTCCGTCGAGAAAAGAAAGCCCGCCAGGCAGCAGAGCAACTGCTTGAAGATAAATCCAGAGAGCTTTTTAAGCTTAATAACGAGCTACTAAATACAAATAACAAACTTAAAGAACAACAAAGCCTGATGCTACGAAATGAAAAGCTTGCCACACTGGGAACTCTGTCGGCGGGTATTGCTCATGAGATTAACAATCCGCTGGCATTTGTTCTAAGCAATATGGAAAGCCTGCGCCACTATATTCATTCATATAATGCACTGTTGCAGCTCAGTCTCCAATGGCAGAACCAACAAAGCTTACCTTCAGCAGAATCAGATCAACTTCAGAGGCTTCTGGATGAGCAGGATCTGGTATTTATACAGGAAGATACGAAAGAGCTCTTTACCGATACGGAAGAAGGCCTGATACGACTGAGGGAAATTGTTCAGAATCTCCGTCACTTCTCTCACAGTCAGGACTCTGAAAGAGCCAAAGCCGATCTGGTAGCCGGCCTCAACAGCACATTAAAAATCCTCCAAAGTGAATTGAATGACCGTATCACCGTGAACTGTATGATCGATCCACTACCTTTAGCTGACTGCAACCCCGGCGAGTTAAATCAGGTCTTCCTAAACCTGTTAATCAACGCTAAACAAGCTTTGGAGAAAACCCAGAACCCGCAAATTTTTATCTCAGCCACCTCTCAGAATGATGAGATCATTATTCGTATCAAAGATAATGGGTGCGGCATGGATGAGCAGACCTGCAAAAAGGTTTTTGACCCTTTTTTCACAACTAAACCCGTTGGCCAGGGCACTGGGATGGGACTATCTATCGTCTACGGAATAATAACAGACCATAAAGGTGTAATCAGCGTCACAAGCGCTCAGGGTAAAGGAACTTGCTTTGAAATACGGCTGCCTGTATCAGGCACATCATAGGCCGCTGTGTTTAAGTTTTTCCAACTGATCCCGATAATGACCCGCCTTCTCAAACTCAAGATTCTTCGCCGCTTCATACATCTTATCTTCCAGACGACTCATCGTCTTAGCCAGTTCAGCTGAACTCAGTTTACGAGGATCAATCTCATATTCAGCAGCAGGCTCTGCCACTTTACGACCAGTTTTAGTTTTCCGCCCTGGAATCGCCGATGCACCTTCCATAATATCGGCAACCGATTTTTTAATACCAACAGGCACAATACCGTGCTTCTCGTTATGTAAAATCTGTGCCTCTCGGCGACGCTCGGTTTCGTCCATCGCCCTTTGCATCGAGCCGGTAATACGGTCAGCATAGAGAATAGCCCGACCATTAATATTTCGTGCCGCCCGGCCAATCGTTTGAATCATTGAAGTTTCTGAACGCAGGAAGCCCTCTTTGTCGGCATCCAGAATAGTAACCAGGCCAACTTCCGGCATATCGATACCTTCCCGCAACAGGTTAATACCGACTAATACATCGAACTCACCAATGCGCAGGTCACGAATAATTTCGACCCGTTCTACGGTATCAATATCAGAGTGCAGGTAACGCACCCGTACTCCATGTTCTGCTAAGTAATCAGTCAGATCTTCAGCCATACGCTTGGTCAGTACAGTTACAACCACCCGCTCTCCCCGGCCAGCAACCAGGTTTATCTCGCCGAGCAGGTCATCAACCTGGGTTTTGGCCGGGCGCACTTCGACAATAGGATCAAGCAAGCCGGTTGGCCGGACTAACTGTTCAACAACCTGTCCCGCCTGAGCGGCTTCATATTTCCCAGGCGTTGCCGAAACAAAAACCATTTGCGGCGCCTGAATCTCCCACTCTTCAAACTTCATCGGCCGATTATCCAGCGCCGAAGGCAGACGAAAACCATATTCCACCAAGGTTTCTTTACGCGAACGGTCACCTTTATACATCGCACCTAACTGAGGAATAGTGACATGGGATTCATCAATGACCACCAAGGCATCATCCGGCAGATAATCAAACAGTGTTGGTGGCGCGTTGCCCGGATCCCGTCCGGACAAATAGCGGGAGTAATTCTCGATTCCAGAGCAATATCCCAGCTCCATAATCATCTCAATATCATACAACGTTCGCTGTTCCAAACGCTGAGCCTCAACTAACTTGTCATGGTCCCGTAGCTGTTTGAGGCGGGCATGCAGCTCATCCTTAATCTTATCCACTGCCGCTACCAAGGTTTCTCTCGGCGTAACGTAATGTGATTTCGGATAGATAGTCGCTCTGGGCACCCGGCGCAGAACCTCTCCGGTCAAAGGATCAAAATAACTCAGGTTTTCAATTTCGTCGTCAAAGATCTCAATCCGCACTGCTTCTTTTTCAGACTCTGCAGGAAAAACATCAATCACATCACCACGCACTCGATAAGTGGCCCGATGCAACTCAACATCGTTGCGAGTGTACTGCAGTTCAGCCAACCGACGCAGAATCGCACGTTGATCTGCCTGATCACCCCGATCCAGGTGTAGCATCATCCCAAGATAGGCCTGAGGATCACCCAGTCCATAGATCGACGAAACAGTGGCGACTATAATCGCATCTTCGCGCTCCAACAACGCCTTAGTCGCCGACAGTCGCATCTGTTCAATATGTTCATTGATCGAAGCATCTTTATCGATGAAAGTATCTGATGAAGGAACATAAGCTTCAGGCTGATAATAGTCGTAATAAGATACGAAATACTCCACCGCGTTATTGGGGAAAAAATCGCGAAATTCACCATATAATTGCGCAGCCAGCGTTTTGTTATGCGCCAGTACAATGGTCGGGCGCTGCAATTCAGCAACCACATTAGCAATCGTAAAGGTTTTACCCGATCCGGTTACCCCAAGCAGGGTTTGAGACGCCAAACCGGCATGAATTCCCTTAACCAAACCATCGATAGCGGCTGGCTGGTCACCCGCAGGCTGAAACTTAGACTGAACCTGAAAACGCTGTTTCATAAGTGATCTGTACGACAAAAAAATGGAAGCGGACTATTATACCCGTATGAAATTTTTTCTGCTGACTGAATCTCACTATCAGCGTAAAACAACAGAAATCATAAAAAGTCGTAACTTTCTTGAAATAAATACGATTTTTATCACTTTTCATCAATGAAAGGGATTTTTACGCAACCCCATTTCCGGTATTATTTGCCGGTTGAATACACCGTGGCGCCACGCCACATTTTTTTCAGAGGAAATGGCTAGGACAATGCAACTCTCCGATCGCGTTAACAGCATTAAACCTTCCCCGACACTGGCAGTGACTAACCGTGCTGCTGAATTGCGGGCGGCAGGCAAAAACATTATCGGCCTGGGTGCCGGCGAACCTGATTTCGACACCCCTGACCATATTAAAAACGCTGCTATTGAAGCACTCAACAACGGTTTCACTAAATATACTGCTGTTGATGGCACACCGGCTCTGAAAAAAGCCATTATTGAGAAGTTCAAACGCGATAACGGCTTTGACTATGAAGCTAATCAGATTCTGGTGTCCTGCGGCGGTAAGCAGAGCTTTTTCAACCTGTCTCTGGCGTTACTGAATTCGGGTGATGAGGTAATTATCCCGGCGCCATACTGGGTTTCTTACCCCGACATGGTGCTGATGGGCGAAGGTGTACCGGTTATCGTAACAACCGCACAGGAAGCTCGCTTTAAAATCACAGCGGCTCAACTGGAAGAATCGATAACAGATAAAACCAAGTTATTGGTACTCAACAGCCCGTCGAATCCGACCGGTGTTGCGTACACAGAAGCAGAGCTGAAAGCGTTAGGCGATGTACTGGTAAAATACCCACAGGTGTTGGTTGCTACCGATGACATGTATGAGCATATCCTCTTTACGGATACGCCATTCATTAACATTCTAAATGTCTGTCCAGAGCTCTACGATCGTACTATCGTACTTAACGGTGTATCGAAAGCGTATTCGATGACAGGCTGGCGTATCGGCTACGCTGCGGGTCCTGCTAAGCTGATCGGCGCGATGAAGAAGATCCAGTCTCAAAGCACATCAAATCCTACGTCTATCTCCCAGGTAGCAGCACAAGCTGCACTGGAAGGCGATCAGGAGTGTGTGAAAGAGATGGTTCGGGCTTTCAAACAGCGTCATGACTTTGTATTAGAAAAGTTGAATGAAATCGAAGGGGTCGACTGTATCCCTGCCGATGGAACCTTCTATGCATTTCCAAGTTTCCAACAGGTCATCGACAGCAACGACAAATTTGCTAACGATATTGATCTTGCAGAGTTTCTGCTTCAGGAAGCTGGCGTTGCGCTGGTACCGGGTTCTGCTTTTGGTGCACCTGGCAATATGCGTCTGTCTTTCGCCACTTCCCTGGATATATTGGAAGATGCGATAAGCCGCATTAAAACCGCACTGGAAAAGTAAGAACGTCCATTGCTGAAAGCCGGGCTACGCCCGGCTTTTTTATGCCCTGTCCGGGACAACACCAACTTTAAGCCACTTAGATAGCAACATTTTCCCTTTCAGTACCAACCCGTAAAGGCAACCTTTACTCTTCTTTACAAATATTTCATCTAAATAACATTGGCATTTGATATAACTACGTCTAAAATGCGATCAAAGTTTTAAGACGACCGGTCTAATAGATATGAATCGCCCCAAAAGAAACGAACATAATCGGGAAAAAATCCTTGAAGTTGGTGAAGAGCTGTTTAGCCGCCAGGGATACCACGGAACAGGCCTGAAAGAGATACTGGATGCCTGTCAGGTTCCCAAAGGCTCTTTCTATAATTACTTTGAAAGTAAAGAGCAGTTTGCGGTCGAGGTTTTGGAATACCACCACCAGCAAGAAAACGCTAAGTGGAGCTCCCGAATTGAATCGATGCCTGGCAACCTGATGGAAAAATTCCACGAGTCTATTGAACTCTTTATCGCCGAATACGAGCAAGACCCGGAAACCTGTGGCTGCTTACTGACTAATATGATGGGTGAAATTGGCAATGCCAGCGACTCCTTCAGGATGACAATTCGTAACTCCTGTACCCGTGTTATTGATTGCATTGAAGAGGACTATCTATCAGCTCAAGCCGAGGGCAGCATGCGTAACGATGTTCCCGCCCGCCAGCTAGCTCAACTATTTTGGGATACCTGGCAAGGCGCTCTGTTACGCACCAAAGTTGAAGCTTCAGTAGCCCCTTTACGTGAAGTATCCCAGACACTCAATATCTTGTTCCAGCCTGTTGCTGCAACAGAATCTAAATAGTGGAAATTATGATGAAAACCAAACAAATTTTAACCCCTCTACTTTTTAGTCTTGCTATGCTCGGCAACCATGCAGCTACGGCTGAAGAACAACAGGCCCCTCAAGGGTTACCTGCAGAAGTCGTACATGTTCAAAGCCAAGAATTAATCCACTCCATTGAAGCTGTGGGTACTTTACGTGCAAATGAATCCATCATTCTTCGCCCTGAGCAGAGTGGTAAGATTCAACAAATTCTATTTTCCGAAGGTTCTCCTGTCGAAGAAGGTACAGAATTACTGGTATTAGAATCATCGCTATACCAGGCTGAATTACAGGCAGCAAAAGCCCGGGTTAGTCTTAGCCGTATCGCATATAAGCGTGCTGCCAGTCTGGTAAAAAAGAAAGTTGGCTCTCAACAGGATCTGGATTCAACCCTGGCTCAACTGCGTGTTGACCAGGCACAACAAGAACTGGCTCAAACCCGGCTGGATAAAATGACTATCAACGCACCATTTTCTGGTGTTATCGGCCTGCGTCAGGTTAGCCCTGGTGACTATGTCAATTCGGGACAGGATCTTGTCGAACTCACCGACATCAACTCTATGAAAGTTGAGTTCCGTATACCTGAGAATCAACTCACCAATATTCATACTGGCCAGCAAGTTGAGATCCAGGTCGACGCACTTAAAGGTGAATCCTTCACTGGTACTATCTACGCAATATCTCCGAGCGTAAATGAACGCGGCCACAATATTGCGGTACGTGCCAGGGTACCGAATAGAGGCAACCTTCTTCGACCCGGCCTTTTCGTACGCATTCAGGTTATTACGGGTTCTGATGATCAGGCATTAATGATTCCTGAAGAAGCAATCATTCCTCAAAACAACAACTTCTTTGTTATGAAAGTGATTGAAGGGAAAGTTGACATGGTCCCCGTTGAACTGGGCGTTCGTCAGAATGGTCAGGTTAATATTCTCACGGGGCTGAATGCTGATGAAGTTATCATTACCGCAGGCCATATTAAACTGTTCCCAGGAATGCCTGTAACCCCTATTTTTGTTGACGGCAGTGCTGAGCAAGCTGCACAACAGCCTGGAGCGTAAACGATGATCCTCTCCGAAATCAGCATTAAACGACCGGTACTGGCGACTGTAATGAGTCTGCTGGTGCTACTGATAGGTGCCGTCTCCTATGACCGCCTGACCGTGCGTGAATACCCAAAAATCGATGTTCCTGTTGTCACCGTAGAAACCAACTACCCTGGCGCCAGCGCTTCAATTATTGAAAGCCAGGTTACTCAGGTTATTGAGGACTCCCTATCTGGAATAGAAGGGATCGATTTCATCAGTTCTATTAGCCGCTCAGGTCAGAGCCAGATCACCGTAACCTTTAATTTAAACCGTGATCCGGATGATGCTGCCAGCGATGTTCGCGACCGTGTTGGTCGGGTTCGTGGTGCTCTGCCGGACGATGTCGACGAGCCGGTTACAGCCAAAACAGAAGCGGATGCGCAACCTATTTTCTGGTTAGCACTGTCATCAGACCGCCATAGCATGATGGAGATTTCCGATATTGCTGATCGCCTGGTCAAAGACCCACTACAAACCGTCAACGGTGTAGCCAGCGTTTTGATGTTTGGTGATCGTCGCTATGCGATGCGTATCTGGCTTGATCCTGCACGTATGGCCGCTTATGAAATCATTCCGCAAGATATTGAAGCTGCGTTAAGCAGCCAGAACATTGAGATCCCTGCGGGCCGTATTGAAAGTAAACAAAGAGAATTCAGCGTGCTATCACGCACTGACCTGAACAGTGTGGCACAGTTTGAAAACATCATTATTCGTAACGACAGCGGCTACCCTGTCCGCATTAAAGACATTGCCCGGGTAGAAATAGCACCGGAAGATGAACGCAAAAAATCCCGTTATAAAGGCGAACCTGCCGTTGCTCTGGGCGTTGTTAAGCAGTCAACCAGTAACCCCCTGGATGTATCCGAAGGCATCCAGGCACGCTTACCACAGATTGAAGCAGCACTGCCCGAAGGCGTAAAAGTTCAGCTTGCTTATGATTCTTCTATTTTTATTGCAGAATCGATTAAGTCAGTTTTCAGTACTATCCTGTTAGCTAGCCTACTGGTTGTATTAGTAATTTTCTTCTTCCTGCGAAACCTGCGCGCTACGCTGATTCCCGTTATCACTATTCCGCTGTCGCTAATCGGTGTATTTGCGATGATGCTGGGTATGGGGTTCAGCATTAACACCCTGACCCTGTTGGCAATGGTATTGGCAATTGGCCTGGTAGTTGATGATGCTATCGTCATGTTAGAGAACATTTATCGTCATGTTGAAAATGGACTTTCTCCTATCCAGGCAGCCTTCAAGGGCAGTAAAGAGATCGGCTTTGCCGTAATTGCCACCACCCTAACTCTGGTCGCAGTATTTGTACCTATCGCCTTTTCTGAAGGCAGAACCGGTAAACTGTTTACCGAATTTGCATTGACTCTGGCGGGTGCCGTCGTAGTTTCAACATTCATCGCTTTGTCGCTTTCCCCGATGATGTCTTCACGTTTATTACGGCATGAAACCAAACATAGCGCGATGTTTAACCTGATTGAGGGCTGGCTGCAAGGCTTAACTTCCGGCTATCAGTCGCTTCTCAATAAAGTACTCAAATCCCGCTTCCTCGCCATCATCATCATGCTAATCAGCATCGCTGGCAGTGGTTTCTTCTTTACCCAGTTACCACAAGAACTGGCGCCCATTGAAGACCGCGGCGATATTCTGGCGATGTCAGTCGCGCCGGATGGTTCTTCGGTTGATTATGTGGACCGCTATGCCCGCCAGGTTGAAGGGATGATTGGACAAGTGCCTGAGGGTGACCGTTACTTTACCATCGTGGGCTTTCCTACTGACACTAACTCAATGACCTTCCTCGGGCTGAAACGCTGGGAAGATCGGGCACGTAAGCAGCAATCAATCGCACAAGAACTTACCCCACAGCTCTTTGGTGGCGTTACCGGCACGATGTCTTTTGCAATGAATCCGCCCTCACTGGGTCAGGGCTTTATCTCTCGCCCCGTGGAATTCATTATCAAATCCAATACCGACTATGCCGAACTCAAAGGTATTGCCGACCAGTTGATGGGACGTATTCTTCAGAACCCTGGCTTTATTCAACCGGATGTCGATTTGAAACTTAATAAGCCCGAGCTGACTATCGATGTAAATCGCGATAAAGCATCAGAAATGGGGCTGGATATCAGCCTGATCGGACGCAGTATCGAAACGTTCATGGCCAGCCGACAGGTTACCCGCTTTAAACAGGACGGTGAGCAATACGATGTCATCCTGCAGGTTGAACCCGATCAGCGTCGTGACCCTAGCGACCTCAGCACGATCTACCTGCGAACTAATGACAATCAGATGGTACAGCTCAGTTCCGTTGTTGAAATCAACGAAAGCGTTGCACCCAAAGAACTTAACCATTTTGACAAGATGAAATCGGTGACATTCCAGGCAATCCTCGCTCCAGGTTACAGCGTGGGTGAAGCACTCGATTTTGTCGAGCAGCAGATGGCTGAAATCAGCCCGGAAACGTTATACGATTTCGGCGGCCAGTCCCGTGAATTTAAGTCATCCAGTAATAGCCTGATGTTCACTGCAATGCTGGCTGGGTTATTTACCTTCCTAGTACTGGCAGCTCAATTTGAAAGCTTCCGGAATCCACTTATTATTATGCTATCGGTTCCACCAGCACTCTTTGGTGGCTTGCTAGCGCTGTACTTCAGTGGTGGATCTTTAAGTATCTATAGCCAGATTGGATTAATCACTCTAATAGGCTTAGTGACCAAACACGGTATTCTTATTGTCGAGTTCGCCAACCAGCTGCAGGATCAAGGACGTGCAGTTCAAGATGCGATCATTGAAGCGGCCACCCTGCGACTTCGGCCAATTCTAATGACTACCGGTGCGACAGTACTGGGAGCGATTCCGCTCGCTGTTGCCTTTGGTGCGGGTGCTGAAAGTCGTCAGCAATTGGGCTGGGTTATCGTCGGCGGTATGACTTTTGGTACACTGCTGACATTGTTTGTAATACCTACTGTATACAGTTATCTTGGTAAGCGTCTGTTCAAACAGATAGAGCCGGATACTCAACTTATTGAACAAGGATCTGAGCAGTGAAAGTCACTAAACACACTCTGCTAGCCGCAGCGATCAGCTGCGCCCTGATAACATCACATGCTAGTGCTGCTGCGCTGACAGATATTTACCAGCAGGCTCTGAACCAGGACCCTCAATTGAAAGCTGCTGAAGCCGCTTCACTGGCTGGAGCAGAAGCTCTGCCTCAAAGCCGTGCTGGCTTATTGCCCAACATTGCACTAACAGGGAACACCACCTGGATTGAAGCGGAGAACGCAGACTACAACAATCACGGCTATACCGTGAGCCTGAGTCAGCCACTTTTTTCTGCTGCCGCCTGGTTTAACTACAAGCAAGGTATCTCTCAGTCTGAAGCCGCAAAATTACAGTTTGATCAGGCCCAGCAAAATCTTATTCTGCGTGTTGTTAACAACTACTTAAGCGTACTCCGGGCGCAAACGTCTCTGGAAACATCTCAGGCTCAGGAGCGTGCAATCAAGCGCCGGCTGGAACAGGTCAACGCCCAGTTTGAAGTAGGACTTATCGCTATTACAGATGTTCAGGAAGCACAGGCCTCCTTTGATAATGCCAAGGTTTCCCGCATTCTCGCAGAAGGTGACCTGGACAATAGTTTCCAAGCCCTCGAACGATTAACCGGACAACCTTTAAGTAATATTGACCCACTGGATAAAGACTATCCGGTTGAGAACATCTCTCCAATCGCGTCTAAAGCCTGGATAGAGAAAGCTCAGAGTGGCAACCTGTCACTAAAAGTAGCCCAAGCCAACACTGAAGCTGCTCGTAGACAAGCTCAGGCAGCCTCCAGTGGTCACCTGCCAACCCTTTCGCTTACCGCAAGTCATGATCGTGATAAAGGCACTTCGGTTAGTAATGACTGGGCGGAAACCAATCAAATTGGACTTACGCTCTCCATGCCGATCTTCTCTGGCGGAGCAACCAGCTCAACAAGTCGCCAGGCTGAATATGGCTTAACCCAGGCCCGCTTTACTCAGGACGATACTCTCAGAGGCGTTATTCAGGAGACCCGTAACCTGTTGAGAAATTTACAGACGAATGTTCTGAGTGTAGCCGCTCGCCAACAAAGTATTCTCTCCAGCGAGACAGCCCTTAAGGCAACAGAAGAGGGATTCAATGTCGGCACCCGAAATGTAGTTGATGTTTTACAGGCAGAGCAGCAGTTATATAGCTCTCAGCGCGACTATGCCAATGCCCGTTACGACTACATCCAGAATCTATTCAGCTTTAAACAGCAGTTAGGCACGCTAAACCCAGACGATCTGATAGGCTTGGATCAATGGTTATCGGCTAGATAACGGCTATAAAAAAGGCTGATACGTTCGTATCAGCCTTTCTCAAATATTTACTGCTAAGAACTCTGTTACATCAAAGCCAACACAAGAGCCTAAACTAGCAACTACTGGTGAACAACAATTTCACTCAAGCCATGCTTAGCAGCAAACTGATAAAGCTTGCCTGTTTTCTTCATTACCGCCAGAAAGTCATCAACCTCTTTCAACCATTCCAGCTCTCCTTTTGGCACAGCATACGCATAACCCGTTTTGGCAAAAGGCTGTTCAGGTGAAAGCAATACCGCCCATGAAGTGAGCGCTACCATTCTTTTCCCGTAAGGAAAGTCCGTCATAAACACATCAGCCCGGCCACTCATCACTTCCTGTTCACGGGCTTTAAAGCTATCAACCACAGAAACCTCCGCCTGCTTAAACCGTTCTTTAACGACCGGCTCCATATAAGTGCCTTTCTGAACGACAGCAATCACGCCATCCTGATCAATATCATCCCAACGCGCGATCTCTTCATTTTCTTTAGTACCTACCGCATAAATCCCACTAGCCAGATAGGGTTGAGAAAACTCCATATGGGGTTTACGGCTATCCCTGATACCCACACCATGCATGGCAATATCACAGGTATCGTTTTTAAGATTACTTGCCAATTTTGAGAAAGAACTTTCAACAAAATTTAGTTTGACGCCCAGACTATCAGCCAGCTCGTGAGCCATTTCAATGTCGACTCCTTCAAGCTGTTGAGTGCGGGGATTGCGATAACTGATGGCGAAATAACCCGGCCATATGCACACTTTAATCTCACCTGAAGTTTTAATCTTCTCACTACGCTCACTGGCAAAGGCGCTGTTCATTGAAGCAGCAAGCAGGGATAATATGATACAGAATGTGATTTTAAAGCAATTGGTCATGATACTGTTGTCCGAAATATCTGTCAGAGGTCAATTAACTTCGATACCTTCATTCATTTCAAGCCTTATTCTGAGATATGATCTGATTTAATCCGCTTCTTTGATGTGAGTTGTAATTTTTATGCACAGTAGTCTTCCAAAGAAGCCCCCCTCTTTCGCTAAATGGGTATACGGGGGCGTAATATGTACCATCCTTCTGATCGTCAGTGTGCTCTGGTTTAGTTTCACTCAGAGTATCGAAGAACGAAATGAGCGAGCAGCCCTCTATGCACGCATGATTGAAGGAACCATAACCAGGACTCTTGAAGGTCTTGAAATGAGTATGGTCTCGCTGTCCGACGATCTTGTTTCAGGCGACATGAGCTCTGAGCAACTTGCAAAAGGCCGGGAGCGGGCCCTTAAGATCCTTAAATTCGCCCCCCAGCTAAGACAGATTGTTATTATTAAAGATCAAGAAACGATCCTTGATACACGCAGGGAAGCGGCGCTCAATATAAATCTGAATATCCTCGGACTGCACGCAACAAGAAAGAGTTATTACTCTCTGGGCTTGATTATAGGTAATACTTTAAAGGGCCGTTTTTTACCCTTAGAAGGCACATTCCCAGGTGAAGCGAGCCGACGTTCACTCATACCCATCGCATTCGAATCAAAAGCCCTGGATGGAGAGAGAGTATTGATCGTTGCAGCTTTGAACCCCAATTATGTGCACCGATATATCTCAAACCTTCAACTTGAAACGAGTGACAGCGTTTATCTGACGGACCTTACAGGCAATGTTCTGCTTCAAAAAGGCCTCTATGGGCCCAATCAAAAGTATGTATTGCCGCAACTAAATGACGTTTTAATCAGTGATGCCGATGAAAGCAGAACCCATAACTTCGCATTTGCTACTATTCCCGCCAGTACAACAGCGATCAGGTTACTCACAAAATACCCTCTGGCTGTGTCGATAGTCGTTAGCCATCAAGGATCGTTATTATTCTGGATCAAACAGAAACAAAACCTGCTGTTAGTCCTGCTTGCTTCAGTGATCACTTTGATAACAGGAGCGCTACTTCTGGTTCGCAGCGGCCGGAGAGCACTAAAAATGCAGGAAGAAGTTCACCTGCTCTCTGAAGTCGTCGAACACAGTCCTACCGTTATTGTTATCACCGATCCCGGCGGCAGTATTGAATACGTTAACAAACATTTCGAAACGGTCACCGGCTATACCAAAGCCGAAGTGATTGGCCTTAACCCGCGTATTCTTAAGTCTGGCGAGACCTCCGACAAAGAATACATTGCGATGTGGCAGATCCTGACAGCCGGAGAAACCTGGCACGGTGAGTTTCACAACCAGCATAAAGATGGTTCGCTTTACTGGGAAAGGGCTTCCATCGGCCCGTTGATTAGCGATGCTGGCGAAGTCACCCATTACATTGCGTTGAAACAACCAATAACAGAAGAAAAAGAAGCACAAGAAAAGCTCAGGTTAGCGTCAGATGTATTCAGTGTTGCGGCTGAAGGTATCATGGTTACCGATCAACTCAACCGAATCCAGATGGTTAACAAAGCCTTCGAGCTGATAACCGGCTTTAAGGAATTCGAAGTCCTGGGGAAAACACCCGCACTGCTAAAATCTGAGAAGCACCCTCCTGGTTTTTATGCTGAGATTTTCACTCAACTTAATAAAAATCACAGCTGGGAAGGCGAAATCTGGAACCAGCGTAAAAATGGTGAGCTCTATCCTCAATGGCTGATGATCTCATCCCGCTTTAACCCCGAGGGGAAGCTAGAAGGCTATGTTGCCCTGTTCAGTGACATCACTAAACGCAAGCATGACGAAGCGGTCATCATTCATCAGGCAAATTATGACAGTCTCACAGGACTCCCTAACCGGCACCTGTTCGAAGACCGGCTGAAACAGGCTCTCGCCTTTTCAGAAAGAGGTAAAACAAGCACCGCCTTGCTTTATATTGACCTGGATCGATTTAAATATGTAAACGACACCTTTGGCCATTTTGCTGGCGACCTTTTACTAAAACAGGTCTCTGAAAGACTCATAGGCTGTGTTCGTAAAACCGATACCATCGCCCGGCTTGGGGGTGATGAATTCGCCGTTATTGCGCAAGAACTGGACAACCTCTCAACAATAGAAAAAATTGCACACAGTATACTGACATCTCTTGCCAAGCCCTTTGTTCTTGAGGGTAACGAAGCTTATATATCCTGCAGCATTGGTATCGCCATCTACCCTGAAAATGGAAAAACCACCGAAAGGCTCGTGCTCAATGCCGATAATGCGATGTACAAAGCAAAAGCTAAAGGGCGCAACACCCACGAATACTTCAACAAAGCTCTCAACAAAGATTCAACGCATCGCAGTATGCTCGAGCAGGATATCTATAAAGCACTTAAAAGGAATGAGTTTTATCTGTTATATCAGCCGATCTGGTCTATCGATGGACAAAAAATTGAGTCAGTCGAGGCGTTAATCCGCTGGTTACATCCTGAACGTGGAACTGTCTACCCTCTCGAATTCATCCCTCTGGCAGAGGAATCCGCACTGATTCACAGTATTGGTGAATGGGTTATCTCTGAAGCCTGCGAGTTTGCAAAGCGCCTGAGCCTTAAAGCAACAGTAGCACCCAAAGTTTGTATCAACATATCAAGTTCGCAGTTTCTCAGAGGCAACATGGTTGAACTACTCAGCCAGGAATTATCTAAGCACGAGCTTGAAGGCTCTTCATTAGTCATCGAGATAACCGAAAGCATTCTTCTGTTAGATCAGGACAATATCTACGCACAACTTGAGACGATCGTTTCACAGGGTATAGATATCGCTGTGGATGATTTTGGCACCGGTTATTCATCACTCAGCTATTTAAAAAAGTACCCTGTGCAGCGATTAAAAATCGACAAATCCTTTATCGATGATCTCGAAGAGAATAAGGAAGACCAGGCTCTGGTATCAGGAATCCTCTCATTAGCCAGTTCTCTATCGTTGAAAACAGTCGTCGAAGGGGTAGAAACTCAAGCGCAGTTAGAACTGTTACGCCAGTATGGCTCACCTATGATACAAGGCTATCTGTTAGCTAAGCCAATGACAGAAGACCTGTTAATCACGCTATTAGCCGAAAAAGCACCAAAGCACAGCTCTGACACTTAAGCCTTCAATCTCTGCCATAGCGATATCAGGCTATTAGTCATTTTTTAATGGATAAGTGGTGCTGAAGCATCTTCCGGCAGCAACGGGTGTCCACTACTGTCACTGCCTAATAAGCCTTGCTCTACTGCCAACTCCAGCAACTGTGATATCAGCATCTGTGTCAGATGAGCGCTGATAATCATCCCGGCGGGAGCATCGCCTTCGAACATGTCATGATCGACGATACCATCAGCCCGCAATCCTAGTAATAATGGATTTTCAGCCACCAGTGGCGCAATATCATCCGGCGCAAATATAGAGTGCTCAGATGCGACTTGCACCGCAAGCGCATAGGCATTTGGCTGCTCTGCTGATAATAGTTCTAAGTAAGCTGACTCTGCACCGTTCATTAATTGTGTCAAATGGCTAACGCCAGGTGCTGTCAGGTTTTCACGGGCCGTATCAGACTCGCCGTAATCAATGTCAGTTACTGCAGGCTCAGTGAGTTTTAGCTCTTCAGCATCCAGTATCAGTCGCCCCTCTTCATCCAGCATTAACCAACGATGCTCCAGCGCCACATCAATCAGGCCTTCCATCATTGCAGCCGCTATATTGGCGCTAATAATCGTGCCAACACTCGGATTTTCACGTTCTTTCTCAGAAGCAATAAGATTACCACTGCGCGCAGCCAGTAACGTTGGGTCTTCAGCCACAATGGGGGCCAGCTTATCAGCGCTCAGATACAGTCGCTCATTACAAAGCTTCTCTGCCAGCGTATAAGGAAACTGTCCGGCATCCTGTTCCATCATCATCAGATAATCGGCTCTTACCTGTTCAATCAATGTGGTTAATATCTGACTCATAGCAATCTCCAAACTAAAGCCTGCGGCTCGTTCCATATAATGTTAGCTGAACAACCCTGAAAACGGCCAATATATTGCTTCTATTAATGTTTGGCTAATCTCAGCCGAAGCAGTACTCAGAGGCGGGTATCTTCAGAGTGGAAATAGATCCCAGACCTCCAGAAAGATAGGCAATAAGAGGAAGGATCATGATTAGTCAGATACAGTTATGCACCTTGACTGGCGAAGAAGATGAAGAGGGCAGCATCTATATTTTATCTGATAACTAAAGCCGTCTGATCAATGATAGGTTAGCCCTATCGGGTTGATCTGATTACGCTGCTGATCAAAGCAGTTGCGTAATTCAGATAACGGCTGCAAAGCAAAGTCTACCGGATCTACCGGTAGCGCGTACCAGTCCAGGGTGGTCACCCGGGTCATAAGGTCGTATTCGCCGATTAAAGCATCCAGATATATCATCACCGCTTCTATACGCGGCTCCATATCTAGTGAGGCGGGCAGATCCTGCATATAGATATCGAGATGATAGCGACCATCCTCTATCCGATAGCCAAACCAGAACTCTTCCAGTTCGAACTGCTCATCACCGAAATTCACCGCCGCTGGAACAGGGTCATATCGATGATTGAATGCCACAAAGCTTATACCACCAATATCAGGGGCAGCACCCACCAGACTTAATACGGCGTTAATCGATTCAGGGTAACCATCACAGCCGAAGATCATCTCCACACAGCCTTCCCCTTCATCTCTTTCGAAATGAAAAGTCAGGTTGGAATCAATGCTTCTCAGACTTTTACTGTATTCGAGTAACAGCGATTCATTATCGAATTGATTTTCTGACTCGCTGGTCAACAACTTATCAATCGTCTGTTCGACCTGTTGCCAGAAGCTAAGAATTTTTTTGCGAGCTTCTATCATGTGCGGGGAACAACCACTCCGGTTTGTCCCTGATATTTTCCATCACGATCTTTGTATGAAGTTTCGCAGACTTCATCAGCCCCCAAAAACAACATCTGAGCAACGCCTTCGTTGGCATATATTTTTGCTGGCAATGGCGTCGTATTGGAAAATTCCAGGGTCACATGACCTTCCCATTCAGGCTCTAATGGCGTCACATTAACGATAATGCCACAACGAGCATAGGTGCTCTTACCCAGACAAATTGTCAGAACATCGCGAGGAATACGGAAGTATTCAACCGTACGCGCCAGAGCAAAGGAGTTCGGCGGGATAATGCAGACATCAGATTTAACATCAACAAAGCTGCCATCGTCGAAATTCTTCGGATCAACAATCGATGAATTGATATTGGTAAAAATTTTGAATTCATCAGCACAACGGACATCATAACCGTAACTGGAAGTACCGTAGGAGATTAGCCGCTCTTCATTACGGCGACGTACCTGACCCGGTTCAAACGGTTCGATCATGCCCTGTTCAATTGAAGTACGGCGAATCCAGCTGTCTGATTTGATACCCATCGTTTCAGTTCCAGTTTAATGTTGTTTTTGCGGTCGCACATAATATCTTTTTTGCCAATAAAAAGCCGCATTTTTACAAAAAAAATGCGGCTTCGGTTTTTAGATATTAATCCGTGCTGATAGATATATTCGGCATCGCCGTCTTCTGTTCGCCGCGAGCTTTTAACCCCTCTGCCAACTGGCGGGCGATCGAACGATAGATCTCAGACTCAGCACCCTGAGGATCCGCTACCAGCGTAGGTTTTCCGCTATCTACCGCCTCACGAATAGCCAGTTTAAGCGGCAGCTGACCCACTAAAGGCGCCTCATAGGTGCGGGACAGCTCTTCCCCCCCCCCGTTACCAAAGATCGCTTCAGTATGGCCACAGTTGCTACAAATATGCACACTCATGTTCTCAACAATACCCAACACAGGGATATCAACTTTACGGAACATTTCAATCCCCTTACGGGCATCTAACAGTGCGATATCCTGAGGAGTTGTGACAATCACAGCACCACTCACCGGCACCTTCTGAGAAATCGTCAGCTGTATATCACCTGTACCTGGCGGCATATCCACAAACAAGTAATCCAGATCACTCCAATCAGTCTGTGTGATCAGCTGCTGCAACGCACCACTGGCCATAGGTCCACGCCAAACCATCGGCTGGGAATCATCTATCAGGAAGGCGATCGACATCACCTCTATCCCATGTGCAATAACCGGTTTCATCGAGTTTTCGCCGGTTGGCTCGGGCCGGGTTGACTGAGCAACACCTAACATCGTCCCCATACTCGGACCATAAATATCCGCATCCAGAATACCGACACGGTAACCTTCAGCGGCCATAGCCAACGCAAGATTTACCGTCGTTGTCGACTTACCCACACCCCCTTTACCGGATGCAACCGCAACAATGTTCTTAATATTTTGCATCAGAATAACACCTTAGCTCGTAGCTCATTTATGCAATATAAGGATAAAAATAATAACCAACTAATATGGTAAGGTATTATGCATAAAATCCAAACATTGTGCCATCTGAATCAAACCTCAAGCCAGGATAAGCTCAATAACAGGAGACTCACTTGTCATAGGGTTCGATCATAAAGGCCTCTACTTTATAACCTGCTGTACCTAAATCATGTGCAACTCTCATCACACTGAGTTTTCCCGTAATCCAAACCGCATCATATAGATTTTCGACGTTTGTTCCCGGCTCAAAGGTAACATGCAGCATCTGATTGGAGGGCGGTGGTGGAACATGGATACAAGCCCCGAAGTAAGGCACCAGGAAAAACTCCGTTACCTTTAAACCCTCTTCAACCAAGGGCACAACAAAACCAGGAATCCGGATCATCTGACCATCCATCTCCTGCACTACCGGTGCAGAGCTTAAGGCCTCCATCATCGCTTTAAGTTTTATCTCCGCCATGGGGTCATAGTCATCCAGTGAGCCAAACTGACTGGTATCAAATACCGCTTCTGGATAATAATCCGCAGGCATCAACACACCCCAGTCGATCTCCTCAACTTCCTCACCGTTAACGGTTTCACCTTGGGCTGGAATCACAGAAGACAGTATCAGGATCAAACAGATAGAAAATAGTTTACGCATAACACTCTTACATATATTGGGATCAGAGAAGATTACAAACGTACCGTCATCCCATCTGAGACAGTATATCGGTAAGCTCTGTATCCCGGTATCAAGCCACAAAGCACGCCCGATATAAAGACAATAACTAATAATTTAAGTTCATAAGGCCCTGGCATACCTATCTCAAGAAACAGCCCAAACTGACTTTCAAGTAAGGGTAAAGAGACGAACATTCCTCCATAAAGCAGGAGCATTCCCGTCAAAATACCGCATAAAGTCAAACCACCGGTCTCAATAATAAGCAACAGACAGACTTGCCAGGGGCGCACTCCCACCGACCTTAATATCGCCATCTCACGTCGACGCTCATTCAAGCTGGTTAAGAGCACAGTCAACATACCAAATAATCCGGTGGCAACCACAAAGGCTGAGATAATAAGAAGAATGTTTTCCACTACACCGATCATGCTCCACAGCTCTTGAAGCGCAACACCAGGCAAAATAGCTTGTAACGCCTCCTGACGGTATTGATTGATTCCTCGTTGTAGATGGAAAGTCGCCATCTTTGACTTGAGACCAACCAAAACGGCGGTAATCTCTTTAGGTTCCAGTTTGCGTTCTGAAAGGGTCTGCTTACCACCAGAACCCGGAATATATGCACCGAATTGCCAATCAATATGGATCGCCTCTATCGCTGCAAGACTCACATGCAGAGTACGATCTAAAGGCGTTCCTGTCGGCTCCAGTATCCCTACCACGGTGAATGGCTGATCCTCATGCTTAGTGAAGCTCGTGTTGCCTGTACCGTGGCTGATCACCACTTTCTGGCCCAGTTGGTATTTCAGTTTCTTCGCAACTTCCGCGCCCAACACTACATCATGCAATGCTTCAAACTGTTTCCCATCACTAAATGCTAAGGCATGATTACGACCGTAATGATAATGCTTAAAATAGTCCGTGGTGGTTCCAAGCACCCGGTAACCACGGTGAGAGTCACCCAGTGAGATGGGAATGGTCCAGTCGACAGAGGATTGAGCGGCTATATCCTGATAGCTTTTCCAGGTGATATTGTTTGTTGCATTGCCGATGCGAAACACTGAATAGAGTAATAGCTGAACCGAACCGGAGCGCGCTCCGACAATCAGGTCTGTCCCGGTTATCGTACTGCTAAAACTATTTTTAGCCTGGGTTCGAATCGTTTCGACCCCTAATAAAAGCGCCACACTCACGGCAATGGAGCACATGGTCATAATCGCGGTTAAACGCCTGTTATACAGACTACGCAGTGCCAACATTAAGACTGTGCTCATCAGGCCGCCCCCACCGCATTAATGTTGGATAACGCGATGATACGGTCGAAGTGATACTCCAGTGAATGATCATGACTAACAAAAATCAAAGCGCTCTCAGAGCGATCACATTCACTGATCAAGAGACTAAGAAAAACGTTTCGGGCATCACTATCCAATGCCGATGTTGGTTCATCAGCAATCACTAGTTCAGGGCTGCCAATCAACGCTCTGGCAGCCGCCACCCGTTGTTGCTGACCAATACTCAGCTGAGTGACCTCATTAGTCAGTATGTTTTTATCGACTAAACCTAACTGTTCTAGTAATTGTCTGGCAGCCTCATCTAAGGAGCCATAACGTTCAATAGCTTTGAGTTTACGCACCTTAGAGAAACGGCATGGCAAGATGACATTTTCTATGACTGAAAAATAAGGCAACAGATTAAACTGTTGGAAAATCAGGCCTATATGATCTGATCTGAACCGATCACGCCAGGCAGCACCATATTGATTAATCTCCTTCCCCAACAGAGAGACTCTCCCCTCCTGGGGAACCTGAATACCACCAATCAAGTTGAGTAGTGAACTTTTACCGCTACCAGAGGGGCCTTTCAAAAAAACCCGTTCCCCCTGATTCACTGTAAATGACTGTATATCAAGAACAGGCCTGTCACTTTGCCAGCTAAACCTGACGTTATCTAATTCAATCATGAATGATGGCACTACTTCCTAGTAATATAGGACTAAAAATTAACCCAGTGATTATCAACATCGAGTTTCTGGTAGCTCTGACCAGCCGGACTGATGGCTTGTACTTCAAGTTGTTTCATAAGCGGGTATTGCTGAAACAGTTCCAAAGAGAATCCTGATAACGCTTCTGGCTTCTGACACTTGAATTGATAAGAGAGTTCAAAATCAGTGTGCCCTTCATGCTCAGCATCGTGATGCCCTTCCTCATCATGATCATCATGGTGGCTTTCTTCATCGTGATGCCCTTCCTCGTCATGATCATCGTGATGATGCTCACCTTCTTCCTCATAAGCCTGAGCAAGTAGCGCAGAGTCCACATCAGCTCCACTTAACTGACAATCGGCTTCGTCAGCCAAACGGATAAAACCTTCAGGTGCGTTCAATTGAGCTACCGCAGCTGCCAGCGCTTGCTTCTGCTGACCGGTCTCTGGCTGATGTTCAAAACCAAGAATATTGGCAGCTGGGGTCTTAATCTCAATCTCTAAAACCTGCCCTGCCAAAACAACATTCATGCTTGCTTTGCCATGCTCATGGCTTTCCAACTGACGCTCAATTCCTTCTGCCCCAGCTACAGACGCAGCTAAAGCACACACAACCCCAACCAAAAGTTTCATCGATATTCCTCGCAGCAGCAACCAAAAAACCAAATGTTACAATATAACATATCAATAATACAACCGATTCTACTTTTGGTCAGCAGGCAGTAAAGAAATTGCTCAAAACAACTAACGCTTTATATAGACAAGAACAATAGAAAGAGATCAATACAGTATTCTAACAACAAAAAACCGCCCGAGGGCGGTTACATAAATAGATTAGCAGAAAGATACAAATAGCTCCCCACGGCAATAAAAAGGAAAACTATTCACACCTTATCTATCAATCCCTATCAAAAAACTCAGCAAAGTGTCGAAGCTCATGAGCTAATTTATCAGCCTTATTCGCCGCTTTTTCCATCTCGTCAAATACCGCAGCACTAATCGCAGACTCAATTAACAATGAAAGCTCATCGAGATGACTTTCACCGACCTGCTCAACCATTTCTGCTGGTAGCTTAGCTTTAAAGGTATTAACCACGTTCAACGCATGTATATTTTGTTTAACTGTCATCGTTTTTCCTCAGAAAAATATCAGGAATTAACTATTAATTTTTGACTGATACCCTGATCACCGGCGGCACCCAAAATCAATGGGTCCGGTGTCAGCTCCAGATCCGGGTTTTTATTCGGATATGGCACCTGATTTAACAAGAATCGCATAGCATTAAGACGTGCCCGCTTCTTATCATTGGATTTAATCACTGTCCAGGGCGCATCAGCCGTATCCGTATAGAAGAACATTGACTCTTTAGCTTCAGTGTAAGCATCCCACTTATCCAGAGAAGCCAGATCGATCGGTGACAGTTTCCACTGCTTCAATGGATCTACACGACGCGCCTGAAAACGACGGAACTGTTCATCACGACTCACAGAGAACCAGAATTTAAACAGACGAATTCCGCTGCGAGCTAACATCCGCTCAAGATCTGGCGTCTGACGCATAAACTCAAGGTATTCCGAAGGGGAGCAAAAACCCATGACCTTTTCAACACCGGCACGGTTATACCAGGAGCGGTCAAACAACACGATCTCACCTGCCGTCGGCAGATGATTAATATAACGCTGAAAATACCACTGGCCTTTTTCCTGCTCAGACGGTTTTTCGAGGGCAACAACTCTGGCGCCCCGTGGGTTAAGATGCTCCATCATCCGCTTGATCGTGCCACCTTTACCGGCAGCATCACGACCTTCGCAGAGAATTACAATTTTCTCGCCAGATTCCCTAACCCAGTTTTGCATCTTAAGGAGTTCAATCTGAAGCAGCTTTTTAGTGGTTTCATACTCTTTACGAGAAATTTTATCGTCATAAGGGTAATCGCTGTTTTCAAAACTTTGATCCATACCCTGATCGAGCAATGCTGAAGGTGTTTTCGTTGTATTTTCTGACACTTCAGATGGTGTTTGTGAATCGACTTGCTTCAGGGTCATAGGCCACTCCTGTTGGTAACATCATTTAAGATTAAGTAATTTCTTAAGTAGAATTATGCGCCTGAGAGCGCCAAAAAACCTGATTTATATCAAGAAAACATAAATAAAGCCGTAACTTATTTGCACAATTATCAAGTCGAACTAAACTCGAGAACATTTTCTGAAAAAAACGTAAATTATTACCTTTTACGCTTTTCCCGCTAAGCGCTCTGCAACCAGGCGGGCTTCAGGGTAATTTGTTTTTCCACTACCCAGCAACGGGATACTATCAACCCGAAATACTTCTGCTGGCAACATCAACGGAGCGACTCCCTGAGCCGTCAGATAACGACGAAAGCTCTCAGGATCGATGTCTGCATCAACGAGTAAGACAACCTTTTCACCCTTTTTTGCATCCGGCAGATTAATGGCTACCAATGCTGCCTCTTCGCTTTGGAGGTGTTTCTGTATCTCCTGTTCCACAGCGCCCAGACTTACCATCTCACCACCAAGCTTGGCAAAACGGGAATACCGGTCAACGATAGTCAAAAAGCCATCTTCATCCAGATGCCCCTTATCGCCACTCTTATACCATCGCAGGCCATCAATCCTGACAATCACCTCAGCAGTTTTCTCAGCATTATTCAGGTAGCCCTGCATGATCTGTGTCCCACCAATCAGAATCAGCCCATCCTCACCTGTAGGCAGCTCTTCCAGGCTATCAGGATCCACAATCCGAAACGTTGAGCCTGGAAGTGACAAGCCCACCGTTCCTTTTCGGGTTCCTTCCTGCAGAAACCAACCATCTACCGATAGATAATCAGGTAAATTAACACTGGCTACAGGTGTCGTTTCAGTTGAGCCATACCCCTCAACAACGGGAACTCTGAAACGGCTCTCGAACGCACTTTGAATGACAGGATCTAATCGCTCAGCTCCGGCTACCGCTATGCGCAGCGATTCAAACATCAGTGGATGAAGCTTCTTGTTTCGGGCATAAAGGCGAAGAAACGTAGAGGTTGCACAGATCATCGTAGCCCGGTATTTAGCGACACCCTTACCGATATTCAGTGCATCGGTAGGATCCGGATGACATACCACGGGTATACCTTCAATCAACGGCATAAAGCAGGTGACTGTCAGGCCAAACGCATGAAACAGCGGCAAGGTCGCCATCACACAGTCGTCATCACGCACATTAAGCACATCCGCAATCTGTCTCAGGTTAGCCTGAATATTACGATGACTCAGCATGACTCCTTTTGGAGCCCCCTCACTCCCTGAAGAGAACAGTATTGCCGCTGTATCTTCAAGCTTACTGCCGCTTCCTAACCACCACTGGAGAACAAAGCCAGGTAGCAGACTGACCAGGAGCATTACCGAAAGCCCTTCAGCTTTACTAACAGCGGCTTTCACATCTTCCATGTAGATTACTTGCCGACCTTCAAATAACGGCTCAGGATCTATCCCTCGAGCTTTCAGCTTAGAGACGAATTTATGTGCAGTAAGAATTGTCTCAACCTCCGCCTGCTCCAACGCAGCCAGCTGTGATGACTCGCTGGCAGTAAAATTCAGATTAACCAGCGTCCGGCCGGCAACCAATCCCGCTAAGTTTGCAATTGCACCGGCGGTCGAGGTTGGCAACAATAAGCCCAACCGCTGACCAGGTGTTTGTTTCAATCGACGACTAAAGAGCACAACAGCGGTTAACAGACGTCGATAACTCAATGGCTCCCCTTGTACATCGGCAATCGCCATATCCGACATCGCACTTTTTGCTGTATGAATAAAACTCTGCGGCAGAGTCTGGAGCGAGGAGGTATAGCGCTCCCAGGTATGAATCGAGAGTTCAGCAACCTTCTTTTTTACGTCATTGGCGCAGCTGTTTATTGGCATCTGTTGACCGTAAGCGACAATCACATCCCGTTTAAGCCCCCCACTGCGAATAGTTTTCATCTTATCAGTCGAACGTGAGAAGCGACTTCCCCACAATCCTCGTAAATAGAAAGGCACGATGACCCCATCCGCCTCTTCACAGGCTCTCTCAAAACCTTTTTTAAACTCACCGATCTGCCCGGTATGACTAATCGCGCCCTCCGGAAACAGGCAAACCACATGACCCGCACTGATTAACTCACCTACTTGCTGTAATGCCTGACGGCTTTTGCCAGAAGATATAGGTATTACCCGGTACATCGACATAAACCATTTAAGATACCAGCGTTCATAGATTGAACGTTCCATTACAAAGTGAATATGACGCGGGCACGCCATCTGAATCATCGCCCAGTCGAGCCAGCTGATATGGTTTCCCAGTAATAAAACACCTTGCCCGCTGCGTGGCAGGTTCTCGAAACCCAATACCTGCAAGTTATATTTACGCTTCATCAGCGCAGCCACCAACACCCGTACCAGCGCCTGTGGCAATGTGCGTATCGCGAATACTGCACCAATCACACCCAGACCAGCCAACATCCAGAGCAGCCAGAGTCCGTCTATACCAATCCACGCAGCCACCACAGTTACTACCAGAAAACTGAGCATCGCAACATTCTGGATAAAGTTACTGCCCGCCAGTACTTTACCGGTTTGATTACTTCCTGCATTAAATTGAATCATGGCTTGTAAAGGCACATTCAACAGAGCACCACTCAAACCAATCAGAAAAAACACACCGCCCTGATAAAAAACCGATGAGACCTGGGGTAACAGTATTAAACCCACCGCCACACCCACCGCGCCTAAAGGGATCAACCCTATATTGATATAGTGAGATGACCAACGGCCGGCCAGAACCGAGCCGACCATGATTCCAACACCCGCTAATGCCATCGTTCCCTGAATAACAAAAGTGTTATGAACACCGTGATGGGCTTCTGCCACCGCAGGAAAGACAGCAAGCATCACCTGACTGACTGACCAAAACAAAGACACGCCAACAATCGATAACCAGATCGTGCGATTTTGATAGATAGATGACAAATTCCAGACCAGCGTTCTTCCGCTTCGATAGGCTTTCCAGTCGTAAACAGCAGCCCTATCCGTTTCACGAGTTTTGGGTAACCGATACGCCAAAACTAACTCTATTAAAGAACCCGCAATCAATAACCATCCCAGCGGTGCAATCTTCTGTAAACTTTGCTCAGGACTCAGTTGAAATACACCTTCTACACGCATTTCAAACAACAAAGAAAACACAGCTATTCCCGAAAGAATGGCTACCATCGTCACTGCCTGCACCCAGCCATTACCTTCGGTAATGTTGCTTTCCCCCACTAGTTCGCGGATAAAGCCATATTTAGCCGGTGAATAAAATGCGCTTTGCAGAGCCAGCACAAATGTCAGCGCAAAAGCTGCGATAAACCAACCCTGAAAATAACAGAGTGTTATCAACCCAGTGGCCGCCACCGCAGCCCAGGCCGAAAGCTTCATCACCTGGTTTTTCGGATATTTATCTGCCAGAAAGCCAGCGGGAGTGAATAGCATAATAAAAGGCAGCAAAATCAAGCCATTCACTACCGCAGTCAGAAGAATCTGCAGATCTCCGTCATACGCTTTAAATAGAGTGTTTTGAATAATGATCTTATGGCCAAGATCCACAAAGGCATTAATAAAGGCGATGGAAATAAAGGCCAGAAAACCACTGATACGAAGAAGTGCTGACATCCTTACTCTCCCTGAAAGGTCAAAATAGCGACTGAGTTTAGCGGCTGCATAACGATCATCCCTGGAAAAATGATACTGAGCATAATACTGCCTCCTATTGAAATAATGAAAGCAGTATTAACTTCTCCCAGCTAGTTCTAAACTCAAATAGCTGGAGCATCGTATATCGATACTTAAGAGCACAAAAACCAGTACCTATCTGATTTCCACTCAGCTTTTAACACATTCGTGCAAACTATTTACGTGTCAGATAGACACCACATTCCAGGTGATGGGTATAAGGAAACTGATCAAAGATCGCAAAACGCTGTAGCGTATGGGTCTGTGTCAGTGATTTAAGGTTCTCCTGAAGCGTTTCAGGATTACAGGAGACATAAACAATGTTGTCATATTCTGCAACCTGCTTGACGGTTTCATCATCCAAACCACTACGTGGGGGGTCCACCAGTACGGTGCTGAAATTATAGCTACTAAGATCAACTTCACTCTGTTTCAGGCGGCGAAACTCTCTGACACCTTGTAGCGCTTGAGAGAACTCTTCGCTGGACATCCGCAGAATTTTTACATTATTCACCTGATTGGCTTCAATATTATACTGAGCCGCATTGACTGACACTTTTGCTATTTCGGTGGCGATCACACGATCAAAGTTTTGCGCCAGCGCCATCGTGAAATTTCCGTTTCCACAATACAGCTCTACCAGATCACCACCGGCATCTTGTGTAACATTTTGAGCCCATTCAAGCATCTGCACACAAACACCGCCATTGGGTTGTGTAAAACTATTTTCTACCTGTTTATAGACCAGTTCACGGCCGGCAACCTGCATCTTTTCAATGGCAAAGTCCTGATCTAATACAATCTTTGTTTTACGACTGCGACCAATAAAATGAATCCCAAAATGCTCCTTCAGCTTTTTCGCTTCTTCGGTCCAGGCTTCATCAAGAGGCTTATGATAGAGCAGGCTAATAATCAGCTCACCGCTGAGCGTACTCAGGAAGTCGACCTGAAACAGGCGGCGGCGCAGCAATTCATTGGGGCGCAGATAATCCAGCAACTTAAACATCACCTGCTGAATCGGTTCAGAAACCATAGGACAGGTTTCCAGACGACTATGCTGGTGTTTATCACCTGGCTTAAACATCACGTAGTAAAGATCATCACCCTCATGCCAAACACGAAATTCAGCGCGCAAGCGATAGGCAGTCTTTTCCGATTCAAACAACTCCATCGGAGGAAGTGTAAACTCAGCAAACTGCTGTTCGATAGTAGCTTTTTTTTCACTCAGCTGAACATCATATTGGGATGGATCAACAACAGGCAGCGCCATTTAAACCTCGGATCATATGAAAGGAAACAGGGCGCGCATTCTAGCAGCCAACACCTCCGACTCCAATAGCACAACTGTGCTTAGAAGCCTTTAGCCACGCCAGAGTATAGCTGTAAGGCATAATCTTCAGACATCTGCTGCCAGCGACCTAGTTTGTTCTGTAATCCCAAACGATTAATATACGCATGACTTATTGAACTACAGATACGGCACTCGTTTACATTTACCACATCGGGCAATATAGAATCAGCCAAATGAACTGCGGTCAACGGGGTAAACTTCTCACCTGCGGTGGCATTAGGGTTGGAGTGATATAGCACCGCTTCAACCACTTCAGGCGGCAAATTCCAAAGACCAAGCATATAAGCGCCTACTTCCATATGAGTAACGCCTAACCTGAGCTTTTCAATTGCATATAAAGGGTGTTCCAGCTGGGCTGATTCCTGCATAACCTGGGTATAATGTTCTGCTTCACGGCTGGCGATTACCAGCATACCAATGTCTTGTAATAAAGCGGCCAGGAATGCTTTATCCGCGATCTCTGAACTTACGCGCTGATCGCGACATATCGCCCGGGCAAAGCGCCCGACTACGAGGCAGCGGTCAAAGAGGTGCTCAAAGGAAAACCCCACCCACTTTTCATCCTGAGGAAAGTGATCAAACAAGCGAGATACCAGAAAAAGATCCCGAATCTGTCTGATCCCCAGAATAACAACCGCATCTTTTATTTTGTAGACACGGCTACTCAGCGCAAAAAACGCAGAGTTAACCAGCTGCAAAATTTTTGCACTCATTGCCGGGTCTTTCTCAATAATCGAGGCTATTTCAGTAGCTCCGGTGATATCAGATGCCAGCGCTTCATTAAGTTCTGTATACACATGAGGAAGCGAAGGCAAACGTTGTATTGCGCCAACATAATCCCTGACAGCAGGCTTGTTCATTGAGTGCAGCAGTTTTAAGCTCTGACCAACCTCTTGAAAAAGCTCTTTGATTCCCGAGGAAAACTGCAAAGATCGATGGCAGAACTCCGATGCCTTAGCAATTTGATAAGACTGTAACCCATCATTCAGCATAATCCGGATCACTCCGGGGTATTTAGAAACAACTTCACGCAGACAACGGAACCGCATAGCAAAGTAATCAGGGCTCAGGTGTACAACAATAACGTTGAACTCATGCTCCTCCATCATCGACATGACTTGCTCAGGCCGCTTTGCTTGTTTAATCATTAACTTAGGCTTTATTTCGGCCGGTATATTCTCTAAATCAGCCAGAGGCTCACCGAGCCAAAGAACGGAAATCCGGTCTTCTTTAAGAATATATTCAAACATTCACATCTCCAATCACGCCTAAAGTCGTTCCATCAAGCCCAAAATATATACTTCTTATCCGCTACTCAGCTGATACCTGACCGGGTAGCGTTCATGCTAAAAATCATGCTGCAATCTGTGTTCAGCTACTTTATTTAAGTATATAAGCTAAATTCAATTGCTTTCCAATGACCTCTACTCAGTATAGGTAGGTTATTAAACAGTGCTTCTTTTCTTTGCTATTGATAAAAAAGATCCTCTGGGCGTAATGTATTTCCATGCATTTAAGAGTAAAATTGCGCGCTTATATCTGCAACCTAGACCTGCTACGAATCATGACTGATAAACAACGCAAGATTCTTGTTACCAGCGCTCTGCCTTATGCCAACGGCCCTATCCATCTGGGCCATCTGGTTGAATATATCCAGACGGATATATGGGTACGTTTCCAGAACCAGCGCGGCAATCACTGTACCTATGTCTGTGCCGACGATGCACATGGCACCCCGATCATGCTTAAAGCAGATCAGATGGGTACTTCTCCGCAAGCTCTGATTGAACAGGTAAGTCAGGAGCATCAGCGTGACTTCTCAGGTTTTATGGTAGGTTTTGATAACTACTACTCAACCCATTCTGAAGAAAACAAACACTTTGCATCACTGATCTATACTCGCCTGCGCGACGGCGGTCACATCGCTAAGAAAACCATCACTCAGGCATACGATCCGGAAAAAGAGATGTTTCTCCCCGATCGGTTCGTTAAAGGTGACTGCCCTAAGTGTGGAGCTCAGGACCAGTACGGCGATTCCTGCGAAGCTTGTGGCGCAACCTATAGTCCGGTTGAGCTGAAAAACGCATACTCTGCAGTATCCGGTGCTAAACCGATTGAAAAAGAATCTGAACACTATTTCTTTAAGCTAGGTGATTTTGAATCATTCCTGCGGCAGTGGGTCGATAAGCATGTTCAGGAGCAGATGGTTCATAAGCTGAATGAATGGTTTGAATCAGGCCTGCAAAACTGGGATATCTCCCGTGATGCACCCTATTGGGGCTTTGAAATCCCCGACGCACCGGGTAAATACTTCTACGTGTGGCTGGATGCACCGATCGGCTATATCGCCAGTTTCAAAAACTGGTGCGATAAAAACAGTGTCGATTTCGACGAGTATTGGAACGAATCTTCCGATACCGAGCTGTATCACTTTATCGGTAAAGACATTGCTTATTTTCATACACTGTTCTGGCCCGCAATGCTGGAAGGTGCCGGTTTCCGTAAACCAAACGGTGTTTTCTGCCATGGATTTCTCACCGTCAATGGCCAGAAGATGTCCAAGTCCCGTGGTACATTTATCATGGCGGAGACCTATCTGAAGCATCTGCGTCCGGAATACCTACGCTACTATTTCGCCGCAAAACTCGGTTCTGGTATCGATGATATCGATCTGAGCATGGATGATTTCCGCATGCGCGTTAATGCTGACCTCGTAAACAAGGTGGTGAACATCGCCTCCCGTTGCGCAGGTTTCATTAAGAAGAAATTTGATGGAAAACTAAGTGGGCAACTGGTTGAACAGGCACTATATAACGAAGCCGTAGCACTCGCTGAACCTATCGCTGCCGCCTATGAAGCGCGTGAATACGGAAAAGCGATGCGTGAAATCATGCATCTTGCCGATAAGGCAAATCAGTATATCGATACAGCAGAGCCCTGGGTTCTGGCTAAGCAGGAAGGCAAGGAACAGGAAGTACAAGACTGTTGTACCATGGGCATTAACCTATTCCGGGTTATTATCTCCTACCTGGCACCGGTTCTACCGCAGGTCGCTGAAGAGACCGCAACATTCCTGAATATCGACGGTTTCGCCTGGGATGCTATTCAGCAACCATTGCTCGATCATCAGATCAATAAGTTCAAGCCTCTGATGCAGCGCGTTGACGAAGACAAGGTCAATGCGATGATTGAAGACAGTAAGGCCACGCTGGCAGCGATTGCCGCAACCAGCCCTGCTGCCCCTGTCGCCCAAAAAACAGAGTTAGAGAAAAATCCGGTAGCCGAAGAGATATCCTTTGATGACTTCGCTAAAGTTGATCTGCGTGTTGCTCTCATCGTAAAAGCTGAGCATGTCAAAGGAGCTGATAAGCTACTTCAATTAACCCTGGATCTGGGTGGCGATACCTGCAACGTGTTTGCTGGTATTAAGTCTGCTTACAATCCTGAAGATCTCGAGGGGAAGTTGACCGTGATGGTGGCAAACTTAGCACCACGTAAAATGAAATTCGGCATGTCCGAAGGCATGGTTCTGGCAGCAGGCCCTGGTGGCAAGGATTTGTGGATCCTGGAACCCCATGCAGGGGCACAACCCGGCATGCGGATCATGTAAGAGCACCCTTGGTGTCGGATTACTGCGTTGCAGATTAATTTCTGATTGCTCATGTACAACAGTACACTACGCTTCAAAAATCAATCGGCGCCTTGTACTCCAACAACAATGACTACTCTTAAGGTCATCTTTAATGGTTTGTCTTAGTTATCTTGAAAGGCACTTTGTGAGTGCCTTTTTTTATTAGGGAATATAGATGGCACAGGAAATCGAACGAAAGTTTCTGGTAGACCTGGAAAAACTCCAGCTACCGGAACAAGGGCTTACCATCTGCCAGGGTTATATTCCCACGGCAGACAAAACCGCCGTAAGAGTTCGCATCATGGGCAACAAAGCATTTCTCACGCTGAAAGGAGAAAACCGTGGCGCGGTTCGTACAGAGTTCGAATACGAGATTCCCACTGATGATGCCCGGCAAATGCTTGCAGAGCTCTGTAAAGGTCCGGTAGTCGACAAAATTCGCTACCTTATTACTCATAAAGCACACCTCTGGGAACTGGATATATTTTCTGGCGACAATCAGGGTCTGGTAGTTGCTGAAGTAGAGCTAGATAACGAAGACGAACAACTGGATTTGCCCATGTGGATTACCGATGAGGTCACACATGACCCGCGCTACTTCAACTCTAATCTGCTTAGCCACCCTTTTAAAAACTGGTAACCCGATGAGCATTGCCCACCCGTTCGAAAACCTCACTCCCAGCTTTATTCAGGATGCGATTGAAAGCCTGGGGTACCTTTGTGACGGACGGGTATTCGGTCTGAATAGTTACGAAAACCGCGTGTATCAAGTCGGTATTGAGGAGAGCGAACCGCTGATCGCCAAGTTTTATAGGCCGGCTCGCTGGAGCAAAGAACAAATTATTGAAGAACATGAATTTTGCTTCGAACTCTTAGAGCAAGAGTTACCAGTTGTCGCACCGTTGATACTGGAAGGCGAAAGCCTGTTTACGTTTGGCGAATTTATGTTTGCCCTGTTTCCCCGCAAGGGAGGGCACGCGCCAGAGCTGGATAATATGGATAACCTGTTTACGCTGGGGCGTATGTTAGGCCGCATTCATCAGATAGGTGCCAGCCAACCGTTCACTCATCGCCCTGCCATCAGCATTACCAGCTACGGTCATGAAAGCGCCAAGCTGATCAGCGAGCAATTTATTCCCGCTGAATTGAAAACGTCTTACGATACACTCACGGCCGACCTGCTCAAGCTAATGGAACAGCATTGGCAAGCTTGCGAACCGATCAACCAGATAAGAGTCCACGGAGACTGCCACATAGGGAACATGCTCTGGCGGGATGATGCACCACATTTCGTGGATTTTGACGATGCCCGTATGGCGCCTGCAATCCAGGATATCTGGATGTTACTCTCCGGAGAAAGAGACAGCCAACAGGCCCAGTTACTTGAGATCATCGAAGGCTACAGTGAATTCTGCGACTTTAATCCAGCCCAGCTCCGGTTAACAGAAACCCTTCGCACACTACGCATCATGAACTATGCAGCCTGGGTTGCACGCCGCTGGGAAGACCCAGCTTTTCCCCATAACTTCCCCTGGTTTAACACCGTTCGCTACTGGAGCGAACACATTCTAGAGTTGCGAGAACAGCTATTTGCCCTGCAAGAAGCGCCGTTGCAGCTATATAATTAAAAACAAAAAAGTTGCTAGAACGTGGCTTCGCCACTCGCTAGACGTCACTGCGTGACTTGCCAGATGCTAGAAAAACAAAGGCTGATAAGTATTATTTTCATACTAACAAGCGACAAAGCCGCATCTAGCAGTTGCGACATTCTAGAAATCTAACCGATTTTGAACCACTCCCCACAGCTTTCAACCCCAAACTCGCCATTCCGCTCTTCTACTAATTCTGCCAATTGATAAAAAACATTACGACTCAGACGACCTTCCATACCGTAGCGCACCATCAGGTAGGGTGAAGGTTCACCGCTATCTTGATCGGTTTCGATTCGCAAAGGCTGCTCTGCAGAAGCGGTAATGACATCTTCAGTTGAGGAGGTAAACACCAACTCCTGTCCGTTATTCCCTTGGCGCACATCTAACGCAATAAAAGAGAAAGGAACATCCTCAACCTGTATCCCCACTTTTTCAACCGGAGTCACTAAAAAATAGCTATCATCTTCGCGCCATAAAATAGAGGAGAACAGTGTTACCATCGCCGGCCGTTTGATCTCCCCTCCCTCATGAATCCAGCGGCCATCGCGGGTTATCTGAATATCAAGATCACCACTAAAATCAGGCTTCCAAAGATGAACAGGTGGAATCATCCGCTCTTTTACCTGATCATTTCCCAGCTGCTGTTGGATCGATTTGAGATCCGGTTTCTTATCGCTCACAGAGATTCCTTAACTATCTTGTACATTCGTATCTCTATTGTATTTCAGCTGACATTAAATCGGCTCATATTAACTACAAAAAATTTCAGCATATAACTTAAACACATGAAAGGCATTCATTGTTAGAATAGTTTGCTATTAAAGAGCAACATTAGTCGCCATACATCAGACGCGATACAGACCATATAGATTACGGATACCAAGATGAGTGATTCAAAGCTAAAACAGAAATTCGCCGACCCGAAGCGCGGCGTCTATTTTATTGGTACTACGCCACCGAAATCTTCTGTTTCTATGGAGCAGCTATCTGACATTGGTAACAAACTATTAGAACGTTTAGAGCAGATCGATTATGACGGAGTTATCGTCTACGACATTCAGGATGAAAGCAGTCGCATCGACAAGCCTCGCCCTTTTCCTTTCATGAACACCCATGACCCCCGTGATTATTCCGCTATTCTGCGTGAAAAGTCCGGACGCCCTGTCATTACCTATAAAAGCGTTTCCCAGCGTAACCGGGAAGACTTTAATGACTGGCTGGACAAAGCCTGGAGCCCCCACGGTGTTCGCGATCTGGTGTTAGTTGGCAGCCCCTCTTCTGAGGGTGATATTAAGCTTACGTTGCCACAAGCCTATGAAACCATGCGGGAACATAGCCTAAACTTTAATATGGGTGGCGTTACTATTGCAGAACGTCATGCCGATAAAGGAAATGAGCATCTGCGCCTGCTGGAAAAGAGTGCTCAGGGGTGTGAATTTTTTGTTTCTCAGGCGGTCTATAACCCACAGGCAACCATCGATCTGCTCAGCTCATATGCCCGAGAATGTAAAGAACGAGGGGTTGACCCTAAACGGATAATCCTCACCTTTACGCCTTGCGGCAGCGCGAAAACACTTGAATTTATGGAGTGGCTTGGTATATCAGTGCCCCAGGCAACCCGTCACCGTATCCTTGATGCGCATAACCCACTAGGAGAATCAATTCGAATCTGCCGTAATAACCTGGATCAGATCCTGGAAGCTTGTGGCGGTCTGGGCATTCCATTGGGATTAAACATCGAGAGTCTGACCAATCGTAAGGAGGAGATAGACGCTGCTATCCGTCTCTATAAATTGCTTAAAGCAACACTGGATCTTAACCTGGCAGAGCAGGAAATTAGTTAAGCAGAGTCGTCAGAATAAAGCCCGCGATTGCGGGCTTTATTCATCCATAGCCGTGATGTTAGCAGCTTCAGCCTGAAGTTCTTCCAACTTCTCTGCTGCCAGTTGCATCTGCTTATATTCGCCAGGGCTCCAGATAATTTTACGCTGGCCGTAATCTATTTCGTAACGAACCCTGCCCAGAACATCCATGCCCAATAAGCCATCAAAGCCGCCACTACCACTGTTTTCAATAACCGCGGTGGATTGATTGTCAAAATCATAGGGGCCCACACTCAGTCGATCAAACACGACTCTCTCGGTTTTAATTAATCCGCCACCAGCTACCTGAGCATAGCTACTATCCCGGCTAACGGTATTCAGTGAAGCGACAGCCCCCTGATGTAACACCGTTATTGAAGCGCCGGTGTCCAATAACAGATTAAGCGTGCGCTTACGACCTCGCCAATTGATATCAACCGGGACTATTGCCTGTCTTCCCCTCAGGATAATCGTGGTTTCCATCTTCGACAGTGTGGTTTCCAGCTTCCGCAGCTCTCGCTTTAATTTTTGCCGTTTGTCCTCCAAGTCACGCTTCAGTTTTCGATCTTGCTGTTCTTGTTCCGTCAACTGCTCGACTGCAATGACTCTGGTGTGGTCCCGATCACGGTATCGCGGTGGGATTTTATGCTGGCTATCAACGTATATTTTTCGGCCCTTATCATCAACATAGGAAAATATCTCAGCACTGACATTAAATACTGAAAACGACAAAGCGCTACAGATCACATAGACAAGCATCACGCTTTTATTCATCACTTAACTCCCTGATAAAGAAATTGGCATCCTGCCAAATAAGGTTTTAATTCCAGAAATGATAGAGCCCGTTCATTAAGAAAACAGCGACTATTGCAAAAAACAGTAACATAAAGCGCATAACCCAGCAGAATGTGCAGACCTTTTTAGGCTTTTTCTCTGTCATTTCAGCCTCCTGCTAACTTAACAGTAAAACCCTGTTTTTCTAACAACTGTTTAAGCTTATCCCGATGATCACCCTGAATCTCGATAACACCATCCTTCAAAGAACCTCCTGTGCCGCACTGTTGCTTAAGTTTCTTTGCTAAAGCCTTTAACTCTTTCTCTGCCAACGGGACTCCGGTAACAGTGGATACCCCTTTACCTTTACGACCTGAGGTTTCGCGGCGTATCCGTACAATTCCATCCAAGCCTTCTATTCGACTCTGATCGGACAACTGGTTACAAATACAACTATCCACTGCCTCTTTACAGCCAGGGCACAATGCTCCTTTCTCAGTGGAAAAAACCAGATTACTTAACTGATCACGCATCGACACGAATAAATACCTTCTTGTTTAGTCTTAACTTAATTAGCGGACATATCCTTTATCTGACGAGCCAGATAAGCCGCGTAATTGTCGGTCATTCCACCGATAAAATCGAGCACTCGCATATAGGATAGATATAGACGCCACTCAGGCTCGGGGCTATGTATACCCATCAGATTGATGAGTTTTTTACTTCGATAGCTTAATTGTTCGCTCCCCAGGCTATGCAATTCAAAGGCCGCCTGACAAAAAGCTTCTAAAAGGGTTCCAAGGGTGGTGTAAGCCCCTTCCTCAAGTTCAGCTTTACGATTATCAGGATACACCCGTTCTCGGGCCAGCTGCTTCGCATTCTGTAACCCTGCGCATACACCTGGATCACCATCTGCCAAAAGCTCTCCAGAGTACTGGCCATTCATGATTTCAGTCAGGTTAGCCATAAAGGCAGCAACGACAGATTCCACCATATTTTCCATGGCCATACCCCGCAGCGCCGACACCTTACGCCGAGCGGATGCCTGGGTTGCGAAGATCTCATCTTCATAATTAAGATCACCGCACATCTGTAATAAAATCGGTTTGATGTCATCAAATCCAAGAATATCCAGTTCAATTGCATCTTCAAGGTCGACAATCGCGTAGCAGATATCATCTGCAGCTTCGACCAGGAAAGCCAGAGGGTGTCGAGACCAGTAATCATCACCTAATTGAATCAGGCCCAACTCACGACCCAGTGCATTCAATATCTCACGCTCGGTATTAAAACAACTGAACTTACCCTTTTTTCCTGCTCGATTAACCGTCCAGGGGTATTTGAGAAGAGTCCCTAGTGTCGGATAGGTTAATCGCAAACCTCCATCAAACAGATGATTCTCAATTCGGGTAACCACTCTGAATCCTTGAGCATTACCTTCAAATGTCTGTAAATCCAATAGTTCATCGGCGCTGAGGCCTTCAAGGTAATGAGCTGGAGCTTGGTATTTGAACCAGTCACGGATCGCATATTCCCCGGTATGACCGAAAGGCGGATTACCAATATCATGGGCCAGGCATGCGGATTGAACGATGGTGCCCAAATCGTGGGGACTGATCCACTCAGGTAACTGATCCTGTAACAGCTCCCCAACCCGAATACCCAGGCTTCGCCCCAGGCTTCCCACTTCAATGCTGTGCGTCAGCCGGGTGTGGATATGATCGTTCAATGCTAACGGATGAACCTGGGTTTTCCGCCCGAGACGACGAAATGCGCTGGAAAAAATAATCCGATCATGATCTTTATGGAAATGACTACGACCAACCTCTTCCGGCGTCAAATCTTCATGGCCATAGCGTTTAGTTGTAAGAAGCTTATCCCACTGCATCATTGAGTTCCGGCCTGCTCTTTTTCCTCTCAGTCTGAGGGATCAGGTCAGGCAAATCAATCATTTAAATCCTAACAAAAGACGCTTCTGATAGATGTAAGCGAGTTACTTATCCCTGCCTAATGCTCACCTTCTTTATTCAACATAACCAAAGAGATATCGTTATTCGTAAAAATAAAACAGCTTTCACAATTACGGCATTGATAAACTTGTGCTGAAGGCCTGTCCAACAAAGGCTTTAAACTCTGATGTGGCTCAGTAATGAGTTTTGATTCAATCAAAAACTTACAGTCTCGACAATGTGGATGCATATACCCCCCCATGAGCTAATGCTCAATCCACTGTCAGTATAGAAGCTATCTTTTTATAATTCACAAAATTAATACGAAAACAAATACAGAATTATTTCAAATTTATAAAAAAATACTTTATTTACAATAGATTAAAAACAAACAAACGTTTTTATTTAAAACAAACACTTACATTTAGTCAGGTTTAGTTTATTAATCAAACATTTCACTACTCCACTGTTAATGCGACAATTTGTCACATTCAGATCCCGGTCATAATCGGTGACAATTCAACACCAAGGAAACACCAGTAAATGACACAAGCTGAAACTAAAAAAAAGAGCACTACACAGTACCTTTATCTACTATTGCTGGGAGGGTTTATTCTGGCTATATGGCTGGGGACATCTCTGTTTGCTCTTCCAAAAACAGATCAACCTGGAGTCACCAGTAATTGCGATTTACGACAACAAAGCTGTACGGTCAGCCATGGCGAAGTAACAATTACTCTGGATATCCAGCCCCGCGATATCCGGTCACTGACACCATTGAGTTATCTGGTCAATATCGAAGGCACTAATGCTAGCCAGGTAATGATTGATCTACAGGGTAGCGAGATGTTTATGGGCATTAACCAGACAGCACTGTCACCGGTTGCAGAGAAACCCGGTATGTTCACTGGCCAGGGAGAACTGGCAGTTTGCACAACCGGAGAAATGGGCTGGCGATTAACAGTTTCAGCTGAAACCGCTGCTGGACGATTAGATACCCGATTTAATTTCAGAGCAAAATAATGACAAGTAACCTAACAACACTACGCAATCTTTTGCTGCTGACGCTGGCACTTCTCGGAGGCGTTGTCACCGCCTATATACTCGCACCACGCTCTAACCCCTCAGACCAATCGATGTTACAAACATTAGGCGGGGACTTTACCCTGCAAGGGGTTAATGGCGATGTATCATTGCATGACTTCAAAGGTAAGGTGGTAATGATCTATATCGGATATACCCAATGCCCGGATGTTTGCCCTACTTCCCTGGCGGTTATGTCACAAGCGATGAAGAACATGGATGCTAAACAGCTCAAGAACATCCAACCACTTTTCATCAGTGTCGATCCTGAGCGAGATACACCCGAAAGGCTAGCCGAATATAGCGGCTTCTTTCACCCCTTGATTCTGGGTATTACCGGCAGTCGGGAAAACATCGATTCTGTCGTCAGGCAATATGGTGCATTTTATCGCATGGTTGATATGGAAGGTTCTGCCATGGGCTATGCCGTCGATCACTCATCCCGAACTTACTTAATCAACAAACAAGGCGAGCTTAGCAAAACGATGGCTCATGGAACCATGCCTGATCAACTGATTGCCGAGCTGAAAAACCTGCTTTAAAGCGACTTTTAACTTAGTAAGAACTCAATTGTAAATAGATAAGGACTGTTATGAAAAAGCTAATCACACTGGTCGCCGCGCTTACGCTGTCGGCTTCCGCCTTTGCCGAAGTCTCTATTGATCAGCCATACGCACGTGCTGTTCCTCCAGGCCAGCCAAACAGTGCCGCTTTTATGACACTTAATAATACCGCAGACACCGAAGTGTCACTGGTATCAGCTTCCAGTTCTGTCTCAAATGTTGCTGAGTTACATACTCACACCAATGAAAATGGCGTAATGAAAATGCGTCAAATCCCGCAAATCACTTTAAAAGCGAACGAGCAAGTTGAGCTAAAGCCCGGTGGTTTGCACATCATGCTAATAGGTCTTAAACAGAATCTGGTAAAGGGCGAAACGGTAGATCTGACACTAAACTTCAGTGATGGCAGTTCAAAATCATTGGACATCAGCATTAAAGATGTCATGTCAGGCATGGGCCACATGAAGATGCACCATGGCATGCCTAAGAAAATGCAAGATCAATAAACCATACGCATAATATGGCGACAAGAAAAAACCGGCAATAGCCGGTTTTTTCTTACCTCCCCTTTAAGGAAAATCGCTCTGGGGCAAGGGGCTCTGTTCCATAATATTGTTGGAATGCATTAATCAGGCTCGCAGGCCGCTCAGGTATACCCTCAAGAAGGTAATCTTGCACCTGGCGGAAGACCTTATTTTTGAATAGTTCACTCGCACCAATATCACTACCCAGGTTATCGGCACTGAAGTGAAACTTATGGCCCGCAGCTTCCGATAACATCCACTCCAGCGCTTGAGGCTTCACCTCAACCATTTCAAACTCTGCCTGTTCTTCGGCAGTACGCCCATCGGGTTTGTACCAGTACCCAAAGTCCACTAATAGGCGACGCCGCTCTCCGGCGACACACCAATGACTAATTTCATGCAGTGCACTGGCAAAAAAACCGTGAGCAAAAATAACACGGTGTTGCGGATTTTCTGAATCAGCGGGAAGATAGATCGGCTCATCATCTCCGCGCACCAGTATCGTATTCAATGTTTTGCTGAATAACTCATCAAAGAGCTTAGTCAGGCTGTCAGTAGTTGGTTCTGTCATCGTCGGTCTTAAAACTATTGCTGATATTTTACCCAGGCCTTGCGATTCAACCACCAGGTCTCACCGCTATTCTGATCCACACGCGCTGCCACATACCCTTTCACATCGCCCTTAGCAGGTAACAACTGCACTTCATAGGAAGAAATAGACGGCGTTAACTCTTCGGCTAACGGTTCCCAGCTATTTGTTGCTGAAATCCAGCTCTCGCCGGAAAAACGATTATAGCGGATCAAAACCCATTGCCCTTTGGCAGTGTAACAGGTGGCCAATTTGAACGGATCACCCCCGCCCAGCTCAGGTGCAAGCTGTTGCAACTCAACCAATTGCTGATCAAGTCGTCGTATCAACTCTGAAGTATCTGCCGCAGGCGTTTTGCTTGCCTCCGGGAGGGGTTGTTTTACCGCTTGCGCGAGCACCTGAAACTGAGTCAGGAGTAACTGTAGCCGCTCAGCAACAGCACTATTCTGTACCTTCAATTCAAGAAACTGCTCCTGCAATAGCGTGATACGTCCGTTCAGCTGCTCAAACTGAGCCACTTGATCAAAATCAGACCCAGCCATAGTTACTGGCGCTGGAGCCTGAGGCTGGCCAACACTCTGATCAGGCTGAACACCCGCTGCATTACAACCTACTAACGCGAATCCACTCAGAAGAGCCAATATAGTGATTCGGTTCACAATTATATCCCTTATACCCATCGCTTAAACTCGTGCGCACATTCTAGCGGATGCCTCCTTCGAGTAGAACCGCTTTCCCTTCTACGGCTATCAAAGAACAAAAAAAGGGGCATTAAGCCCCTGTGGAAAATTTCAAAAGATCAACCTATCAAAATCAACTGTAATCTAGAATCCCCGGGTTACCCGCCACATTTTTTAGCTTCGGCGTGTTCAGCTTATCGATACTGGCAACCTTTCTATCACGCAAGTGTGTTGCTACAACATCCCATATATCAGCACCCTCCGAGCGGGCCCCTACGGTTGCCCAACCGGAGACCTTATAGCTTTTGGACGCGTCAATCTTTTCACCGTTATCCAGTGTCATCTCACTGATTCGCTTACCAATCGGCTGAGTTGGGTCACAAACATAATCAAAGCCGCCGACCCGTACCATGTCCCCCCCGGACTGTAGATACGGGTCAGGGTTAAACAGATTATCCGCTACGTCTTCAAGAATTAGCTTCAGCTCTTCCCCTTTCATCTCGCGGACATAGGTTTCCGGATACGTCAGACAAGTTTGATCCAATACATGCTCCATTGTCACCATCTGCCCTTTAAGTACCGTTGTACCCCAGCGGAAGCCCGGTGATAGCGATATATGCGCATCATTCACATTGCGTAAGGCATCACAGATTACCTGATCGAATGTGCCGTTAAAGTTTCCTCTGCGGAACATCAACTCATCCGCAACCGCAAGCTCTTCACTTAACCAGGGCATATGCGGCGCGCGAATATCATCAATTAATTGGGTCATCTGTGGATCGGCTGGAATAAGGTCAGAAAATACCGGCAACAAGCGATAGCGGAAATCCTGTACCTTACCATTCCGAATATCCAGATCCATTACCCCGACAAACTTGCCATTTGAACCCACGTTACAAACAAGAGTCTTACCACCATTATTCTGGACAATCGTTGGCGCAGGTATGCCGTCATGTGTATGACCACCAAGAATCACATCGACACCACTAACCCTGCGGGCCATTTCCAGGTCAACATCCATACCGTTGTGAGAGATGACGATAACCGCATCAACCGATTCCGCCCCCCGAATCTCATCAACCAACTCCTGTAAGGAGTCATCGTAAATATCAAAGGTCCAGTCTGGGATAAAACGGGCGGGATTGGCAATTTTAGTTCGAGGAAAACACTGACCGATAACCGCTACACGTGCACCACCCATTTCACGAATAGTATAGGGCTTAAATACCCGTCCCGAATCTTCATCATGGATATACTCATCTGCTCCTTCAAACAGCGCATCTTCGGTAATAAAAACATTCTGAGCCAGAAACTCCCCCTTAAAGGCTTTAATGTTTTTTAGCACTTCTTCCTGATGATAGGTAAATTCCCAGTGACCGGTCATAATATCCACACCCAAATCATTGGACGCTTCAACCATATCCATCCCCCTGGTTTTAAACGCAGTTCCCGAGCCCTGCCAGGTATCTCCTCCGTCCAACAACAGGGTGTTTTCACTGCCATAACTCTGTCGTAAGCGGTTTACCAGCGTCTTGATATGAGCAAAGCCACCGACCTTGCCATATTTTAGCGCTGCACTGTCGTAATTGAGACAAGTAAACGCATGCGCTTCCAGTGAGTTTGCCTGGATTCCAAAATGATTCAGCAACTTATCACCGACCAGATGGGGAGCATTTCCCCGCGCACCACCAACACCCAGATTAACATTGGGCTCACGAAAATAGATCGGCTTTAACTGCGCATGACAATCAGTAATATGCAGCAATCTTACATTACCAAAACTTGGAACTTCGTAGAGCTCTGCTGACTGCTTCTTAGCAGCAAAACCTTGCAGTGGAAGCATTCCGGCTGCACCAGCCAGCCCCATTAATTGGGCAAACTCACGGCGTGACATTGACATAGCGAATACCTGAATCGATACGGATTAAAATCTGCGGCCAAACGGCCGCAGTGATTAGGAGTCCCTGTTACTGAGGGACGGAGGCCTGCCAGTTTGACTGGGAGTAATGATACTGTTTAATACCCATTCGGGCATGGTACTTAGCCTGTGCAGCCAGGTCCAAAGCCTTGCGGTATTCTCCTGCCGCTAAAGCAGTTTCCGCATCCTTGATAATCCCTCGAGTGAGTTTCCACTCAAAACCAAGCTCAGCGACTTCTTTATTTTTCGCTTTTGCTTTATCAATCATCATCTGAGCATTCTCAGCCGTCGCTGCAACATCCGCTTCAGCTTCCTCCTCATGAATGGCGGCATACTGGTTACCGTTCCACTCAAATACCGCTCCAGGACCATACATAGCCCGCGCTTTCAGGTATGCATTTTCAAAGCTTTCCGCCGCAACAAAAGTTGGAGTCAGCGCCAGTGCAGCGACAAAAATCAGTGCTTTTTTCATGATTCTTTCTCCTCTAGGTTACTTACGTGCACCAGGACCATTAATGACCAGACCATTATTCATATAGCTCTGGAAGTATTCCAGGTTACGGAAAGTTTCAGTCTGCGGCTTAAGTGGCTGGGAGCGGGAATCCTTATGACAACCAGAATAGCGACGATGAAGGGTACCCAGCGCGCCCCATTTAGAACGAAACACAGGGAAGTGAGTGGTGTGCCCTAACTGTGGACTTGGCAGATCTGCACGGATTCGAATATTTGCACCCTGAACATGACAGTTAGCACAGGAAAGATTCAGCTGTCCGCGCTTAGCGTAGAAGAATTTTTTACCATCCAGGTAAGCGGCCATGGCGCGCGTATCATCTTCCGGAATTTTTACATCAACAACCTGATCACGGGATGTCCAGGCCATATAAGCAGAGATCTTTGCAATATCCCCCTTACTCCACTTCAATGGTGATTCACCATTCGCTTCGCGGCACTCATTGATCTCCATTTCCAAAGTCTTAACGGTCCCCTCATCTTTACTCCAATAAGGGAAGTTATGACGAATACCCACTCCACCATTTTCGAAGCAATCGGCATAACCCTTTCCGTTAGCAAATGAGGTATTAAACAGAGCTTCGCCCTCTTCAACCGCAAACTCGTAAGGAGGAAATTCTTCTATCTCTTCCCACTGCTCTCTCGAGGAGGAATCGACAGCATAAATACCATTAACATAATCGCTCAGTTCAGAATCCGGAAAACGCTTTTTGAAATAGTTTTGCAGGGCAACTCGGTCAGCCTCAGGGTTAACAGTTTCCAGGGTAAAGCCTGAATCTGCCGCCTGAGATACCTGAGCGCTTAATACAAGCCCCATGCCGAATGCCATCGTTTTTATTATTTTCATCAATACACTCCACAGCTATACAGGTAAGAAGAACGGGGGTTAGACCTTCCGCAAAGCCCCCGCTCAAATCATTTAATGGCGGCAGTTTCAGTGCCTGTCTTACCTGTACTCTCAACCCAACTGATTGTCAGCTCATCACCCTTCGCGCCACCGGCAAAAGTAAACGCCAAATATGGGTTTTTTGAAACCGCTGTTCCCAGGTTTGCTTCAAAGACAGTTTTACCTGCGTGTTGAACGGTTATACCCTGCAAAAACATTGCAGGAATAGGCTCACCGGTCTTTTTATCTTTACGCTGACCACTTTCCATAATGTGCTTAGCCATCAGCTTAACGCTAGTCATCTCTTTTTTTGACTTAGCCTTAACTTTCATAATTCCAGCCATCATTCTTTCCTCTTCTATAAAGCCTTAACTTATCCGCCACAACCACCGATGGTCACTTTTGTTTCCTGAGACGCACTCAGAAGCTGGCCATCTGCTTTCACTACAGCGGTAATATTAGAAGTTTTACCCATACGAATACGGGTAGACACTTCAGCTTTAGTGCCTGCCGGAATCATAAATTCGGCAACTAAGGGTGTTGGATTGCCTTCTACAAAAATACTGATCGATTCAACATTCGCAGCACCCGTCTTCACAGTAACCGGCACAACGGCGCCATTTTCAGCAATACTAGGCGCCTTCAGGTTAATTTCTGCACTTTCAGCAGGCTCAGCACCCAACAGTGCTTTCATAGCCATGCTTTGGTTCTCTGAGCTAAAGGCTTCTTTATTCCAACCGGCAAAAGCCAGGCCTGGCATCAAGACACTTGCACCAATCAAAGCACCACCAGTCGCGAGTGCCTTAATTACTTTACGACGATTCATCATTCTTAAAATCCTCTATCTATCGGGACATCAATTTATTTTTTGCACTGTAAATTAAAACTGGTAAACGTATTCGACTACAGCATCGATCTCTGCTTCAGAAAGAATCCAGTGCTTACCCAACGGGGGCATAATTGTTATAGGGTTATTAACGGTGGCATCCCAAACCTGTGCACGGAGCACAGCTTTATCTGGGAACCTCTGTTTCATGGCCACAATTGGCGGTCCCTGATTACCTGCCTGAGTGGCATCAGGGTCATCGATCTGGTGACAAGATACACAGTTACCTCTGGATTTATTCAGATATACTGCCTTACCCATCTCAATCATCTCCTCCTGACCTGCGGCCTGAGCAGAACCTGCTGACAGCATCGCCAGTAAACCTGTCACACATAACAAGGTTTTCAGCTTACGCATTCGCATTCCTCCGGAATTACCATTCTCTGTTTATTGTTATTTTTATACTAAAAGTTACCTCTGCAGAGGTAACAATTAACCATGTACTACTGGCTTGACTCAACCATATAGGTTACCGCTTGGTTAACCTGTTCATCCGTCAAATCATTCCGTCCACCTTTGGGTGGCATAATACCGTTGTTGCCAGTAAAGCCATTTATAGCATGCTCAACAAGCACCGGGATACCCTGATCGATACGCGTTTTCCAGTCTGCTTTATCCCCCAGTTTTGGCGAACCAGCCAGACCTGAAGCATGGCATGCCTGACATGCATTATCATAGGTCTTTCGTCCAGCGACCGCTGTGTCAGACAATGAAACAGCATGCTCAGCCTCATCCGCTACATCTTCACCTTGCAACTTTCGCTCTTTCAACTCCTGAGCATGGTGCGATGCTGCCGGTGCATCAGCCCCTTCCACAAAGTGACCGACAGGCGTTATCCCTTGTAGAGTACCAACAATATTGAGCTTAGCCGGGTCAGCACAGTTATCCATACAACGCACATTCTTTACGTCAGGCCTTGGATCAACAAAGAAACCATCACGGTTCGGCATTTCAACTTTAGCCAACGTATCCTGGTTTGCAACAAACTCTTCATCAACGACTTCGTTCAGATATAACACATAAGCGGCTAATTGATAGGTCTGCTCGTCACTCAGAGAACGAGGGGCGGTGAACGGCATTGCCCGGCGAATATAATCATAAAGAGTACTCGCATATGGCCAGTAGCTACCTACCGTTTTTACAGGCCTTTCCTCGGTCAGAGTATCCTCTCCACCGGCCAGAACAGGCCAGCGCCCTTCACCCTCACCGAATAATCCATGGCAAGTAGCACAGAGCTGCTCATACAGTTCTTCACCATCCGCGACAGAGCCCTCACCGGCAGGCAAACCCATTCCATCTGGACGTATATCAATATCCCAGCCCTGAATTTCAGCCTCGGTTGCAGTCTTACCAAAACCATATTTTTCAGCTGCACTCAGAGAACCTGAAGCTAGCAGAAGCGCTGCAGAAATCGCTGTAGCCTGAAGGGACACTTTAACTAATTTGTACATTTTTAACCCCTCCGTTTGCTTCAACTTTCCAGGTATGAATTGAGTTCTTATGATAAATTGAATTCGTACCCCGAGCCTCTCGCAACTGGCCTAAAGTAGGCTGAACATAACCTGTTTCATCAATAGCACGACTTTGTAGCAACCAGGGTTGACCATCCCACTTAGTAACCAGACTAAAACGTGTCAGCGCCTTATCAAGCACCAAACCTTTTAGCTTTGCAGGCACCCAGCTCACACCGCCATCGAAAGAGATATCGACCTGTTTGATCTTCCCCCTGCCGGTCCAGGCAAGACCCTCTATCTCAATCAATCCACTTTTAATAATGGGTTTTTCCGGGCATGGATTGGTAATAACCGAATTAGTTTCCTGAACAAAGGTGAACTTTCGCGCACGCCCATCGGCCATCAGGTCTGTATATTTAGAAGTTTCTTCGCGGTGGTACCAGGGTTTATCACCCACTTCAATTCGACGTAGCCACTTAATTGAGGTATTACCTTCCCAGCCAGGGTTTAACAGACGCAACGGATATCCCTGTTCAGGTCGCAGCATCTCGCCGTTTTGCGCGTAGACGACCAGTGTGTCCTCCAGTGCTTTTTCGATAGGAATAGAGCGGCTCATGTGCGAGCCATCAGCACCTTCAGCCAGTAACCATTTGCCTTCTGGCTTTACCCCAACCTCTTCAAGCAACACTTTTAGCGGAACACCGGTCCACTCACAGCAGCTCATCATACCGTGAGTAAACTGCAGCGCCTCCATTTGGGCCCCTTTCCACTCCATACCGCCATTGGCCGGACACTCTATAAATTTGATCTCTGATACCGACGGAAAACGCATTAAGTCTTCCATGGTGAATACGATAGGACGATCAACCAAACCGTGAATCATCAAACGATGTTCTTCAGGATTTATCTGTGCAACACCCGCGTGATAACGTTCAAACACCAGGCCATTTGGCGTAATAATGCCTTTCAGATCCTGAATTGGGGTCATACTGATCGAGGCGATAGACTCTGCTGTCAACCAGGGAACCGTGCGTCGAACTACACTACTTTCATACTCTGAGGGAACCCCGTAAGGTTTATCGATGACACCCGCACCCAGGCGACGGCCCCACTCAGGTTCCATCGGCGGCAGGTTATTACCTGCAGCGCCAGCCAGTCCGCTAACAGTCGTAGCAGTCACTGCTCCCGCTGCCAGCATACCCTGTTTCAAAAAATTCCGACGATCAGAAATTGATAAACCTTGAGATTCTTTCGCTAGTTGAGCCATTAGCTCGCGGGTCGACAGGTTCTTAATCCGATTGGACATCCACGCCTCCAGACGGTCTGTTCACAACACACAAGGTATCAGAACACTTTTATATTATTATTTGAGATAACCTTATACATAAAGGAAATATAAAAGAACTCGACCAATGTCTAGGCGATTTCTGAAGAACCTGGTTCTATATTCAATATTCATTGATTAGAACCTTATTATATTTCTTTAGGTTATAAGCTTATTACTTATTGAAAATATAATAACAGAGTCTGCTCTAATTACACCCTATTGCGACTAATGGATAATCACAGCACAAAAAAAACCGCAGAAGAATCTGCGGTTTTTTGTATTCATACAAACAAGATTAACGATGTTGCCAGTTGGGCTTACGTTTATTGATAAAGGCATCGATACCTTCACCAGCATCGTGCGTCATCATGTTTTCAGTCATTACTCGACTACATTCGGTATACGCTTCATTCAGAGGCTTTTCAATCTGACGTACATATGCCTGTTTCCCAATTGAAATAGCTTTACGGGAGCTCGCTGAAATTTTATCCGCCACTTCCCGTGTCTTCTTCTCCAGGTGCTCGTCATCTACTACCCAATTAATCAGCCCCATTTCCCAGGCGCGCTCAGCACCGATCATATCCCCCAGCAGCAACATCTCCATCGCATGTTTTTTGCTAACTGACCGGCTAAGTGCAACCATGGGCGTAGAACAAAACAGCCCGATATTTACACCGGGTGTGGCAAAACGTGATTTGTCGCTGGCGATAGCCAGATCGCAACTAGCCACTATCTGACAACCGGCAGCGGTGGCTACTCCGTGGATTTGTGCAATTACCGGTACCGACAGATTAACAATCCGCTGCATTAACTCAGAACAGGTATCAAAGGTACACTGATAGTACTCTTCTTCGCCCTCACCCAGCATCTGTTTTAAGTCATGCCCTGAACAGAAACCACGCCCTCCCCCTCGTAATACAACGACACGGACCGATAAATCTTCAGCAATTTCATCAAATGTAGCGATCAGCGCCTTCATTAACTCCATAGATAGAGAGTTGTAGGCATCAGGACGGTTTAATGTCAGTTGACAGACTCCGTTAGAGTCTTCGCGGATTAGCAGTGCATCACTCATAGCAATCTCAGTTATTATTATTGAATAACCAAGACGGTAGAACAAAACAAAAATAAAATAAAGGTTTTCCCTAATGCACTCACCAAATGAACAGCATTATCACAGCTTAAAAGACAATTAATAAAACAGGTAAAATCGCTAGCGGCGAAGATGCTTTGCCAAAAAGCGATCCAGTTGATTAGCAAACTGCTGGCGGTCCTGTTGCCCCAGTTTCCCCGGCCCCCCGGTATCGATCCCTGAACTTCGCAACTGATCCATAAAATCACGCATATTGAGCCGCTGGCGGATATTCTCAGGAGTATAAAACTCTCCACGCGGATTCAATGCGTGACATCCCTTCTCAAGGACCTCAGAGGCAAGGGGGATATCCGCAGTAATGATCAGATCACCAGGATGGCTTTTTTTGCACAATATAATTATCTGCCACATCAAAACCCGCAGGCACCTGCACAGCACTGATAACCTTTGAAGGAGGGGTGTTCAGAAACTGGTTTGCAACTAAGGTCGTTTCCACCGCTAAGCGCTCTGCCGCCCGGAAAAGAATCTCCTTAACAACATTAGGACACGCATCTGCATCAACCCATATCTTCATCAGTTGTTAGTCTCGTGAATAAGAGAAATGAGAACGTCGAAAAAATCACAGATCATAGGGAGAGAATGTCGATCATTTCAGGAACGGGACTCGCTGCCTGGCTATTTGCCACCGAGTTTTGATCGGTGATTCCGTGAGGGTATCCCCGCTCTAAACTTTTAAAATCAAACAGTTCAGTATCGACTAAATGGGAGGGAACCACATGCCTCAGAGAGCGAAACATAGTCTCAATTCGACCCGGATGATGTTTATCCCAGTCCTGCAGCATCTCTTTAATTACCTGACGCTGTAAACCATCCTGAGAGCCACAAAGGTTACAGGGAATAATCGGAAATTCACGCAGTTCAGCATAAGCGGCAATATCCTTTTCCCGCGCATATGCTAATGGCCGTATTACCATATTCCTACCGTCATCACTCACCAGCTTCGGCGGCATCGACTTCAGCTTTCCCCCATAAAACATATTCAGGAAAAAAGTTTCGAGTATGTCATCGCGATGGTGCCCTAATGCAATTTTAGTAGCACCAATCTCTTCAGCAAAGCCATACAAGGTTCCACGCCGCAGACGCGAACAAAGTGCACAAGTAGTTTTCCCCTCAGGCACCAACTCTTTTACGACTGAGTACGTATCCCGTTCGATAATATGAAACGGAACCTCAAGCTTGCTTAAATACTCAGGAAGAACATGTTCGGGAAAACCTGGCTGCTTTTGGTCCATATTCACCGCCACAAGCTCAAAGCTGATGGGGGCGCTTCGCTGGAGGTTCATCAGAATATCAAGCATGGCAAAGGAATCTTTACCACCGGATAAGCAGACCATCACCTTATCGCCATCTTCGATCATATTAAAATCTTCGATAGCACGTCCGGTTTCACGCCGTAGGCGTTTCTGGAGTTTATTAACCCGGGTTTTCTGCTGCTTTGCCAGTTCTTCGCTCATATTCACATTCAAAAGGGCTGTTAGAAAAGGCGGCGATTATAGCGGATTTAAATAAGATTAGCAGCTTGGATAGAGGGACAAGTAACTGCTGTAGCCCAAGCGACTACAGCAGTATAGAAAAACTACCTCTGCAGGTATGAGATTTCCTGCTGCTCTTCACTGGTCAAAAGAGACTCACGATTCAGATTCAATACTGTTAGCAGATCACCCATCGCATTAAGCACTCGGAATTGAGTCAGAACACGATCTTTATCGGCTTCAAGCAGTTTCTGGCGAGATTCAAACAACTCATTCTCAGCATCAAGCAAATCCACCAGGGTACGACGTCCTAGCTTGAATTGTTGCTTGTAAGCTTCAAGTGTTTTATCTGCTTCAATTACATGTGCTTCCAGAAACTCCATTTGGCGTTCCAGTAACTGATAGGCGTTCCAGGAAAGACTCATGCCTTCAGCAACTTCACGCTGTGCGCGGTCACGAATCGCACTTGCTTCCATCAACTGATACTGAGCTTCTTTCTTACGATGGACGTCCGCATTTCCGTTAAACAGGTTATAACGCATACGAATCATTGCAGTCAGATCATTATTATAACCAACTGCGCCGTCAAGGTTATTATTCCAGGTTCCGCCCAGCTCTAATCGCACATCAGGTCGGAAATCAGAATCCTTCATTTTTAATTGTGCGACAGCAGCATCAACATCCCACTGTGCTGACAGAAGTGTTGGGTGAATTTTGCCTGCACGTTCCAGCGCCTGCTCATAAGAAACAGGCATATGCTGATCAACCGCATCCGGCTTTATCAGACCCAGTGCTTCCTGACCCACAACTTTGTAATAGCGAGTTTTGGCATCCAGAACATTATTATCTGTCGCCAGATAATTTGAATGCGCGCGGCTCAGCCGGCCTTTCACCTGAGAAAGATCCGAGGCAGATCCCAGACCGTGCTCTGAGCGCTTACGGATACCATCCAGAATCTCAATATGCGCTTCAAGGTTAGCCGCAGCCAAAACTGATGCTTCCTGTGCATGAATCACATTCATGTAAGCACTGGCTACGTCCAGAGTTGTATTTTCGGCAGCACTCCACAGCTGGAAGCGCTGTGCTCCCGCTTCAGCCTGAGTTCGATCAATATCATTTTTTGTTCGCAAACCGTCATATATAAGCTGACTCACGGTCAGGGATGCTTCTCCCCTTTCAAGGTTTACAAACTTAGAACCATTTGCTGCGGCCGCCGCTCGTGTTGAAGGACTGTTAGTACGCTCCCCTCCCCACCCAATTGCAAGATCAGCAGTCGGACGATAGCCCGCCTTGGAAACACCAATCTGCTCGACACGTGCAAGATACTGACTTTTAACAATCGCCACATCTGGAGAACTGCCGACAGCATAAGAAGCGGCCTCCATCAAAGTTTGTGACGATACTGTACCCGACCAAACTAGCAACGCTAGTGTGCCGAACTTATAAATATTCCCCATTGAACCGCTCCCCCCGGATAAAGTCCCTTTCAACGTTAACGTTCTCGTAATGCCTGCTGCTGAGCCTTAAAGATAGGCTTGAGCAGGTAATCTAAAACACTCTTTTTACCGGTCATAATGTCCACTGTGGCCATCATGCCCGGAATAATCGGCAGAGAATTAGCGCCTCTGCCAAGATCTGTATTTTCAGTCCGAACTCTGATCAGGTAATAAATATTGCCTTGTTCATCTTCGATACTGTCAGCACTAATATGCTCCAGTATACCTTTCAGACCACCATAAATTGAAAAATCATAGGCTGTTAATCGAACCACCGCACTTAAACCCGGCCTGAGAAAAGCGATATCTTTTGGCGAAACTTTCGCCTCTATCAGAAGGTGATCTTCAGTCGGCACTATCTCAACAAGGTCCATACCCGGCTGAATAACCCCACCGATAGTATTTACCGAGATCGTTTTAATGGTTCCATGAACAGGCGAAACAACAGTGGTTCTGTCTACCCGATCACGAAAACTGACCTGAGCTTCTGTTTTCTGATTGAGTTGCGCCTGACTTTCATTCAATTTTTGCTGGCTTTCGCTGCGTGCATTTAACGCGATTTCGCGACGTTTCGCAACTGCCTCTTGGATACTTAGGCGAACTTTAGGTAACAATAACCTGGCACCTTCCAGCTCCTGTTTATAACTATTTACTTCCCTTTCTAACTTAATCAGTTCGATTTCAGGAATAATCCCCTGCTTCGCTAACGGACGGGTCATCGCCATCTCTCTCAAACTCAGCTTGTAGGTACGATTTAGGTGGCTGATTTTAGAGTCTAACTCTTTCTCTTCCTGATCCCGTTGCTGAATCTGTCGTCCCAGAATATCCAGTTGGTTACTCAGGTTTCGTAAGTATTCCTCGAGTTGCGCCTGCTCTCGCCCGAGTAATTCAGGGTTACGGAGTTTCCATTCCTCTTCAACACTGATTGATTGAGCTTCAATCCGGGCCTGTTCCTGCCAATTACCGTTCTCAGGCTCACTACTGATCACAATACTTGCCAGTTCCGCTTTATGACGCGCAACCGATATTTCGAGATAAGCCTGTTCTTGAGCCTGCCCACGGAAATCCGATAGAAACTTAGTTTCATCTACTCGAAGAAGGGGCTGATCTGCTTCAACTTTATCGCCTTCTTTCACGAAAAGCTCTTTGAGTATGCCACCCTCAAGATATTGGACTACCTGAATTTGTTGAGAAGGAATGACACTGCCCTCTCCCCTGGTAATTTCATCAAGTTCAGCAAAATATGCCCACATAACCGCAACAATGACAAAACAAACTACACCCCATAAAAGGATTCTTGAACTCTGGGGTGTATCCAATAAAACGCTGGCAGCTGAGTTATCTATAAAATCATGTAGGTTATTATCGACAACCGGCTGATCATGCTTAGCCTTAGCCATCGCGCTGAAAGCGTCTTTTGCTTTTGCCAGACCACTACCTGATGATGACTGAACGGTATCTGTAGATTGCTCATCCATCAGGAGCGCCCCTCCTTTTTAACACTCTGTTGGTTAATACCTTCGCGAAGCCAGTTAACCACCTCCGCTTTAGGGCCATCAGCCAGTAATCGGCCATTTTCCAACACTATTATTCTATCCACAGCATCTAACAAGCTCGATTTATGGGTACTTAAAATCACAGTTTTATCGCGATCAAGCTCCTTCATACGATTGATAAAACGAAGTTCAGCTTTACGGTCAAGATGGCTGGTAGGCTCATCCAGCAACAAGATAGGAGGGTCCATGACCACTGCCCGGGCTGCAGAGACCGATTGGCGCTGACCACCTGAAAGCTGTCGCCCACCTTCTCCTACCTGACGTTCAAGACCATCTGGATCGTGGTTAGTAAATTCAGTAACACCGCCCCACTCTGCCGCTCTTAAAAGATGCTCATCACTGGTGAAAGGAGCGCCCATCACAATATTATCGCGGATGCTGCCGAAGAAAAGATGGTTATCCTGGGTGATACAACCGATATTCCGACGCAGATCGGCCGGATGTAACTGTGCGATGTTTACGCCATCGATACGAACATCACCTTCCGAGCACTGATACAATCCCAGAATTAATTTTTGAAGAGAACTCTTACCTGCACCAATACCGCCGATTAGAGCAACCCGCTCTCCGGGTTCAATCGTAAAACTGATATCGTTAAGTGCATGATTCTGTTGGTCAGGATAGGCAAAGCTAACCTTACTAAATTCGATTTTCCCCTGCAATTTAGGCCGACTAACGTAAGTCTTGCCCTCTTCCTGCTCAACCGGCATCTCCATAATCTGGTTTATAAGCCCCATAGAAGCTTTAGCCTGGTTGTAACGCGTTGCTAACAAAGAAAGCTGGGCTAAAGGTTGAACTGCTCGCCCACCCAGCATAACCGAGGCAATGATTCCCCCCATGCTAAGTTCTCCGGCGGCAACTAAGTACACGCCCAAAACCACAATTCCTACTGTCATCATTTGCTGCAGGAAACCTGACAGGGATGAAGCACCGTTAGCCAACTTTCGTGTCTGGACGTCATGCTGCCCCATTTTACTAACGGCCTGCTCCCAAATAACCTGATACTGGCTCTGAGCACCATTGATTTTAACCGCTTCAATACCGGTCAAACCTTCAACGAGTGTAGCCTGCTTTTGTGCAGCAATTTTAGAGGTCATCTCAATTTGTTTTGCCAGTGGTTTCTGGATATAAAGGCTATACCCCACCAGAATAACCATCACCGCTAAAGGCACGACAACCAAGGGGCCACCCACCGTCCAGATAACCAGTAGGAATAACAACGCAAAAGGCAGGTCTATAAGCGCCCCCAGTGTTGCCGACGTTATAAAATCACGAATGGTTTCAAAAGACTGGAGATTATTAGCAAAGGCTCCTACAGACACCGGACGCGCTTCAAGCCGGATCCCCATTACCCTGGAGAAAATCTTTGCAGATAACTGCAGATCAAGCTTTTTGCCTGCAACATCTATAAAGTATGACCGAAGATGCTTCAGGACAAGGTCGAAAACAAAAACAACTCCTACCCCGATTGCCAATACCCAGAGCGAATCAAATGCGAGATTAGGCACAATTCGATCGTAAACATTCATAACAAACAAAGGTGATGCAACGGCAAAGAGGTTAATCAATAACGACGCGATTAACACATCTCTGTAGATCGGCATTGCGCTTCGAAAAGTACCCCAGAACCAATGCCCTTCCTGTGTATCCAGAACATCAGGACTACGCTGATCAAACTGATATTTCTTGCGGATATAAAACAGATGCCCTGAATAAAGCTCATCCAGTTTCTCAATTTCGAGTTCGACTTCTCCGTCCCCACTTTCAGGTTGCAGAACCCGAGCAAGACCCTTCTGACTATCAATTGACATAAGCACACAACAGCTTCGGTCTTTTAAAAGCAGCACGCAGGGAAGCAGCAATTCATGAATCTGAGACAACGGCTGATCTGCAAGCCTTGCAGATAAACCAGCCCGTTCAGCTGCTCTGGGAAAAAGCTCAACGGTCAGACAATTATCAACCAGTGGTAAACCACTACTTAATGAATCTTCAGAGGCAGGCATACCGTAGTACTTACTGATAAGTACCAGCGCATCCAGTAAAGGATCAACAAACTGTTCACGACTGGTACCAAAATGCCAGTCTGCTTGTGATTGTGTCACTTTTTAGTATGCCCTTATAAATAACAACTCAGACTGTCTTGTCTGCACTGTTTAAATCTACAAATAAATTCATATAAACGATTGTTCGGTATCTTCAGCTAAGCAAAAAAATGGGCAGCTCAATAAAGAGCCACCCATTGCTTATCAAACAATCAGCTTTGAATCGTTTATCAACTGATTGAGAAGATCGCTATTGGTTGCACCTGCATCCAGCCCCAGTGCGGGATCATTCTTAAGGTCTTCGATACTGACATTATCAAGAACAATCTCCTGAACCACACTACCTCCGGCACTTCCTTTAACACTCAGAACAGCCTGACTTGAAGCATTGTTATCCAGACTCAGGTAAGACTCTATCACACCACCCTGAGTAGCCAATCCAAGCGAATCAAGAAGATTCGATAGATCAAGCGTATCCTCGGCGACTGTAAAGTCCTGGATATGATCGGTCGCTGGCGCACCAGCAGTTCCCTCATCTCCACCATTCCAGTCAAAGAAATCAGCGCCTGCACCGCCCATCAATATATCGTCTCCGGCGCCGCCGACCAGGATATCATTACCGATACCCCCAATCAGCGTGTCACCACCATCGAGCCCTATCAGCGCATCATTCCCATCAAGACCATCAATTACATCTCCAACAGCACTACCAACAAGTCGATCATCACCTGTAGTTGCGGACTCTTGTCCATCATTCGTGCCATTTCCATCACTATCAATAGAAAGGAAATCAGGCGCACTTACTGGACCTTCTGGAGTAAGACCTGCTGTTTCATAAGCATCATCCAGACCATCATGATCAGCATCTACGCCAGACGAGGGAATATAACCAGCATTAGTCTGGGCTTCGATGTTATCGGCAATACCATCATTATCACTATCGGCATCCAGGCTGTTGATAATACCATCACCATCAGCATCAGGAACGTTTATAGCGACAGTACCTACTCCATCGATAGTGAAGTAATAATCGACTCCGACAAAACCATTGAAGTTATCAACATCTGAGCTGGTAACACCTGATACAACCAGAGAGGGAACTCCCCCTACATCAACAATGGTCGCGGTCATCGTTACATTCTGATTCACTGTATGGAAGGCGTTATCCTGGAATCCTGTATTCATATTTCCAGTCGTTGTAACGCCGTTGTCGAATGACAACCTGAACCATTCAGAATTATTGTTTAAATCTCCTCGAGCAAAGAAATTACTGATAGTAACGCTATCACCGACTGCAACCCCATAAGCGGACATATCAATAGTCTGAGAACCGGTCCCTCCATTACTAGTGATATTTGCTGCAGATGTTACATCTGTAAACGGCTGCGTAGTTGTAACAGTGGAAACATACGCATCTTCAATCGTATCCAGAATGCCGTCGTTATCATCGTCGATATCGATAGTATCAATAACGCCATCACCATCAGTGTCCATACCACGTGCAATATTGAGAGTAACTGTGCCGGTAGTTTCATCGCCATCAGTATCTCTGGATAGAAAGACCATAGTTTCCTGGAATTCTGTATCCATCGCCAGGTCCTGGTCTGGCACATATGAATACTGACCATTGGCAAAATTGAGCGCCATGGTACCACCCGCAAGGGTAGTAAATGTGATTTCGAAGCCTACAACAGATCCACCACTACTCACATCAATCTGACCGGAGCCTCCATTTGCAGCAGCCGTATAGGAATATGTTACTCCATCCATCTCAATTTGCAGGAAAGCACCATCATCAGCACCAAAACCATTATTTTCAATAGTACCGAAGATGCCACCAAGTACTGGTACTTGAATAGTACCAAGCAGCTCGTTGGTAAGCGTTGCAGAATCGGTTACAACAAGCGCATATGGCGTTATACCATCGTCAAACACAGGATCCGCAGGGTCAGGCACGGGTGGATTATAAGGGTCTTGTCCATTGGTGTTCGCTAGCTCACCGTCATAGGCAAGCGGAGCAAGGTTAGCAACAGATACACCCGAACCAATACCCACTGCATGAGAGTTAATACTGTTGTCAGTAACGAATTCCATCCATTCATTTACTTCAACACCAGTAATACCCTGAGAGCCCGTAGTACCACCACCTGTTTGCGGCTCACCGTCGGACATGAAATATGAAACATTGCTGACCGGGCGGTCATCAGTCGCTTCAATTTTACCAGCAGCATCCCAACCTAATTGAGCTTCAAGAACGCCCTGGTCATAATCAGTACCGCCTCCAGGATTAAGAACAGAATCCCTGGAGCCTGCTGTACCATCACCAATAAATGCCTGAGCCTCTGCCGCAGTCATCCAGACTGTCTGGTGTGTAGAATCAGAACCTGAATCAAAAGTAACGATCTGCACTTTAAGATCGCCTACATTCTCATACTGGTCGATAACCTGCTTAATAGAGGTTAATAAAAGCTCCATTCTCTCAATGGTCGTACCTGATGCATCGTTACCCATACTTCCAGAGGTGTCGATTACAAACATCACGTTGTGATCCTGCGGCGGAATCACAAGACTTTGATAAATATCACCACTAATAGGCTGATCATCCTCTATACGAATATTAAGAGTACCGCTACTACTCAGAGTCGCACTATCGCCCAGAGGGCCATCAGACACCTGGAAGTTAAGATTAAAGTTAAGGCTGTTTTCACCATTACCCGGAGCATGATCAACCGGCCCCAGTAGCGTAACCGTATAAGTTCCGTTATCCATTATTTCAATCTGAACAACATCCTCTCCACCGGCTGTACCCATAAGCGTATGGCCATCTGGACTCAGGACAAAGCCGACATCAATGCCTCCTGACTGTAGAGTAGTACCATCAGAAGTAGTGACTGAACTAATGTCATCAAGAGACGCAATCAAAGGACCGCCAGAATCGTCAGTCGCTGTATAAGTGCCTGTAAATACAGGTGAGTTAGTCACATCGCCCGGATTAGGGGTAGTGTCAGCAATACCTGCTGCAAGCCCTTCCTCCGATACAACGGCTGGCTGAACGGCTGTAATCGTTGGCGCATCGTTCGAACCTGTAACAGTGAAGGTAAATGTTGCCGTTGAGAAATCACCTTCATCATCGCTAATACTGTAACTAAACACATCTGTTACAGTCTCTGATGCAAGAAGCGCCTGGGCAGCAGAATTCAGAAGATAGGTGTAAGTACCATCAGAGTCGATCTGAAGCGTACCATAAATACCATCAACTCCTGTTCCAGCACCACCCGTAACTTCAGTAATTCCGGCATCTCCTGATTGAACACCTGTGACGATAGTCAGATCACCACCGAGAGTATCAGCAACAGCATTTATGCCGGAAACAACATTACCAGTAATTCCAGTATCATCTTCATTAACAGCTCGGGTATCAGCATTTGCAACCGGAGCAGTATCGGTGATCAGGATATCGAGACTTGGATTTGAAACACTAACATCTCCGTCAGTGTCGGTGACGCTAAGAGCAAATCTATCAATTACAGAGTTGTCTCCTCCACTATGATCTCTGCTAGCCCCGGTAGGGTCATATTCGTAACTGACAACATTACCAACAAAGCCATTTATAGAAAGTTGCCCTTCTCCGCCGTTAACTATTATTGGCGTTGTGCCACTAGCTAAAAGATCAGCCATTGAAATAACAGTAGTTCCTACAGTAATACTCTGAATACCATCTGGTGCATTTATCGTAAATGTCCCTGTCTCTGTAGAATTTTCAGCAACGCTGATGTCACTACCATTAACACCAGAACCATCGTTTGGAATAGTAACTACCGGAGGCATATCGTCGTTAATGATGGTACCAATTGCGCTAGCGGTATTTCCGAGATCCCCAGTATCAACAAGATTCAGAGTGAAGCTTTCATCAAGCTCAACAGCCGTATCTCCCTGCACTTGAATCGTAATCATTTTGCTGGTTTCACCCTCAGCAAATGTAACGCTGCCGCTACTCAGCACAGGATTGAAATCAGCATTATCAGTATTACCCGGTGCAAAGCTGTAATTAAAAGTCTGATCAGGTTCAGAGTCACCCGTACGATTAACAATAAAAGTAATCGTTGTAGTACCACTATCACCTTCGACAACACTCTGATCCGCAACAGTTAGTGTCGGACGAGTATCGTTATCAGTAATCGTCCCAGTGCCGGTTGCGGTCGCAATCGTCGCGCCGCCGGTTGGTGTATCCAGCAGTACCGTAAAGGTCTCGTCGTCTTCATACTGTGTATCCTGAGTAGTCTGCACGGTGAAGGTCTGAGTGGTCACACCGGTCGCAAAGGTCAGCGTACCACTGTTGTTGGTAAAGTCAGCTGCTTCTGCACTATCCCCTGCACCGATCAGGGTGCTGAAGTTAACGCTTTGATCCGCTTCGGCATCGCCGGTGCGGGTCACGGTGAAGGTCATCAAGCCACCTTCACTGATGCTCACGCTATCAACACTGAACTCAGTGGTATCGTCGTCCGGTGTGCCTGGGCCGGTTGGGTCGAATGGACCCGGGCCTGTGCCATCATCAAGGATGGTACCGGTTGCCGTTGCATCCGCAATGCTGCTGCCCGCTGAGTTGCCACTCAGGGTGGCTGTAAAGGTCTCGCCACCTTCGAAGATCGCATCTTGTGCAGTCTGTACGGTGAAGGTCTGAGTCGTCACGCCCGCAGCAAAGGTCAGCGTACCGCTGTTGCCGGTAAAGTCGCCGGCTTCGGCGTTATCACCTGCTTCAATGCTGGTCGCAAAATCAATCGTCTGATCCGCTTCGGCATCGCCGGTACGGGTCACGGTGAAGGTCATCAAACCACCTTCACTGATGCTCATATCACCGATGCTGAACGCAGTGGTGTCATCGTCTGGCGTGCCAGGGCCGGTTGGATCAAATGGACCGGGCCGGTACCGTCATCAACAATGGTACCCACACCGGTGCCATCAACAATCTGGCTGCCGTTGGTTGGGTTCGCCAGTGTCACACTGAAGGTCTCATCACCTTCGTAAGACGCATCTTGTGCCGTCTGTACCGTGAAGGTCTGGGTAGTCACACCTGCCGCAAAGGTCAGGGTGCCGTTGTTGCCGGTAAAGTCACCGGCTTCGGCGTTATCACCCGCTTCGATACTGGTTGCAAAGTCAACAGACTGATCCGCTGCTGCATCGCCGGTACGGGTCACGGTGAAGGTCATCAAGCCACCTTCACTGATCTGTACGTCGTCTACGCTGAAGCCAGTACGATCATCATCTGGCGTGCCTGGACCGGTTGGGTCAAATGGACCTGGGCCGGTGCCGTCATCTTTATCAGTTTACCGTCCCAGTGCCGGTTGCGGTCGCAATCGTCGCGCCGCCGGTTGGTGTATCCAGCAGTACCGTAAAGGTCTCGTCGTCTTCATACTGTGTATCCTGAGTAGTCTGCACGGTGAAGGTCTGAGTGGTCACACCGGTCGCAAAGGTCAGCGTACCACTGTTGTTGGTAAAGTCAGCTGCTTCTGCACTATCCCCTGCACCGATCAGGGTGCTGAAGTTAACGCTTTGATCCGCTTCGGCATCGCCGGTGCGGGTCACGGTGAAGGTCATCAAGCCACCTTCACTGATGCTCACGCTATCAACACTGAACTCAGTGGTATCGTCGTCTGAACCTGGGCCTGGGTTAAATGGACCCGGGCCTGTGCCATCATCAAGAATGGTACCAGTTGCGGTTGCATCCGCGATGCTGCTGCCCGCTGAGTTATTGCTCAGGGTCGCTGTAAAGGTCTCGCCACCTTCGAAGATCGCATCTTGCGTGGTCTGCACAGTAAAGGTCTGGGTGGTCACACCTTGCGCAAAGGTCAGCGTACCGCTGTTACCAGCAAAGTCTCCGGCTTCGGCGTTATCACCCGCTTCGATGCTGGTCGCAAAGTCGATGGTCTGATCTGCTGCAGCATCGCCGGTACGGGTCACAGTGAAGGTCATTAGACCACCTTCACTGATGCTCATATCGCCGATACTGAAGCTGGTTGTATCGTTATCCGGACCAGGTCCTGGGCCGAACGGACCTGGACCTGTGCCGTCATCGACGATGGTACCGACGCCGGTGCCATCAGCGATCTGGCCGCCGTTGGTTGGGTTCGCCAGGTTAACCGTGAAGGTCTCGTCACCTTCGAAGATCGCATCTTGTGCGGTCTGTACCGTGAAAGTCTGAGTCGTTACACCAGCGGCGAAGGTCAGCGTACCGCTATTAGCAGTAAAATCGTCCACTTCAGCACTGTCGCCGCCAGCAATGCTGGTTGCAAAGTCAATCGACTCAGAGTCAGTCCCACCGGTACGAGTTACTGTAAAGGTGATAAGCCCACCTTCACTAACTCGAACATCATTTACGCTATAAAGTGATGGAGGAAGCAGAGCATCTGCTACGCTTTGTTCATAGGGATCAAGAACCCGATCATCTGCAGCCGTATCAAAGCCTGCACGCGCTATTACTTCTTCAGCTGTACGGTCTACTGATTGAAACGCTGAGAAACCGGCACGAGTCGGGGGAGTGTTACCCGCAGCAGTCTCTTCAAGAATTTCAGTGGGGTCCTGGCCAGCCAATATTGCTTGCTGAACATCTGTAACATCAAGCCCTTCAGACCCAACGGAATGAAGCACAAGAACAATTTCACCGGTATTAGGGTCAACTTCCAGAACAGCGGCAGTATCCGCAGGCACTGTTTCAGTTTCGCTCTTACCTAGATTAAGTTCTGCAGAACCCTCAGCACCAACGATAACCATATCGCCAGCAGCCAGAGACTCTCCACTCACTAATGGTCGTTCATTTCCCTGAGCATCAACAACGACGACTTCACCGGCTACATTTACCGCTGACGCTTTGATGTTTTCTACATTATCCATAACTTCCCCCCAGAAGATTTTTGTCTGATTTCAGCGCTACTTTGAATAGCTAAAACCAAGATAAGGCTGGATTATTCCAGTTAGTAATTTCGCGAGGCCAGGCCATCAGCTAAATTTACTTATATAATTGTTTCAATAATAGCACACATAAAATAGTCAAAATACCCTTGCATACAAGCAGATATACCCATTTGGTGGATTTCGGATATATAACGATTACGTTTGAAAACCCAGACCAACAAGCAGAACAAAACCACCTAAACCATCAAATAGAAAAACCGTAACCTACTGATTTTAAGAAACTTTTAAACAATAAAAAATCAAGCTTTATAACTTCAAACAACTACAACGCCTGTTTTATCTTTCCTCCACAATAAAACCGCGTACTCAATATGGGTATTAAACCTGTAACCTTTGATATTACAACCTGCTCACCAACCTATTTCTTCTGCTGTTTTTACACCCACGACAACATCCCTCAACCCAAGAGGCATTACCAACCAACCAGGAGAGACCTTTACCCGGCCACCCATGATTTCCGCTCTGAGCTGAGGAAGCAAAGGAAGCTGATATGGATCAGCAAAGCCATCAGGATAAACTGGCTCATTGGTTTCAAGATCGTACTTATCTGATGCTCCGAATGTATGCATCAGTTCATGGGTAATTACAAAATTATTTGTCGCTATATAGTCAACACTGGCAAAGCCATTCACTAGTCCTATCATGCCCTTTTGGAGCCCTAGCGAATGAGACAGCGTCTGCTTTTTCTGTGGAGAAAAGTATTGAAGATAAACCCTTACATCAGGCTCAGGCCCCGGCCAGTTATCGTTTCGCCATGACCACCAGCGCATCTTCAAACTCCAGAAGACTCTTCCAAAGACACCTGCTTCAATATCAATTTCAGGAGGCAATACTTTTAATGGCGTCGATAGAAAAACCTCTGCGATTGATTGTCGATTCAACCCGTAACGTCTTGCTTCTCGCTTTAAAAAACCATCAATTTCTTCGAAATGTTCGACACTAAGTGCGTCTATATACGCCTGTGTATCAGCCCTGCCATCTGCATTAATTGGATAAAGCACAACCCAGACAGGACGACTCCAGGATTTAATACGCACACTAGACAACCAGGTATTCATTGCAACCACGAACAGAGTGATAAGCAATACAGTGATCCGCAGCAACCGAAACCATCGGGACTTCAGCATAGCTCCTCCGTTCTCAATGCTGATTAAAGACTGACTTGTAAGCCTAAACTATATCAGCTTACGGCTAATACGATTAGCGAATAACGCAGGGTTTTACCTACACAGATCAGGAGCAACGAATACAATAGATGACAACGAATCCAACCGGCCGCCAAACACAATGGGTCACCAATCAAGGGCAACCAGGAAAACAACAGAGACACAGCCCCGTAACGCTGCACCAAAACCAGAGCTTGTTTCTGCCTTTTGTTTTCAGGCATTTTTAACGGCCAGCGAGAGCTAAGCCACCACCCCATACCATAGGTCAAAGTACCACCAAGACAGTTCCCGGCAGCGGCAGCAATGAGCAGTTCAACCGCACTAAGCTCAGACTGAGTCAACAGATACGCCAGCAATACCTCAGAACCGCCAGGCATTAGCGTTGAGGAGATAAAGCTACTTAGAAACAACCCCCAGAGCCCAACATCCCCCACGATAATTAATCACCCCGCTCTACACGTTCCATATCGGCACGAATACAACGCAGAACACCATATTCATACAGCCCGTCCAACGCCTCATATACAGGCTTGAGCGCCACACCGAAGGACTCCATACATTCACACATCAACTGCTGAACCTGTCGTAACTGATCGGCGCTTAGCTCTACCACATCTGAGAGAATCAATTGACCTTCAGCTATACCATCAGCCAGATGATTGTATATCACATTTTCAGACAGGTGCTGCTGCCTTGCCACCTGCGCCACCGTCATTCCCGTGCGATAAAGCGTTACCGATTCCTGGACCTGCAAATCTTTATCCTGCGGATTCTGCTGCTCCGCCTGATATTCACGAATCAACTCAAGAAACGGGTCGCCGTATAACTCAAGCTTTCGCTCACCTATACCATTAAGACGCCCCATCTGCTGATGCGTCAATGGCCGGTACATTACCAACTCCATCAAAGTAGCATCATGGAAGATCACATAGGGCGGTACATCCTGCTCCCTGGATAGCTCCATCCTGAGTGCTTTTAGCGCATTCCAAAGCCCATAATCTTCTGAATCAAGTTTCTGCTGAGGATCATTTCGTTTACGAAACGACTCCTGCTTGCGCTTATCCTGACGCATCTCTATCTGTAGCTCACCTTTTAGCAACGGTCGACAGCTATCGGTAAGGTAGAGAACTCCATGACTGTTCGCAGCCACACTCAGATAACCACGTGCCACCAGCTGCCTGAATACTGAGCGCCACTGATTTCGATCCAACTCCTTACCGATACCAAAAGTACTCAGCTGATGATGCTTTAACTCAAGCACCCTTTCACTGGACTTGCCCAATAACACTTCAATAACATGATTGACGCCAAAACGCTGTCCACAGCGGTACACCCCTGACAAAGCCTTGCGTGCTGCATCAGTTGCATCCCACACCGGCACCGGCTCAAGACAGGTATCACAATTACCGCAAGGTGGGGCTTCCGACTCACCAAAATAAGCCAGCAAAGACTGCCGACGACAGCTGGTAATTTCACAAAGCCCCAGCATCGATTCCAATTTTTGCCGCTCAACACTTTTATGTAAATCGTCCGCCTGCGAACCTTCCAACATCTGCCGCAGAAATATCACATCCTGAAGCCCATAAACCATCCAGGCATCAGCTGGTAACCCATCCCGCCCGGCGCGGCCGGTTTCCTGGTAATAAGCCTCGATGCTTTTTGGCAGATCCAAGTGGGCAACAAAACGCACATTAGGCTTATCAATACCCATACCAAAAGCAACTGTCGCCACCATCAGAATATTTTCTTCTGTCAGAAAACGGTGTTGATTATGCTGGCGCATCTCTTGAGGCAACCCTGCATGATAAGGCAAAGCATTATAACCCTGCTCTTGTAGCCACTGCGCAGTATCATCAACCCTCTTACGGGACAAACAATAAACAATACCTGAATCACCGGCATGCTCAGCTTTCAAAAACTTTAGCAGCTGTTCTTTAGCCCGATGCTTCTGGCCGATTCGGTAACGAATATTTGGCCGATCAAATCCCTGAATAAATTTCCGGGCATTTTCCAACCCCAGGCGCTCACAAATCTCTTCACGAGTACGTTCATCTGCGGTCGCTGTCAGTGCGATCCGCGGAACACCGGGAAAGCATTCCTGTAGATAACTTAATTGAAGATATTCAGGGCGAAAGTCATGCCCCCATTGCGAGACACAGTGCGCTTCATCAATCGCAAACAGCGACAACGAGCATTCAGATAGCATTTTAAGCGTACGCGGCTGAAGCAATCGTTCAGGCGCAACATAGAGCAGATCTAATTCACCGCTGCGCAACTGGTGCTCAACCTCCTGCGCCATACTAAAATCCATCGATGAGTTCAGATAACCGGCATTGATACCCCATTGAGAGAGCGCCTGTACCTGATCCTGCATCAACGCAATCAGTGGTGAAACAACCACCGCAACTCCTGGACGAATCAATGCCGGAAGTTGGTAGCAAAGGGACTTGCCGCCCCCGGTCGGCATCACCACCAATGCATCATCCCCCGCCAAAAGCGTCTCGATGACCTCTTGCTGGGGTTCTCTGAATTGGTCGTAGCCAAATATCTGTTTTAGGAGTTGCCGGGCCTTTTCTATCATGGCGGCATTATCCGGGATGCGAGCGGCAGTGTCATCCAGATTTATCTAATTACTATAGATTAGTACTACGCATCGTCTAGTATCGCTGTTAGAATCTGCACACTCTTATTTTGCCGGATCCGAACTATGCCAACCGCAATGCTGAATACCCCCCTTTCTGATGCTGAACTGGATGAACTTGAAGCCTTTATGTTCTCTGATGCCGTATCCGAGGACGCTCTGGATCTGGTAGGCACCCATGGCTATTTTTGTGCGCTAAATATCAGTCCGGTGAAAATTGCTGAAAAGCAGTGGCTACAGGAACTGTTCGATGGTGTCCCCGAATACAACTCCGAGAACCAAAAAGCTCGCATCGAAGACCTGCTTCGCCGCTTCTATTTCAGCATCGGCAGCGATTTATATAATGATCAGGATATGCTGCTGCCTTGTGATCTGACTCTTGAAACAGAGAATGATGAAGAAGAGCAAAGCGCTATGACATCATGGGCCCAGGCCTTTATGGAAGCCGTATTCCTTAAAGAAGACGAATGGTTTAATCACCAGGCCGAAGAAGAAGTCGCAGAATTTATGCTGCCGATTATGATCGCTTCCGAGCTGTTTGAAGAAGAAGAATTTCTGAAGATGCGCGAAGATAGTCGTTTATGTGATGAAATGTGTCGCAGTATTCCTGACCTTTTAGTCGACCTTTACTTATTGTTTCATGCGCCAGCAGACAAAAAGTAGCAATTAAGCCATTAAAAAAGCCCGCATTGCTGCGGGCTTTTTTGTCTCTGACAATCAGATAGATTAGCGTACGATACGCGCGGTACCGCCCTGGCGCAGCACCCTCACCCGCTCTCCTGGTTGAAAGAAACCATTGTTATCGACTTCCTGAACTATGGAGATAGTTTTACCATTCTCAAGAGTGACGGTAACCTCTTGTCCCTGCTTTCGAGTCGCATTCTCTTCAACTTTCTGACCAATAATCCCACCGGCTACCGCGCCAACAACAGAAGCAATACTACTTCCTTTACCGCCACCCAGAGTACTACCCGCTATACCACCAACAACGGCTCCAGCACCAGCTCCTAATGGACTATCCGTTCGCCCCTCGATTATAACGGGCGTCACCGCATCGACCCAGGCAAATTCAACATTCTGTACCCGCCGCGCCTCACTGCGGGAATAGGTATCACCACTCAGCGAAGATGCGCATCCTTGCAACAACAGCACGACAGCTGTAAACGTTATAACAATCACCTTGTTCATATATTCGCCCCAAATAGCGTTGTGAAAATATTCAGTTTTGCTCACTGATAAGTATAACCTGAGCAGTTGAACCCTGCTGCATATTCATCCAAGTATAGCCACCACTAGCTTAACGAGGCTTTAACATAAATCGACAGCGCAGAAGCATATCTCGACGAGCCATAATATTTATACGAACCCCTTCACTTAATGCTGCTGGTGCTGCCCATATAACCGGGTATACAGTCCATTCTGTTTTAAGAGCTCTTCATGACCACCCTGCTCAGCCACCTGACCATCTTCAAACACATAAACATGATCTGCCTGCTTAACGGCGCTCAGACGGTGCGCAACAATAATCGTGGTTCTGCCCCGAAGAAAGCCAGCCAGATCCCGGTGGAGGTTATACTCGGTTTCAGCATCCAATGCCGACGTTGCCTCATCCAATACAACAACCTTAGGATCAGCCAGAACCATACGTGCGATCGCCAATCTCTGCCGCTGCCCACCAGACAAACGAACGCCCTGCCGTCCAACCATTGTATCCAGCCCTTCGTCCAACTGACGCACAAAAACCTCTAATTGCGCCACGGCCAATGCCTGCCACAACTGCTGATCAGTATAATCGCGCCCCAAAGTCAGGTTTCCCCGGACGGAATCATTAAATAAAGCCGGCTGCTGCAATACAGTGACAACATTTTCCCGCACCCGATCAAGCCCTATCTTTTCAACCGATACACCCTCGAACAACACACGCCCTTTTTCTGCCTGATACAAGCCAAGCAAAACCTGCACTAAGGTCGATTTACCGCCACCGCTTGCCCCAACTAAAGCGATCTTTTGTCCTGCTTCAATTTTTAACGACAGCCCTCGGAGAACTTCCTGCCCGGGAATGTAACTAAAGTGAATATCATTTAACTCGACAGAGACAGATGACTTGCCTGCAAAAGGATCACTCTGATGCGGATAATCAGGCTCCTCATCCAGATCAGCCAACCGATTAACCCGCTGCAAAGCTGCTTTGGCACCGTAAAAAGCATACTGAATACCCAACACTTCCTGCACCGGCCCCATCATAAACCAGAGATAACCAAACACTGCCATCATCTGGCCGATACTCAGATCTGAATAGACAACCATTATCATCGACAGAGCCCGAAACAGATCAAAACCGATGAGAAACACCATAAAACTAAATCGACTAGCAGCTTCACTTCGCCACTCAAAACGAGTCGAGTGATCCCTTAACGCGCGAGCATCACCAACCAAACCCTGTAGGTAATGATTTTCCCGGTTCGCTGCCCGAATCTGATAAATTGCTTCCAGAACTTCAGTTAAACCACCCTGAAACCGTTCATAAGCCTTATTCTCTTTCGCTTTAAGATCTTTTACCCGTTTGCCAATGGTCATCGTCAACCACACCACCAACGGATTCAGCAACAAAATAAATAGTGCAAGCTGCCAGTGCATCCAGATCAACACCACCGCCGTACCGATAATAGTCAGGAGTGCTATTAACATCCGACTGACCGACGCACCAACAAAGCGATCGACGGTATCAAGATCCGTAACAAAGTGAGAGCTGACAGCACCGCTGCCCAATAACTCATACTCCGCCATAGAGATCCGCTTCAAACGCTGTAACAGCCCCTCTCTTATTCGGAAGATCACCTCTTTTGAGATAACAGAGAACTGCCGGCCCTGCCAGACATTCAATCCCAGTGCTATCGCCCTGAGAACAACTGTTATCAGTAAAACTGCCGTGATATAAAGCACCGGACCTTGCCAGTCAGCAGGAAAAAAATCATCACACCAACGCACCAACGCTGCAGGCTTATCGAGCAAAACCTCATCGACCAGCAAAGGCATAAGGAGAGGTAAAGGAACACTGACGCACGTTGCCAGCAATGCGATAAGATTCGCTTTGATGAGCAACGGACGGTACTCGAGCGCCACATTGAAAATATATCGCCAATTATAATGAGGTGGGCGTTGGGATTGATCCATATCGTGGGGTCACTCTCTGTCTTCGTCGGGCCGCTACTTAATCACTTTCTTAAAAGTGTTACGCATAATAACGCTAAGCGGATGATGATTGCAGAGCTCAGATACAAAAAAACCCGCAAGAGCGGGTTAGAATCGTTAGAGATTCAAATCAAGCCTGCTTAACCATCGTAAACAGCTGATCTTTCAGGTGTAAGCGTTTCAGTTTCAGCGCTTCTTCGGTTTGGGTGCACACTGGCTCTGCCAGTCCAACCATTTTCTCAACCTGCTTGGTTACATCATGGTATTCATCAAACAGTCTGGCAAAGTGGTTATTAGTTGTTTTCAACACATGAATACGTTCGCGGTGTTCAGGTAGTTCATGAATCAGATCGTGATGTTCATTAGGCATAAAACAGTAACTCCTACAAAGGCTGAAAAACAAGTGTAACGGGCGGTCACCCCTGCCCGTTATCTAGTTATAGTCTCTGCCTGATATGACTATCGAACATTGATTAAGGTCAATTTATTGATCGCTTTTAGAACCACCCATGCAGTTAGGTGATAGTGGTATATCGCCGTTCTGTTCTTGCCACTCATTGGCAGTATATAAATGTAATGACAAAGCATGTATCGGGTTATTCATCAGCTCTGATAAAGCCCCATAGATTAGCTGATGCCGGGCAACCGGACGCTTACCCGAGAAATCATCAGCAACCACCGCCAGCTTAAAATGACTATCGCTCGCTGGCCCACTGTGCATATGACTCTCGTTTTCAATGACCAGGTGCTGCAAAGTCAGCGCTTCTTTTAATTGCTGCTCTATCTGTGTTGCTATGCTCATCTAATTAACGCCTTTCTTATCAGTTCTTGTCTGCAGGGTCAGCCGCAAGCTTACTAAATTTTGAGTGAATTCTACGGGTAATTAACGCTACTGCAATAATAACCAGGGGCATAGAGATACCCAGCGACAGGCTTTTATCTATCTGCAGACCCTGATCATAGAGCACGCCAATAAAAATCTTTACCAATCCGATGGTGTAATAACTGATCGCAGCAACTGACAGCCCTTCAACTGTATGCTGCATCATCAACTGAATCTGCGAACGGCGATCCATAGAGCTTAGCAGCTCCTGATTCTGACCCTGTATCGACAGCTCTACCTGAGTACGCAACATATCACTTACCCGATCTATACGCCGGGAGAGATCTTCCAGCCTTTCCGCCGTTGACTGACAAGTGCGTACAGCAGGCACCATTCTCCGGGAAATAAATTCATTCAAAGTCAGATGCCCTGAAACCTCATCCTCGCGTAAATCAACAAGCCGGGACATGACCAGATCCTGATATGCATTAGTGGCATTGAAGCGAAAGGTAGAACGCGCCCGATAGGCCTCAACTCTCGATGCCAGATGCGTCAACCGCCCCAACAGCAACCTCTCATCACAGCCCCCTATACCCTCCGACTGCTCATCAGACATAACCTGCGTGAGCTCCGCCAACTGCTGATCCATCTGCTGTAACTGAGGACTGATTGAGCGAGCCAGTGGTAAACTCATCAGAGACATGTGCCGGTATGACTCTATCTCCAATAAACGCTGAACCAACCGGCCCACCTGACTGTCACTCATCTCTCGGTTATAAATCAGAAACCGCCCAAAGCCATCATTATGCATCTGAAAGCTGGTCCAGATCTGCGCTGCACCCTGTGAAGGCTGACTGCCCACCAAACGCATTTCATCGAAGTAACTTTTCACTTCGGGAATCGTAGGCTCACCCACCTCCCGCACATCTTCGACCGTCATATGCAGCGCTGCAATTACCTCACCACACATCTGCTCCAGCCAACCGATAGGCAACTGACTAATAGCGGTTTCAGTAAAAGGACTACGGTGATTTCCACCCAGCCAGATGAACGTATAGGAGACAAACTCAAGGTGTTTCTCCCGGCGCACTTGCAACTGTCCAAATTGTTGCTGAAAACAGGGGCAGTCTGCAGCGGGTACATCACCACCCAACATCTCACATAAGCGTTGCAAATGATTGAATTGCTCAGCCTTTTGCTGCTCACTACACACCACTGACAGATGGGAAATGCGTGCAGGGCTGGGGATAACCTGAAACGGCCGGGAATGCATCTCTTCATAGAGAGACTCTCTCAGCGGGTGCATATCAAGCTGAAGCCTGGTATTTGAAGACATCAAACTACCTGTAAACTATTAACGAAATACTATTGTTAGCGATTATCACCAACTAACGCAACTATCCTTACTACCCTACCCAAAAGCACTGATCAATCGCATTAACAACAACCTTTATCAGTCTTCCAAAGGCGCCATCAATAATGGCGCCTGCAACAGATCCACCGCCATCACTTGCGGAATGACCTCAAACCATTGAAGAAACAGTTCCAGGGTTCTCTGCTGCGGCCAGTGATCACCAAACTCATCCCAGGCAGCCAACTCATTCTCGAAGATTCTTTTATAATGCACGGCTAATTGTTCCGACAAATCGTCTTCACTTTGAAACTCTTCGGTCAGATAAACACTACCCTCAGCCCGATGCTCGTCAAGACTCATCACCTGATTCAGCTCGTCATGCTGCTGATTAGCCCAATCTGCAAAAGGCTGGCGTGGTAAAACGGCAAATCCGGAACGATTGATCAGTTTCATAGAGGCTTATCTCAACTTCGGTTAAACTACTGGCCTGCATTATAACCCCAGCTTTAGGGATGTGAATGAATATCCGCTGTCTGCCCCACCTGAATACGCGAGAAGCCTGGCTGTCTTTCTGCCAGCGAGAAGTTTCCTGCTGCTTTACTGAACAACCGGAAGCACTGGTCGATTTTCAAAGTAACTATCTGATGATTACTGTACTGGACGCAAACACACGTCACGGCAAGCAGGCTACCAAGTACAGCCTGGGAGCACGAAACTCACTTGAACCTGCCTGGAAATTCATTAAGGCCTGCGATTTTAATCTACAGATCATGATTGATGGCCTAAGCCAGGTAAATTTTGATGGCAACGTGCGAGACAATTCGTTATTAAAAGCCCACACCGAACTGACTGTGCGCAAGTTTTTCTCTAAAGAGCGCGCCGTTATCTCCCCAGGACACCTTGGCAGGCTCCTGCCTCTGACCTGCGCCCCCAAACACTGGGACCTTCAACATCTGCAACAGTTATTGGCCAATCATCAGTATCAGGACCTACGCACTGAGCAATTAGCCCTGCCGAATAACGATGATTTTATGGTGGAGTTTAAAGGAATACCGGCGCCCGAGGCTCAGGCCATGCTAGTTGAGGTAATTAATCAACCGGATCAATGGCAGGTTCGCCCCCACCCGAACGATCCCAAACGGCTCATCGTCCTGCGTCAAAATGCACCACTCTGCAGCTTCGAGCCGGATTACCATTCCCCAAAACCAAAAATGGCCCACCGGGGAACCCGATGGACCACTACGCTGTAAGCCGACTGACTTAAACCAAGACCTTAAGCGGGCAATAACCCTTCAACATCTTCTGCACTCGACTCCCCTTCTGATCGGTCAATCAATCGATAAGGGTTATCAGAGTTCAGTAGCGCTTTACCATTCTGGGTTGGAAACTCCACATCAATATCCACAACCCGACCATCCCGGCAGACATTGATAATAGTATCCATCGTCGTTGCCATCAGTGAATACTTATCATCCGGCGCAGCAATCAGCGTCTGCAGCCCCAGATCACTCATAAACCCAAGGGAGGTAACGGTGTTTTCAGCATCCAGCTTGTTAAATGCCTCATCGAATACAGATAAGCTAATACCACCCAGCGTAACGCCGTCGGCGCTATCACGCAGCCGATAAGTCGCACCCATCGCAGCAGCAATGGCAACGTAAAACGGCACCTGATGCTCACCACCAGAGCCAGTCTTAATCCGCTGTGTCAGCGTCGTTTTGCGATTACCCTCAACATCTTTCACCACCAGCTCAAAGTTATAAAAGTTACGGTAATCCTGTAACAGGCTACTTTCACCCTCATCCTTCAGCACTTCATGGATCTTCGTCAGCGCATCCTGATGGGGACGTTTCTCATCAAATTGCATGTCGAACAGCGAGCCAACATTAGCCTGATCCATTCGGGTATAGGCTTCGACTAGTTCCAGAATATCTTTGAGCTCTGGGTTAGGCATCATTTCAAAACTGTACATTTCCCGGTGGAAAGGACGGTTTTTCAAGTGAGCATTCAACTCCCGAATCAACTCTTTAATTTTCTCAATCTGATCCTTCAAGTGAGCAACAAAATCGGAACGGAATGAAGTTTCTGCTTCCAGCCGTGCCCGCTCAGCCTTCTCGGTATATTCAGCCAGCTCACTGTCACGCAACGATTGAATCGTATGATCAACAAACTCAGCCAGTTGCTCATGGGTTGAATCTTCATCAACCTTATCCAACTCCTGATGACTCAGGCCAGAACCGTGATAGCGCGCCTTGTATTGAGCAACCCCATCCCGGACAATATTTTTCTTTCGCTCCACCAGCCCCAACTCAGACTGTGCTTTCTTAGCCGACTCAAAAATGATCCGATCCAGATCACCGGAACAGGACTCATCCATATAATCCCGCTTTTCCTGAGCAGACTGAGCATCAAAATTAGCATCAGCTTCACACTTAGAGCGCGCTGCAGCATGTTCTTCCAGCTCATTATCCAACACTTCAAGAGACGCATTATCTTTAATCAGGCTGGTGCGGGTAGATTGTAGCTTATCCATCAGTTTCTTCTGAGTATCCTGAGCCGCTTTTTGCGCCTCAACCAACTCAGCAATACGCTGCTGAATGCCCGTATCATCCTGATTACGCAGGTCAGTAATACCCTGACGATAGCCGTCAATCTCCGATTGCAGCATCTCACGCTGATTAACCAGATCAAACGTCCGCTCGGTCACGCCGGTCAGCGCTGCGGTCATACGGATCAGGTTTTCTCTCAGACTATCCAGCGCTTCATGATCTTTGTTCAACGCGCTGAACTCAGCCATCATCTGATCAACCTGACGATCCTGCTGTTGCAGCTGATGCTGACGACGGCCACCACCACTGCCCATCATCGGCGCTTCTTCGCGGATTGAGGTCGTTGTTCCTTCAGTCTGCAACATGCAGTCATAGGTCAGCGCCCGCTCTTGGCGAATCAGTTCGCTTTCAGTTTCTACCGCCATCACACCGCCCAGAGCGCGATTCATGTAGCCCAAAGCGTCTTCACCCTGGCAATCCACAAACTGCGCCAGCGAACCTGGCTTTGACCGGTTGACCCATTCATGGCTCTTAGTGGTGTTAACCACCCGACAACCTTTCAGGTGACGACCTTTACGCCGGTAAAGCGTGATCGCTTCTTTAACCCGGTCGGGATCAACAATAAGAGCTTCGCGGCGTGCACCAAGGAAACTTTCAATCGCAATACGCCATTTCTCATCGTTGATATCCACCAACTCACAGATTGGGGTAGATTCAATACCATAGTCTTTCAGCAGCTGCATCAGCTCACGGGTATTACGACGCAACGGCGCCCGCCCCTCTTTCAACTGCTCCACGGCACTTTTCTGACTTTGTATTTCGCTGCGCAGCTCGTTCATACGGATAACCGACGCTTCAAAGCGGCGCGCAATCTCCCGGCGCACACCGTCCACCGAATCTTTTAATTGCTTAAGATTGTTATCCACATCCACCGGCGCCAGAGGCCATGCCTCAGCCATCATATCTTCGCCGGAGCGCCAGAGTTCAACGGAATCCTTAACCACCGGGATAAAACTCTCCGGCAGGTATTGCTGATAGTTCGCAAAACTTACCGCTGAACGGAGCAGCGAATAAACATGCTGAATTTTCTCTTTAACAACACCCAACTCATGAGAACGCGCATCAATTGAGTTTTCCAGCGCCTTCACCTTATGCGCACTGTCGGTGTTATTCAGCTCAGCCCGGGTATTCGCCAAGGACTGCATCGTCTGATTAAGCTCTTCGCTCTTCGCTTCAAGATCAGACTGTAGCGTGGTTTCTTTCTCCTGATTTAATTCGAGGCGCTCTTCTGCTTCCTCTTTTTTCAGATCAGCATGCTCAAATCGGGTTTCGTGAACCACCCACTCATACTCAACCGAATTTTTCACATTACGATCGATCCCTTTACACTGCTCCTGAACTTTTTCAAGCTCACCAATGCGATTCGCGACTTCACGGGTTTTTTCTTCCATCGCCCGGTATTCATCGAGAGACTTACGGAAGCCCCCCACATGGACAATATTTTCATCCAGAACAAACTCACGGATAAAGCGTGTCGGGCTATTAATCGGGACAAATTTAAGTGCGTTACGAAAGTTTTTAACGAACTTATCATCATCATTTGGCATCTGAGGGTCATAACTTAGCTCAGTCACCAACTCACGGATAAAGCGATTCGCGCGTTTCTCCAACTTCATGTCAGGGCATTGCTTCAATAAGCTTTCCCGTACCACTGGCCACTCTTTTGGCAAACGACCACCGTCCTGCTTATCGGTAAAGTCCTCCAGAGAGACGGAAAAGTCAGGCAGGATAAAGCGCCCTAATACATCCTCCTCCGGTGAAGAAAGCGACGCACTAATGGCCAGACCAACACAGGTCTCTTTGCCCGTCTCAGTATCAAAAAAACTCAATGCGATATAACTAACAGAATCCTGTCGGGAGTTTTCTTTCTTACCCATATCATCCATAAAACCCAGACAATAAGTACGCAAACTACGCTCACTTTTATCACCCGCACTGGCGTTAAAGCTAAGGTATTTTTTATTCCCCCCCATCAACACCGTCTGTATGGCATCCAGCAAAGAGGATTTACCCGACCCATTCGGCCCTACAATAGCCACATTACCTTTAATCGGGATCTCTACCGCACCCAACACATACCAGTTAACCAGCACCATTCTATTGAGCTGTTTCATCAGTTTGTCTCCTCCGGTGCAGGCTCATCTATCACGGCGTCTGTTGGCTCGGTAGCTGGTGTTTCTGGCATCACCTCCGAAGGAGCTTCAGGCGCAATTACTGCCTCATCCGCAGAACCCGCTTCCACTGCACCCGAGACCGAGTCGCCGTCATCCTGCTCTTCGCACAAGGCTTCTAGCTGACCGATAAAATCTTCCACAACCACCTGGCGAATCGCAGGGTTAATCGTTAACGGAATATTTTTAGGGTCTGTTTCATGAGGCTTGCCCCGCTCGATAATTCCATGCCGACTAAACAACGACAGCAGCTCTTTCAAACGGGTTTCGTTCGGTATCTCACGACCGGTGAGGTTTTCATAGAGTGTTAGCAGGTCATTAGAGGTGATATAGGCCCGACCGGCCTCCACATCAAATGCTTCCAGCTTCTGTTCATACTGCTGACGCAAGCAGAGCAGAAACAACGACTCATCCAGCTTTAAGCGCATGAAGCGCTCTTCACCTTTTGGCAATATGCCTAAATAAGCTTCATCTGGCTGATAAATCAGCGACCAGCCGATAGCAGCAAACAGATTAGTAAAGTAATCCACATGAGAAGCGACCAGAAAGTAACTATCCCGATGGCCGGAGCGCTCAGCATAGATAAATTGATTCACCAGCAGCATATTGGCGGCATGAACGAAATCTTCTTCCTGATACTGATCACTGCGACCGATGATTTTCTGCAGATCACCCAGCATTATACTTTCCTCTGAATACTGAAGTCGCGACATTCAACCATATCCGCGACGTTGACATATTTTTCTTCGAACTTAATCTCATACTTATTGGCGGTACCCCGCCCTTTCTTACCGAGTGAGCGCATGTGGCGCAGGTAACTGAAGCAGATGTAATCTTCGATACACTCAATAGTGAAGTCAGACGCGTTGATTTTCTTCTTATCGAGCAGATGACGTTCTACATAGAGCTCTATATTTTCCGGTTTTACTTCCCGGCGAGCCTTGTACTCTTTGAATAGCTGGCGCATTTCCAACACCCGGGGATCGATCTCAATAGGCCGAATAACCCGGGGTTTGGTTTCAACCCTGCGCCGAACCGGTGAACGCACACTACCTGGCGCAATGAAAGCAGCCGCTTCCAAAGTGTTGATATGAGGTATGGAGCGAGAATCAAGCTTCGACACATCGGAGATCAGACGAGACAGGCGAGAACTCATGCCCGGCGTCGTTTTATCCATATAGCGAACGGTGTCGGCAACCCGTTTCTCTAGACGATAACGGAAATCATCGATCGTTGCTAAACGCTGATCCACCGACTCAAAAATCCGAATAATACGGTTGATATGGCTGTGCACCATCGCCTCAGCGTCGGCAAAACCCAGTTCAAACTGTTCCTGATAGTGTTTAGCTAACTTTTCAACTTTGAGTGGATCAAATTGCAGATCACGTAGCATCGTCAGAATCTGACGGCGAAAGCGGAACGGGTTGTTCTTCGTTTTCAGTGTTTTGTAGTCAGAGACAAGAATATGGGCCACGAAGCGATCAAAGAAACTACGTACAATCTCTTGGGGATTAGAGGTCGCAGCCAGGCTCATTTTTAATTCCCGCAACCCCAGCATCATATCAGTCAGGTGAGCACTGAAATCAGCTGCGGTTTGCGCCGCCTCCTGCAGGGTAATACCCCTGCCCGCCGGGTCTTTTATGGCAGATTCCAGGGAACTAAGAACATTCAGAACCGCGCCGCCATAGCTTCGCTTTTCCAGCTCATTAATGCCAACTAACGTTCGCAACAAGTAACTAATGGCCGGCGATAACAGAACAAAGGTACGGTAGATCCGCTGCTCTTCTTCCAACCAGCCAGTTTCAACCAAACGGCGATAGATCCGACTGGTATATTCAGCCGTGGAACGGGGTAGTTCCTGTCGATCGCTTTCGGACTCACCCTCTTCAGGCTCCCAGCGACGCACACCCAAACGAACAACTGTATCTTCGATACAAGAGCGGATAAGGTCTTTAGGCACAAACGGATCTACCAGATCTTCATCAAAGAACTGATCAGCCAGATCCAGCAAGACCGCTTCATAGATATGTTTATTTTGTCCCGAGAAGGGCACAAATATTGTTTCGGGAAGCTTTTTAAAAAGCATCTCAGTAAAAATCTCCGGACACGCGAACAAGGTGAAGCCACCGATGATAGCGGAAATAACCACACTGACCAAGAGGCAAAAAAGGCTACCCCCTACAGGATAGCCCATTCAATTTTTTATATTTTAAAAACACCCATAAATCAATCAGTTAAAAACATGACCAATGTTTGTTCAGTTACTTTTTTTAACCCTTTGCAGTCGAGCATAAGTCGCTAATAGATTCTGATGCTCATTGAAAGCCTCTAATGCCAGCGAAGAACTAACCAGACCGCTATATACCGCGTTCCCATCAATCATATCTAATACAGCTGCGACCCGTTGAGTACCGTATATTTGATCCAACAGCCCCCTATACTCATCCAGGGGCCGTTCTTGATCTAAGCGGAACATCAGACACTGATGCAAGCAACGGAACAATACCGCTCTGTCTTTATCCAGATGACCAAACTGCTGGATCCAGTCACTCCAGTACAACGCGTCTTCCAGTTCACCGAGCTGTAAGTTTAATAAGCATTTTAACTCACCTACCCGCAATGTGTTCCAGGCAGTTGCAGCGTCAGTCAAAACACCGATTATGTCGGCAACCCGCTGCAGATCATCAAAACCACTTTCCTCAATATTGACCAGCAACGCTTCCGCTTCTTCTTCATTCAATTCAGACAAACGCAACAAGGGTTCACGCAGATCAATACCGGCATTGTTATTGTTCCAGACCAGTTCATCAACCAGATAGATCTCGGACATACCCGGCACTATAATTCGACAGCTATACATCCCCAAGTGTTCATAATCAGCAATATAGATATCCATATCGACTTTGTGGATCAGATGGCACAGCTGTTCAAATTCAGCCTGCGTCCCCCCCTCTATATTCCACTCAGCAAACTCATAATCCGTTTCCGTTGAAAACAGATCCCAGGCGACTGAGCCGCTAGAATCGTTGAAATGCGCCTCCAGGTTCTGCTGATCTGCCACTCTGGCGATATCAAAGTCTGGAAGTGGTAACGCCTCCAGGCTATCCAGTGCCCGCCCCTGCAACAACTCAGTCACCGCGCGTACTAATGCCACTTCAAACTTAGGATGCGCACCGAATGAAGCATAACACCCCCCGTCTGCAGGGTTGATCAGTGTGACATTAACCAACGGGAACTTCCCGCCTAGCGATGCATCCTTAACCACCACAACAAACCCATGCTCACGTAGCGAAGCGATTGATTCAACCACGCTGGGATAACGGTCCAACACATGCTGGGGAATATTTGGAAGACTAATTCCAGAAGAAATAATCGTATTTTTTATATGCCGCTCAAAAATCTCAGACAGAGCCTGCACCCGTGCTTCGTTTATGGTGTTACCTGCAGCCATACCATTATTCACATAAAGATTGCCGACAATATTGACCGGCACCCATACCTTTTCAGCATTACGTTGGCGCTCAAACGGAATAGCACAGATACCCCGCTGACGATTACCTGAGTTGGTATCAATCAGCATAGAGGCTTTTAATTCACCACTCAGGTTATAGTGTTTCCGGGTCGGTCCGTCGAGCAACCCTTCAGGCAGCTCGGTATCATGCACAGAAAACCATCGCTCGTTCGGATAATGAACGAACTCCCCCTCAGCAACCGGCTGACCAAGATAGTAGTCAGCAAAGAAATAGTTACAGCTCAAACGCTCAAAATACTCTCCCAGAGCACTGGCAAGTGCCGCATCACGTGACGCCCCCTTACCATTGGCAAACAACATAGGACAATTACGGTCCTGAATATAGACAGACCACACATTAGGGACCGGATTAAGCCACTGCACTTCTTCTATCTCAAAGCCAAGCCTCTGAAGGTGCGCACTCATTCTGGCAATAGAATCTTCCAGTGGCGCATCTTTACCGGTAATCATAGTCATATATGAATATCCTTAGTGCCTATATTTTTTAATAGCAAGGTCTGTGAAAAAGCCTGCAATGCCTAACCCTGATCACTCTATGGAAAGCGTAAACGCCAACGTATATACGCCTGTTATACAGAAAACATCTAGTGAACGAAACGCTACCTTGCACTAATTCAATCTGAGCGCCATAAATGACCTTCACAGATACTTTTCGATTGTTATTTAACCACTTAAAAAAACAGTAGATTTTTTGCTTGACGCTACCTCTGCTCATCATTAATATACGCCGCCACGGTTGAGGTGTTCCTCGATAGCTCAGTTGGTAGAGCAGTAGACTGTTAATCTATTGGTCGCTGGTTCGAGTCCAGCTCGAGGAGCCAACTGAAACCGTAATGAATGATTTTCCTCGATAGCTCAGTTGGTAGAGCAGTAGACTGTTAATCTATTGGTCGCTGGTTCGAGTCCAGCTCGAGGAGCCATTCACTCAGATCGGGGCATAGCGCAGCCTGGTAGCGCATCTGCTTTGGGAGCAGAGGGTCGTAGGTTCGAATCCTGCTGCCCCGACCATCTTCTAGTAATAGAACTGGTAAATTCTGAGACACACTGGAACTTTACGTGTATAAATAATGTTCTTCGTCGGGGCATAGCGCAGCCTGGTAGCGCATCTGCTTTGGGAGCAGAGGGTCGTAGGTTCGAATCCTGCTGCCCCGACCATCTTTCAACACTTCAGAACACAGTGTCTAATCAATGTTCACCCTAGTCGGGGCATAGCGCAGCCTGGTAGCGCATCTGCTTTGGGAGCAGAGGGTCGTAGGTTCGAATCCTGCTGCCCCGACCACTTTTCTGATCCACCCTATTTTGTCTGCCGATTCATCGCGTTGACCATACCTGTTTTTCAGCACCTTCCCCTTCGCTGATCCTTAACGAAGTAATTTCGTTATTCACCGGGGTATACACCTTTTACTGTTTTAACCTGTATACAGCTACCCCGGATCTTTTATTCTCTGATTCAAAAAAACACTCCGAACAACACCTTTTAAATATCAGCACTCGGCTAAACCCTGCTCTCATACTAACCTCTCTGACAAACAAACTCCTGGACAAAGCCTGTAGTGAAGACCCTACTTCTATTTGCGCTTATTACAACTCAAGTTTTCGCTGGTACGGCCTGCAACAAGGCTTGTGAACAATCTTTCACTACAAATTTTCATCAGCCTTCTTTTCAAAACCCTTCTAAAATCACTCACCATTCAGGCGAAGCTTACCCTGAAACAATGGCCAACGACCCAAGAAAGATCAGATCCATAACTTCTCCCTCATGGCTTGAGGCTGTGGGAAGCTTAACTTCTACTTTAAGAAATGGAAATACAGAGCAATATACACTGAGCATCGTCGTTGATTCACCAAAAAAAGATGGCATTATCGCCATCACCGCTGGCCACTGTATTGCCCATTGGGCCTCAAGCGAAGGCTCAAATGGCTTCAAAGTTGGTTATAACGAAGCCATTTTTACAACTAACTCAGGTAATAGCATTAAAAGGACAATCGCTAAAGTTATTACGGCCCAAATGAACCCTGGGGACTATGCAATTGTTAAGTTAAACGAAGCTATTTCTAGAGAAGTAATTAAACCACTTATTAACTCTCCAATTGATTATTCTGATGCTCTTGATTCAGATTTTTTTTGGGAAAAAGTTCAAGCCCTTCGCTACTATTGCGGGTCACTCGGCTGATAAAGGAATTGGGGGGAAAGGACAGATACTTACCTACCATGAAAAATGCATTCTTACCGGCGGTCAAAGTGGAAGCAAGCTGAGCTATTGCACTTCATATGAAGGAGCTTCAGGTGGACCAGTCGTTGTAACTGTCGACCTAGGAGAGTTCGCTGAAGGTTATGACTTATATGGTACTCAGCACCTCTTTGTTGGATCAATCAAAGGGAGAAGAACAACTGATAACTATGCACGAACTGTTTTTACCGAAACTACTTTCTATACCCTGACTCTAGATAAAATCTTAGCTAATCACTAAAAAATCTAATCAAGCATCCAATTTAGTTATGCCACTACAAACCTGAATTCAGCTCATCATGGGAAAATAGTCACACTGCTGGAAGCTATGTATGAATACTGTAACAACCCTGCACACTTACATTTTTGATTTTTTGGCGAACAAGGTTTATCAGATGAACTTAAAGGCTTTCTATAAATGCACCGCCGACCATTTTCATCAGGAAGGTTAGTCTCAGATGAGCGAGGGACTGCATCCGCAGTTATCTTTTCCCTAAAGCAATATTCACCTCTAACCTGACCTCAGCGGATAATCTGTACTGATATCAATTAACTTCATTGCTCCAGATAACATCTTTTTGAACAAAAGGAGCAGGACAATCTAGGTTATTACAGGGTTCATCGTAGGACAGTACTAAGTCATAGTTTTGATTGATGCTCCATTCACCAAAATAACTGCCCGTTCTTTCCCAAACAGGCGTTGAACTTTTAATTTCCAGATCGTACACAGTTAAACGCTTGGAGTGAGCCCCGAATCGGCAAGATGTAATAACA